>JASGEE010000048.1:0-9677 GCA_047606715.1 Microbacterium sp.
GCGAGCCGCCAGGGTATGTGCGTCCATAGCCTGGCGGCTCGCACAGAGGGTGGCGGCTCGGCGGCGCGGGGCGGGGCGGGGCGGGGGCTAGAGGAAGATGTCGGGGTAGAGCTCCGTGTCGGGGGTGCCGGGGGTGGCGGCGTAGCGGGCGAAGTCGGTGACGCCGGCATCCTGCAGGAGGTCCTCGACGATGAGGGTCTGCCCGGTGCGCTCGCGCGCGGGGCGCGTGACGACCTCGTACGCCGCGTCGGCGTAGACCTGCGGAGTGCGGCTGACGCGCATCATCCGGTCGCCGCCGAGGGCGAACTGCACGGCGGCCGTCGCGATCGTCGTGCGCGGCCACAGCGTGTTCGCGGCGATGCCGTCGGCCGCGAACTCCGCCGCCATCCCGAGCGTCGCCATCGTCATGCCGTACTTGGCCAACGTGTACCCGGTGTGCGCGCCGAGCCACCGCGGAGTGAGGTTCAGCGGTGGTGAGAGCGAGAGGATGTGGGGGTTTTCGGCATCCTTCAGCAGCGGCACGGCGGCGCGGCTGAGCATGAACGTCCCCCGCACGTTGACGTCCTGCATGAGGTCGTACTTCTTCGCGGCGAGCTCGAGCGAGCCCGACAGGTCGATGACGGATGCGTTGTTCACGACGATGTCGATGCCCCCGAACGCACCCGCCGTCTTCAACACGGCCGCGGCGATGTCGTCATCGCTGCGCACGTCGCCGACGATCGGCAGGGCCCGCCCGCCGGCGGCCTCGATCGCCGCGGCGGCCGTGTGCACAGTGCCCTCCAGCTTGGGGTGCGGGGTGTCGGTCTTGGCCAGCAGCGCGATGTTGGCGCCGTCGCGCGCAGCGCGTAGGGCGATCGCGAGGCCGATGCCCCGGCTGCCGCCGGAGAGCAGGATGGTCTTGCCGTTCAGGCTCACGGGGTCTCCTCGGTCGTGCTCTGGCGGCGGGCGGATGCCGCGGCGAACGCCGCGACGCGCGCGTGCGCCTCGGGGGTGTCGAAGCTGGCGCCGATCGTGCGGGCCTCGTCGTCGAGGTTCTCGGCGAACGCGCGCTGCGCGCCCGCGCGGATGAGGCGCTTGGCCTGCCCGAATGCGGCCGTCGCGCCGTCGAGCCAGAACGCCGCGACCTCCGTCGCGCGCCGGCCGGGATCGTCGGCGACCTCAGCGATCAGGCCCCAGTCGAGCGCCGTCTCGGCGTCGATCGTGAGGTCTTGCAGGAGCATCCGCAGGGCCCGGGTCTGGCCGATCGCCGCGGGCAGCAGCGTCGAGACGCCCAGGTCGGGCGTCAGACCGATGTTCGCGTAGCGGCTGACGAACCGGGCCCCGCCGGCGGCGACGACGTAGTCGGCCGTGAGCATGAGCCCGAGCCCGCCCCCGGCGACGGCGCCCTGCACGGCCGCCACGACGGGCTTGTCGGATTCGACGAAGATGCGGATGCCCTCGTGGATCACCCCCGCCATCGCCGTGATGTCGGCGCCGCCGGCTCCTGTCGTGGAGGCCATCGCCAGCACGTCGCCGCCGGCGCAGAACGCCGGGCCGGCGGCGTCGATCAGCACCGCGCCGACGGTCGGGTCGGCCGTGACCTCGTGGGCGAGGTCACGCCAGCGCGCGCCCATCTCGAACCCCATCGCGTTGAGCACGTGCGGGCGGTTGAGGGTGAGACGGGCCAAGGCGCCCTCGCGGGTGTAGCGGATCGTGTCGGTCATGTGTGGCTCCTCGAGTGGCCCCGTGCGCGATCGCTTGCGCGGCCGAGGCGTGGGCAACTCCTGCAATCGGTGCGGCCGGCGACGGTCTTCAGGGGTTTTCGGGGTCGCCCGCGCCGGATCGGAGGAGTTCGCCCCGCGCGGGCGCGAGCATCCGGCATCCCGACGCCGCCGGTCACCTCGGCGCCATTCGGATCGCGCCGTCGAGGCGGATCGTCTCGCCGTTGAGGTATCCGTTGTCGATGATCTGCGCGACCAGGCTCGCGTACTCGTCGGGCCGGCCGAGGCGCCGCGGGTACGGCACCTGGGCGCCGAGGCTCTCCTGCGCCGCCTCGGGGAGGGCGGCGAGCATCGGGGTCTCCATGATCCCCGGCGCGATCGTGCACACGCGGATCCCGTGTCGCGCGAGCTCGCGCGCGATCGGCAGCGTCATCGCGTGCACCCCGCCCTTGCTGGCGGCGTACGCGGGCTGGCCGATCTGGCCGTCGAACGCCGCGACGGATGCCGTGTTCACGATGACGCCGCGCTCGCCGCTGTCGGTGGGGTCGGTCTGGGCGATCGCGGCGGAGGCCTGCGCGATGACGTTGTAGGTGCCGACGAGGTTGACCCGCACGATCCGCTCGAAGTGGGCCAGGTCGCTCGGCCGGCCGTCGCGGTCGAGCACCTTCGCGGGCGGGGCGATGCCGGCGCAGTTGACGACGACCCGCAGCGGGGCTTTCGCGGTGGCGGTGGCCACGGCATCCGCGACCTGCGCCGGATCGGTGACGTCGGCGGGGGCGAAGACGCCGCCGACCTGCGTCGCGGCGGCGGGGCCGGCCAGCCCCGGCAGGTCGACGATCACGACGCGAGCGCCGGCGGCGTGAAGGCGCCGGGCGGTGGCCAGACCCAACCCGCCCGCGCCGCCGGTGACGAGGGCGGAGGCTCCCGAGATGTCCATGCGTTCTCCTTGCGTTCCCCTTCGAACCGGTCGCTGGGTCCAGCCTAACCCCGCGGCATCCCGTGCCACAGCCGTCGGCACTCAGTGCCAGGGTCGTGCCCCCTCTCTCTTCGCCGAGCCGCCAGCCCCCGTGCGAGCCGCCAGGCTACGTACGTACGCGGGGTGGCGGCTCGTACGCGGGGTGGCGGCTCGCGCAAGAGGGGGTGGTCAGGTGCCGAGGACGAAGCGCCAGGTGCCGACCCCGACGGCGGCGGCGATCGCGAGCAGGCCGATGGCGAGGCCGGCGGCCAGCAGGGTCCACTCGCGCGAGCCCCACGGGGATTCGCGCGCCCACGTCCGCGGCACGGGCGCGCCGAAGCCGCGCGCCTCCATCGCGATCGCGAGCTTCGTGCCGCGACGGATCGCGAGCACGAACAGGGCGAACACCATCCCGAGGACCCGCCGCATCCGTCCCGCGTCGGCGACGCCGCGCGCGCGGCGCGCGAGCGCGAGCTGGCGCCGGTCGTCGCCGAGCACCTCGACCATCCGCAGTGCGGCGAGCGCACCAAGCACGAACCGGCTCGGCAGCCGCACGCGTTGCGCGAGCCCGTCGGCGAGGTCGGTCGCATCCACCGTCGCGAACAGCACGACGGCGGGCAGCCCGATCGCGAGCACCCGCAGCAGCGTCGACAGCGCGAGCCACAGCGACCCGTCGCTGATCCGCACGAACAGCCACTGCACGTGGACCTCGCCGCTCGTCGCGCCGTAGAGCGCGATCGTCAGCGCCCCCGCCACCGCCGCGACGAACACCGGCCAGGTGCGCCGCCAGAACCCGCGCCACGACAGACCGGATGCCGCCAGCAGCGGCGCCTCCAGCCCCAACGCGACGGCCGCCGACACCGGGTCGATCGTCAGCACGAGCGGCAGCGCGATCAGCAGCGCCGCGCCGAGCTTCGCGACCGGGTTGATGCCGGCGACGGCATCAACCCGGTCGGTGTCGGACCCGGGCGTGCCGGCAGTCGTACTCATGTGACCGGGCCCCCGTCGGACGGCGTCGTGGGCTTCGGCTCAGAAGCCGGGTGCGGGGGCGGAGGCGTGCCAAAAGCAGGGCGAACCGACCCGTTCGGGCCGAATTGGCCCCCGCAAGGCCGATTCGCCCTGCCGTCGGCACCGGCACCGTCGGCCACACCCACACCGTCGTCGGCACCGGCACCGGCACCGTCGTCGGGCACGGCAGGCGGCGGCGAGGCCGGAGCAGGGGCGCATAACTCAGGCTGAATCGACAGTTTCGGGCCGATTTCGGCCCCGAAGGGACGATGCAGCCTGAGTTGTGAACCGACTGCGGCAGGAACGACCGGCAGCTCGCGGGCGCGCAGCACCGCCAGCACGGTGGCGTCGTGAGTGACCACGACGACCCCGGCACCGTCGTCGCGCGCCGCGGCGATGAGCGCGACCAGTTCAGACCACGTGACGGCGTCCTGCCCGAACGTGGGCTCGTCGAGCACCATGACCCGCGGACGCGTCGCGAGCATGCCGCCGACCGTGAGGCGGCGCTTCTGCCCGCCCGACAGGGTGTACGGGTTCGCGTCGGCGAGCCCGGCGAGCCCGAGCCGTTGCAGCAGCTCCTCGACGCGCCCCGCGATCTCGCGCTCGGGCAACCCCAGCGCACGCGGCCCCACCTCCAGCTCACCGCGCACCGTCGTCGCGAGCAACTGGTGCTCGGGGTCTTGCAGCACGGTGCCGATGCGGGTCAGCAACGCGCGCGACGGCCACGCGAACGGGTCGCCTCCGCGCCCCCGCCGCACCCGCACGTCGCCCGCCAAGGCTGCCGATGCCGCCACCTCGCCACCCTGCGCCGGCAGCAGTCCCGCGAGGGTCAGCGCCAGCGTTGACTTTCCCGCACCGTTGGGCCCGGTGACGCCGAGCACTTCGCCCGCGCGTACGTTCGCGTCGAGGGGTCCGGCGGCGGGGATGCCGGGGGCCCTGCCCACGACGAGTCCGCGCGCGGTCAGCAGCACCTCACCCGCACCCGGCGAACCCGAACCCGACGCACCCCAACCCGACGCCCCCGACACCCACCCCGACGCTCCCGCGCCGGACGAGTCCGGAGACACCGCACCGGGCACCGCGGGTCGCCACCCCGGCACCCACACGCCGCCCGCGGCGAGCGCCGGCCCCTGCGCGGCGAACACCGCGTCCGGCGCCCCGTCGGCGATCACCCCGCCACCGGAGCCCAGCACGATCACCCGGTCGACGATCGGCAGCCACACCTCGACCCGATGCTCGACGATCATGAGCGTCGCTCCCGTCGCCGCCACGGCGGACGTCACGGCGGCCTGCACCTCGCGGACCCCGCCGGGGTCGAGGTTCGCCGTCGGCTCGTCCAGCAGCAGCACGCCGGGGCGCATCGCGAGCGCCGCCGCCAGCGCGAGGCGCTGACGCTGCCCGCCCGATAGGGCCGACGTCGAGCGGCCGAGGGCGACGTCGAGGCCGACGGCGTCCAGCGCGGCGCGCACCCGCGGCCAGATCTGCGCCGGCGGCACCCCGAGGTTCTCGCACCCGAACGCCACGTCGTCGCCGACGCGGGCGAGGACGGCGGCGGCATCGGGGTCTTGCAGCACCATCGCCGCGCGCCCGCGCATCCGCGCGGCCGGCGCGCCATCGACGAGCAGGGCTCCGAGCGTCTCGCCCTCGTCGTCGGCGCCGAGGATGCCGGCGACGCCGCGCAGCAGGGTCGACTTCCCCGACCCGGACGGCCCGAGCAGCAGCACCCGCTCCCCCGGCTCGATGCGAAACGTCGCCTCCCGCACCGCCCACGCGCGGCGGGTCGCGTAGCGCCACCCCCATCCGCGCGCCTCGGCGGCGGCCGGGGCGACCGAGTCAGACACGTCGGGCGGTCTCGCGCCCCGCGGCGAAGCGCTCCAGGGCCCCGGTCGCGGCCAGGCCCCGCACGATCGCCCAGGCTCCGGCGCCGGCGATCACGGCGCCGGACACGGTCGTCGATGCGATGTAGACGACGGTGAACAGCGTGTCGGCGCCGGGGTACCACAGGATGCGGTCGTTCACTCCGCACGCCAGCCCCGCCGCCGCCCCCGCGGCAACGGCCACCGGCAGCGAGAACACCCGATACCAGAACACCAGGAAGATCAGCTCTGCACCCAGCCCCTGCACGAGCCCGGAGACGATCGTCAGTGGCCCCCACTGGTTGCCGATGAGGGCCGACAGCGTCGCCGCGACCAGTTCGGTGTATAACGCCGCACCGGGCTTTCGGATGACGAGGCCGCCGAGCACGCCGGCGATGAGCCACGGCCCGGCGAGCAGACCCTGCAGCCCCGGGAGCAGCGGCGCCAGGAGCGCACTGGGGCCTTGGTAGGCGACGCCCCACACGGCGAACAGCAGCGCGCAGGCCACCGCGATGACGCTGGCGACGACGATGTCGACGACACGCCACCGCCCGCGAATCGAGACAGGGGACGGGGATGCCGAAACGTTCATTCTCTCTCCTCCCTGCGCCGGCATGATCCGGATCAGGTTCGACGGTCGAAGCGTGGATCGCTTCCTCTCAGCCCGGCTCACCGGACTCCCGTGGTATGTGTCATCGAGTCTAATGTTGAACGGGTATTTTAAGCGGGTGACCATTGAGGATGCGCCCGCGACCTCGCGACGAGCGCTTCGCGAGCAGTCCGGCGACACCGCGTCCGACGCCGTTCCCGCTCCACACGGCCGCATCGCGCTCGCGTGGCTCGACGACGACGCCGTGACGGCGCAGATCGCGGCAGAGCCGGCGCAGCGCGCACGTGACCTGTTGGCCCGACGGCCGTGGCGTTCGCCAGTGCGCGCGGGTGTCGTCGTGCCGATCCTCAGCGTGGCCGCCGTCGCCGGCGCCTACGCGGCGGCGACGCTGCTGTGGCCGCTGTACGCGGTGCTGCCCGAGGTCGATGAGACCGCCGTCCCCGAGGTGACCGCCGACGCGTCGGATGTGGCCTGGCCCGACGACGGGTCGGCCGCCGTCGCCGTGGAGGGTTTCGACACGGTCCCCGCCTCGACGACGAAGACCGCCCCCATCGCCAGCATCACGAAGCTCGTGACGGTGCTCATGGCGCTCGAGGAGATGCCCCTGGAGCTCGGTGAGGACGGCGACGAGTTCGCCTTCACCTACAGCGACCGCCAGACCTACTACAACTACCTCTACAGCGACGAGTCGGCCCTCGACGTCCCGGTCGGCGGCACGCTGACCGAGTACGAGCTGCTGCAGGGCATCCTGATCGGCTCGGCGGGCAACTACGCCGACCGCCTCGCGAGCACCTTCTGGCCGACCGACGCGGTCTTCGCCGCTGCGGCGGAGGAGTGGTTGGACCGCCACGGGCTGGCGGAGGTCACCGTCGTGGGGCCGACGGGGATCTCGGCGAAGAACAAGGCCGACCCGGCATCGGTCATCGCCCTCGCCGAGATCGCGTTGGACAACCCGGTGATCGCCGAGATCGTCGCGACGAAATCCGTCACCCTTCCCGGCGCCGGCAAGATCGAGAACACCAACGAGCTGCTGAAGGACGACGGCGTCGTCGGAGTGAAGACCGGCAGCCTGTCGGGCCAGTACAACCTCGTCGCGGCGAAGGACATCGCGGTGGGCGAACAGACCGTGCGCGTGTACGCCGTGACCCTCACCCAGCCCACCGAAGACGCCCGCGCCGACGAGACCGCCCGCCTGCTCGACGAGGTCTCCGACGAGGTCGCCCCGGTCACGCTTGCGGCGGAGACACGCGTGGGCACCGTGACCACGCCGTGGGGGGCGACCGCCGACATCGTGACGGATGCCGACGCATCCGTCATCCTGTGGGATGGCGCGACGGCGACGACCGCGACGACCCTCTCCCTCGGCGACGCGCGCACGGCCGACCAGGCCGTCGGCTCCCTGACGATCACCGGACCACTGGACGCGCAGACCGTCGGCGCGCACCTGACCGCCGACATCCCCGACCCCGACGCCTGGTGGCGCCTCACCCACCCCCTGGAGCTGTTCGGGCTCGTGGACTGAGAGAGCCCAGGTCTGGACTCAGAACGGCCAGATCAGCGGCACGTACAGCACCGCGACGGCGAGGAAGACGACCATGAGCGGCAGGCCGAGACGCCAGTGGTCGCCGAATCGGTATCCGCCCGGCTGAAGCACCATGAGGTTGGCCGGAGTGGCGACCGGGGTCAGGAAGGCCGCGGCACCGGCGACGGTCAGGGCCATCATGAACGGCTGGACGCTCAGCTCGAGCGTCTGCGAGATCGCCGCCGCGATCGGGGTGACGATGAGCACGGTCGCCACGTTCGAGACGAACCGGCCGAGCACCATCGTCAGCACGCACAGCACGAGCAGGGCCAGATGCGCAGACGCCGTGCCGATGGCGCCGAGCACGGCGTCGGCGACGATGCCGGCGGCTCCGGTCGAGACGAACGCCGCCGACAGCGGCACCATGCCTGCGATGAGGATGACGGTCGTCCACGAGATCGCGCGGTAGGTCTGCGGCACCGTCGGCACCCGCAGCAGGATGAGCGCCCCCGTCGCCAGGTCGACGTCGTAGCTGTCGCGCAGCAGCTGCGCGTGCTCGCGCGGGTCGGGGGCGAGCTCGCCCAGGTGCTCGGCGTTGCGCGCGGGCAGCAGCCGGTCACCGGCCAGGGCGACGACGGCCACCGTGAGGATCACGAGCGGAACCCCGGCCAGCGCGAACTCGAAGAACCCGAACGCGTGGCCGCCTGCGGCCACCGCCGCCTCGGACACGACGATGTTGACGGGGGTCCCGGTGAGGGTCAGGAGCGACCTCGCGCTGGCGGCGAAGGCGAGCGGGACGAGCATCTTCGACGGCGCGATGCCCGCGCGCACGGCGACGACCACGACCACCGGCACGAGGGCGGCGACGGCGCCGTTGATCGAGATGAACGCGGCGAGCACCGCCGCCAGCGCCCCGATGATGACGGTCAGACGCCGCCGGCCGCGCCCCGCGCGGGTGACGACCTGGTGGCCGAGCCATGCGGTGACGCCCGCGGCATCCAGCGCCTCGCTCACCACGAACAGCGCCGCGATGAACAGCACGGTCGGATCTCCGAACCCCGCGAACGCCTCGGTGAGAGTGAGCACTCCGGTCGCCCACAGCGCGATGGAGACGCCGACCGCGACGACCGCCAGCGGCACGCGGCCGCTGACGAACGCGATCACCGCCGCGGCGAGAATCAGGAACGTCCAGGATGCCGGCTCCACGCCTTCAGCCCACGACCGCCGGGCCTTTCGGCCGATGGCGCCGCCGACGGTCGGTTCGATCGCGGCAACCCGCGAGTCGCCGCGCACACCACCCGCACAACGCCGCGACCGAACCGGAAGAGGGCCACGGCGGCGGGGCGCGGTCAGACGAAGCGGACGGCGTGCTGCAGGCGGGTTCGGACGTCGAACAGCTCGTTGCCGCCGATGTCGCGTGCGCCGGTGAGTCCGCGGCGCAGCACCGTCGCCAGCGCGGAGCGCGCCACGACGGCGACCGGCAGAGCGCGCACGCGCCCGAGCTCCGCGATCGCGGGGCTCACATCGTCATCGGGCAGCACGACGATCGCGCCGCTGAACCGCACGCGCGCCGTACGCGCGACGGCACGGGATGCCGCCACCAGCGCCGCGACCGGGGCCCCCGCAACCCCCTCGCCGATCAGGTCGCCACGACGCACCCGCACGGGGCCGCCGAAGTCCTCACTGAGCACGCCGTACAGTCCGCTCGGTCCGAGCACGATGTGGTCGAGCTTGACGTCGGCATCCCGCGGATCGGCGGCGACGTCGTGCCACACCGTGTAGCCCATGCCGAGATCGCCGACGATGCGCGCGGTCGCCTCCTCGGCGAGCGCGTCGGCCAGCAGCCGCCGCAGCTCGTGCGGCGCGGTGCGCACGAGCTGCGGATCGTACGGGTCGTCGAGCGCTGCGCCGCGTCCGACCCACTCGCGCATGAGGGTGAGGTATCGCTCGCGGCGCCACCCTCCGGGTTGACCGAACGACCGCGCCCGCGGGCGCGTGTCGGCCGGGCGTGACGGCGGCCGCCACC
>JASGEE010000049.1:0-4784 GCA_047606715.1 Microbacterium sp.
CGGGACAGCTCGCTCGGCGCGGTTACGGGTCTGCCGCGTTGCAGGCGGCCAGACAAGCACTCGATGAGAGAGCCGTGGCTCCCGCAGATCACTCTGCGGGAGCCACGGCTCTCTCATCGAGTGCTTGTCTGGCCGCCTGCAACGCGGCAGACCCGTAACCGCGCCGAGCGAGCTGTCCCGCAAGACGACGCAGCGCGACATCGTGGTCGAGATCTGCCATTGCCCGGGCCTTCGTCCGCGCAAAGTCGAGAGCGCGGTCTGCGTCGTCGTCGGGCAGGTCCGCGAGCGCGGCTTCGATCACCTCGCGCGCGATACCGCGCTGCACCAGCGACTGGTCGATCGCCTGACGCCCCAACCCCTTGCGGGTCGTGGCGGTATGGATGAGCTGTTCGGCCATGCGCGCGTCGTCGAGGTAACCGCGGCCACACATCGCCTGGATGAGAGCCTCCGCCCCCTCCGCAGGGAGCAGCTGCTCCCGCAGGAATGACCGCGCCTCCCTTTCGGACAGCGACCGCGAGCGCAACTTCTTCAGCAGCGCCTGCTCGGCCGATGCCATGCGCTCGGCAACGTCGTCCGGCAGCGGGCCCGCGGGCTGAATGTCGCCGGCCCAAGTGTTGTTCCAGGATGCCGGCCCATCCGTCATTCCCCCCTCATGAGGACCAGCCCCACCGAAGAGAGGAATGACGGGGGCGAGGCACTCCGAATCCCCGTCACCCATCCTTCACCCCGAGCGATGTCGAAGCGTCACGCCGGGCGGCGCTCAGCCAGCTCGGCCACGGGAGCCTCCACGAACTTCGGCTGGCCGATGCCGAGCTTCTGCTTGATCTTCGTCTCGATCTCGGCGGCGATGTCGTCGTTGCGCAGCAGAAAGTTGCGCGCGTTCTCTTTCCCCTGACCGAGTTGCTCCCCGTCGTAGGTGTACCACGCACCCGACTTCTTGACGATGCCCTGGTCGACGCCGAAGTCGATGAGCGAGCCCTCGCGCGAGATGCCGATGCCGTACAGGATGTCGAACTCGGCCTGCTTGAACGGCGGGGCCATCTTGTTCTTGACGACCTTGACGCGGGTGCGGTTGCCGACGGCATCCGTCCCGTCTTTCAGCGTCTCGATGCGGCGGATGTCCAACCGCACCGACGCGTAGAACTTCAGCGCCTTGCCGCCGGCGGTCGTCTCGGGCGAGCCGAAGAAGACGCCGATCTTCTCGCGCAGCTGGTTGATGAAGATCATCGTCGTATTGGTCTGGTTCAGACCACCGGTCAGCTTGCGCAGCGCCTGCGACATGAGGCGCGCCTGCAGACCCACGTGCGAGTCGCCCATCTCTCCCTCGATCTCGGCCTTGGGCACGAGGGCTGCAACGGAGTCGATGACGACGAGGTCGATCGCTCCGGAACGGACGAGCATGTCGGCGATCTCCAGCGCCTGCTCACCGGTGTCGGGCTGCGAGACGAGCAGCTGGTCGATGTCGACGCCGAGCTTGTGCGCATAGTCGGGGTCGAGGGCGTGCTCGGCGTCGATGAAGGCGGCGATGCCGCCCGCACGCTGCACGTTGGCGATCGCGTGCAGGGTCAGGGTCGTCTTACCCGACGACTCCGGACCGTAGATCTCGACGATGCGGCCCCGCGGCAGACCTCCCACGCCGAGGGCGACGTCGAGGGCGATGGAGCCGGTGGGGATGACTTCGACCGGTGCGCGCTCGTCGCTGCCCAGCCGCATGACCGAGCCCTTCCCGAACTGGCGGTCGATCTGTGCGAGGGCCGAGTCGAGGGCCTTCTCGCGGTCGGCGGGTGCGGGCATGTCCTGCTCCTTCGTGTTCTGCGCGGCCGGGCCGCGGCGGGTTCCGTCGCCTGTAGGCTGTCGCGCTCCGCCCCTCGAGGTGACGGGCGGATGCTGCGACAAGGCTGAGGTGTCATTCGACTCTGTTCACGGTAGGCAGTGCCTCCGACATCGGCCGGCGGTTCTCCCCGATCTGTGGACAGATCTCGAAATTCACGTTCTGTGCAGGAGCCTACGGCGATCGAACAGATATTCGATGCGACACGCCGCGCAGCGACATCCGCGCGGCGACAGGGGTCAGCGCTTGCGCGGCTCGATCAGCCCGACGCCGTGCCGGCGTTCCTCGGGCACGTCGGTCTCGGCGCACAGCGCATGCCACACCACGCGCGGCGCGATGCCGGCATCCAGCGCCTCGCGCGCCGTGCGATAGCCGACCTCACGCAGCGTCAGATCGCTGACGAGGGATCCCGCACGCACGCCGAACTCCACGTCGACGGCGCGGTCGAACTCGCTGCGCCGCACGTCAGCGCAACGACAGTTCGGGCTGGATGTCGCCGAGCTCGGCGAGGTCGTCGGGCACGACATCGGAGAAGACCTGTAGGCCTTCGAGCACCGAGATGCGGTCGCCGACCTCGCGCATGATGGTCGAGATGGGCACGTCGAGCGCTTCGGCGACCGACGCGAGGATCTCGCTGGAGGCCTCCTTCTGCCCGCGCTCGACCTCGCTGAGGTATCCGAGCGCAACGCTCGCGCGGCCCGCGACCTGTCGGAGGGTGCGGCCCTTCTGCAGACGGAAGTCGCGCAGGACTTCGCCGATCTCTTGACGAACCAGGATCATGTCGGGCCCCCTCCTTACTCAGACAGCAGTTCCGTATCCCCGGGTGGACAACAGTACCTCACACCGGGCCACCTCGTGCCCCCACGATAACCCCCGAGGCTTCAGGAATCGCTGGGAATCGTTCACAAGCAACCAGCGTGTCTCGCGCGGTATTCCCGTCACAGCGCGCCGAGGGCCAAGCGGATGGCGCGGGACGTCGCCTCCGCACGGATGTCGCCGCGGTCTCCGGGAAGCAACAGCGATTCGGCGCGAGAACCGAGCGCGGTGGCGACGGCGATGTGCACCGTGCCGACGCTCTGCCCGTCCTCCGAGATCGGCCCGGCGATGCCGGTCGTCGCGATGCCGACGTCGGCGGGAACGCCGCCGCGACCCAGCACGCGGCGCACGCCCTCGGCCATCTGCCCCGCGACACGCGGATGCACCGGCCCGTGCGCTGCCAGCAGCGTCTCGTCGACACCGAGAAGCTTGGCCTTCACATCGGTCGCATACGCGACGATCCCTCCGCGCAGCACGCGCGAAGCACCCGGCACCGCGACGATGGATGATGCCACCAGCCCGCCCGTCAGCGATTCCGCGACGGCGACGGTCCAGCCGAGCTCGCCCAGCCGGTCTACGAGGCGCTCGGCATCCGTGCGCCGCCCGTCCCGGCCCGGGGAGACCAGGGTGCTCTCCAGATCGTCGGGGAGGTCCGGCAGCACGCTCATGCCGCTCTCCGGGCGCGCACGGCCGTGATGACGTAGTCGATGCCGCTCGCGACGGTGAGGATGACGGCGATCGACATCGCGATGGCGTTGACGACGTGGATCCATTCGCCGACGACCGTCCACAGCGGCAGCAGGGCGAGCGAGAGCGCGACGGCCTGCGCGACGGTCTTCAGCTTGCCCATCCAGGCCGCTGCGACGACGTGATCGGTGGCGACGACGAGCCGGTGCACCGTGATGCCGACCTCGCGCACCAGCACGACGATCGTGATCCACCAGGGAAGCTCGTTCAGGATCGACAGCCCCACGAAAGCGCATCCGGTCAGCGCCTTGTCGGCGATCGGGTCGAGGAGCTTCCCGAGGTCGGTGACGAGGTGGTGCTTGCGAGCGAGGTGGCCGTCGATCCCGTCCGTGGCGATCGCCACGGTGAACAGCACGGCGGCCCACCAGCGCAACGGACCGGGCGTGGAGCTCCAGCCGAAGGACGCGCCACCGTCGGTCGTGACGATCGTCGTTGCGGCATCGGCCAGCAGCATCCACAGAAAGACCGGCGCGCACAGGATACGCACGATCGTGATCGCGTTGGGGAGCTGCCGCGGGATCGCCACGCATCGAGCCTACCGCCGGAGCTCAGTCCCGCCCGGTGAGGCTCCAGGCATCCTCCGACCCGGTGTCGCCGTCGACGACCTCGTAGCCGTCGAACTGAGAGTCCACCGCGTCCACCCCGTATGAGTCCCCGGCCGGCGCCGGCGGCTCATCGCCGCGCAGACGCGCGAGCACCTCGGGCAGCTGGTCGGGGGTGACGAGCACATCACGGGCCTTGGAGCCCTCGGACGGACCGACGATCTCGCGCGACTCGAGCAGGTCCATGAGGCGCCCGGCCTTGGCGAAGCCCACGCGGAGCTTGCGCTGCAGCATCGAGGTCGACCCGAACTGGGTCGAGATGATCTGTTCGGCAGCGGCCAGGAGCAGCTCGAGGTCGTCGCCGATGTCGGCGTCGATCTCTTTCTTCTCGGCGACCGCGGCCACGTCGGCGCGATACTCCGGCCGCGCCTGGTTCTTCACGTGCGAGACGACCTTCTCGATCTCGCTCTCGGCGACCCAGGCCCCCTGCACGCGCAGCGCCTTCGAGGCCCCCATCGGCAGGAACAGCCCGTCGCCCTGACCGATGAGCCGGTCGGCGCCGGGCTGGTCGAGGATGACGCGCGAGTCGGTCACGCTCGTCACCGCGAACGCGAGCCGCGACGGCACGTTCGCCTTGATGAGCCCCGTGACGACGTCGACCGAGGGGCGCTGCGTGGCCAGGACAAGATGGATGCCGCTGGCCCGCGCAAGCTGGGTGATGCGCACGATCGAGTCCTCGACGTCGCGCGGGGCGACCATCATGAGGTCGGCGAGCTCGTCGACGACCACGAGCAGGTACGGGTACGGCTTGAGCACGCGCTCGCTGCCGACCGGCAGCTGGATCTCGC
>JASGEE010000050.1:0-31575 GCA_047606715.1 Microbacterium sp.
GGTCTGCGGGGCCGCCGGTCACCACCCGGCCGGCGGCCCCGCAGACCGCACGCCGACCCAGACTAGACTAGATGCCATGCCGCAGCCAAGGATCGCCACGTTCCCGGCGATCCGCGCAGCACTGAGGTTCTACCAGGTGGCCTCCGTCGTCACCGGCGTCATGCTGCTGCTGCTGTGCGCCGAGATGGTCGTGAAATATGCGCTCGGCTACGAGCTGTTCCTGGGCGGTGCGGGCGGATTCCTCTCGTTCGCACCCGTCATCGAGACCGCGACCGGTCATGAGTCCACGGGCGACGGCGTCAACCTGTCGCTGGGCATCCTCGTCGCCCATGGCTGGTTCTACGTCGTGTACCTGTTCGCGTGCTTCCGCGTGTGGAGCCTCATGCGCTGGGGTCTCGGCCGGTTCCTGATGCTGGCCCTGGGCGGCATCGTGCCGCTGCTGTCGTTCTTCATGGAGGCCCGGGTCGCCCGCGAGGTGCGCGCCTATCTCGCGCAGCGCGAGCAGGACGAGGCGACCCGCGCTCCCGTCTCCCCGACCGCTCCCGCCACGGAAGGCATCCGGTGACCGCTCAGCCCGAGACTGCTCCTCAGCCGCCGCTCGCAGAAGGACACAAGCCCGTCCTCGTCGTCGACTTCGGTGCGCAGTACGCCCAGCTGATCGCCCGCCGTGTCCGCGAGGCCGGCGTCTACAGCGAACTGGTGCCGCACACCGTCACCGCCGCCGAGGTCGCCGCGAAGAACCCCGCCGCGATCATCCTCTCCGGCGGTCCGTCGTCGGTGTATGAGCCGGGCGCTCCGAGCCTCGATCCCGGGGTGCTGGCGCTCGGCATCCCGACGCTCGGCATCTGCTACGGCTTCCAGGTGATGGCCCAGCAGCTCGGGGGGCGGGTGGCGAACACGGGCCTGCGCGAGTACGGGGCGACGGATGCCGCCCTCGCGGGCTCGGGCGGCGTGCTGCTGGGCGGCCAGCCCGCGACCCAGAACGTGTGGATGAGCCACGGCGACCAGGTCGCCGAAGCGCCCGCCGGCTTCGAGGTGCTCGCCTCGACCTCCGCCACCCCGGTCGCCGCGTTCGGCGACGCGGAGAGGTGTTTCTACGGGGTGCAGTGGCACCCCGAGGTGAAGCACTCCGACCACGGTCAGGCCGTGCTGGAGAACTTCCTGCACAAGGCGGCGGGCCTTTCCGCCGACTGGAACAGCGGCAACGTCATCGCCGAGCAGGTCGCCCGCATCCGGGAACAGGTGGGCACCGGCCGTGTCCTCTCGGCGCTGTCGGGCGGAGTCGACTCGGCCGTCTCGACCGCGCTCGTGCACGAGGCGGTCGGCGACCAGCTCGTCGCCGTGTTCATCGATCACGGGCTGCTGCGCAAGGGAGAGCGCGAGCAGGTCGAGAACGACTACGTCGCCTCGACCGGCGTGCGCCTGGTCACCGTCGATGCCCGTGAGACGTTCCTGGCGGCGCTCTCTGGTGTCAGCGACCCCGAGCAGAAGCGCAAGATCATCGGCCGAGAGTTCATCCGCGCGTTCGAGCAGGTGCAGGCCGACCTCATCGCCGAGGCCGCCGCCGAGGGAGACCCGATCCGTTTCCTCGTGCAGGGGACGCTGTATCCGGATGTCGTCGAGTCGGGCGGCGGTGCCGGAACGGCGAACATCAAGAGCCACCACAACGTCGGCGGTCTTCCCGAAGACCTGCAGTTCGAGCTCGTCGAGCCGCTGCGGACCCTGTTCAAGGACGAGGTCCGCGCGATCGGTCGCGAGCTGGGCCTTCCCGAGGAGATCGTCGGACGCCAGCCGTTTCCGGGCCCCGGCCTCGGCATCCGGATCGTGGGTGAGGTCACCGCTTCCCGCCTCGCGATTCTGCAGGATGCCGACGCCATCGCCCGCGAGGAGCTGACCGCGGCGGGCCTGGACGGCGAGATCTGGCAGTGCCCCGTCGTGCTGCTCGCCGACGTCCGCTCGGTCGGCGTGCAGGGCGACGGCCGCACCTACGGGCATCCCATCGTCCTGCGGCCGGTCTCGTCCGAAGACGCCATGACCGCCGACTGGACGCGTCTGCCGTACGACGTGCTGTCGAGAATCAGCAACCGCATCACGAACGAGGTCCGCGAGGTCAACCGGGTCGTGCTCGACGTCACGAGCAAGCCCCCGGGGACCATCGAGTGGGAGTGAGCCGCGGCGGCATCCGGCACCGGTTGCTGGGGGCGCCCCGGCTTCACGACTCTCGCAGTCGCCAGGGTACGAGGAAAGGGGTCGCCCGGCGGATGCCGGACGACCCCTTTCGCGCGAGTCGCGTCTAGTTGCTGCGGAGGATCGCGATGATGCGGAGGATCTCGACGTACAGCCAGACGACCGTCACCATGATGCCGAACCCGCCGAGCCAGCCGTACTCGCGTGCGGCGCCGTTGCGCACACCCTGCTGGACCATGTCGAAGTCCTGCACGAGCGAGTACGCGGCCATGACGACCACGAGCAGGCCGATGATGAGGCCGACCGGGATACCGGCGATCTTCATGCTGTACACGCCGAAGGTGTACTCCGCGCTGACGACGCCTGTCCACATCAGCACGAGGTTGAGGAGCTGGAAGACGAGGTAGCCGACGATCGCGATGAGGAAGATCTTGTTCGCCCGCGCGCTCGCGCGGACCTTGCCGCTGGCAAACAGCGCCAGCGTCGCGCCGACGACGGCGAGGGTCGCCAGGCTCGCCTGCAGCACGATGCCGGGCCACAGCACCTCGAAGTAGGCCGAGATGCCGCCGACGAACAGGCCCTCGAACGCCGCGTAGCCGAAGATGAGCGCAGGGCGCACCTTCTTGCGCGAGGTGAACGAGATCGCCATCGCGAGGGCGAAACCGCCGAGCATGCCGATGATCCACGGGGTGATCGTCACCTGCGACAGCGACGTCAGCTGAGTGGGGGCGAAGTTGCCGCCGAGGGTCCACACCCAGCCGACCAGGGCCGTCACGAGGAGGATCCCGAACAGGCTCGCCGTCTTGACGACGGTGTCCTCCACCGTCATCCGACCGGTCTGATAGGAGGCGGCGGCGGGAGCGGCGAACGCGCCCTCGAGCTGGGCGTCGACGGCGGCGCTGGTTGTCGCGGCGGTCGCGGCGGCGTACTGGGTCTGGGTGCCGGCCTGCTGAGCGGGTGGCGGGGTGAGCCCCGGGCGCTGCTCTTGGAAGGCCGGGTTGTTGAATGCGAAGTTGCCGGAGGCCATGGTCTCTCTCACTCCAAGTCGGGATGCAGCGCGGTGCTGCCTGTGTCTTAGCGTATCGGACGGGCGTCCGCCGCGGCGGGACCTCGCTGTGAGTGCGCTTTGAACGTCCCCGCGGGGTCATAACTCAGGCAGATCGACGGTGAGGGCGGCCGGATGGGGTCGCTGAGGGGCATCCTGCCTGAATTATGCGCGGGCTAACCTGGACGCATGCCGCCGCATCGCCCGCTCGTGATCGGCCATCGCGGTGCTCCCGGCTACCGTCCCGAGCACACCCGTTCGTCATACGCACTGGCGTTGGAGCAGGGAGCGGATGCCGTCGAACCTGACATCGTCTTCACTCGCGACGGGGTCGCCGTCGTGCGCCACGAGAACGAGATCGGCGGCACGACCGATGTCGCCGACCGTGCCGAGTTCGCAAGCCGCCGCGCGACGAAGGTCGTCGACGGCGTCACGGTGACGGGCTGGTTCACCGAAGACTTCACGTGGGCGGAGCTGTCGACGCTGCGGTGCCGCGAGCGGGTGCCGCACCTGCGAGCGGGCAGCGCCGGGTTCGACGGACAGGAGCCGCCGCTGCGCGTGCGCGAGGTGCTCGACCTCGTGCGGGCGGCGTCGTGCGAGCGGGGGCGTGAGCTCACGGTCGTCGCGGAGGTCAAGCACGCGACGTACTTCGCGCGGCTCGGTTACGACGTCGCGGGACTCCTGGCGGACGAGTTGCGGGACGCCGGGCGGCTGCCACTGGTGATCGAGTCGTTCGAGACCACGATCCTCGCCAGGCTGCGCGCACTCGGCATCCGGGCAGAGTATGTGCTCCTGTTCGAGGACGACGGCCGGCCGTACGACTTGACGGCGACCCTCGGTGACGCAGCGCCGAGCTACCGCTTTCTGCTGACTCCCGCGGGGCTGGATGGCCTCGTCGGCGCGGTGGAGGGGATCAGTCTCGACAAGCGGACTCTCCTGCGCGTCGCCGACGCGGCATCCCTCGTCGGAGACGCGCACGCGCGCGGACTGCGGGTGCTCACCTGGACCTGCCGCCCGGAGAACGCATTCCTCGACCGGCGGTTCCGTCGTGGTGAGGACCCCGCGGCGATCGGCGACTACGGGGCGGAGTGGCGGGCGATCGCCGACACCGGGGTCGATGGCGTGTTCGTCGACCACCCCGACCTGGGGGTCGCGCTCTTCCGGTGACACGGTCGCCGCGACGCGAACTCCTTCAGAACCGCCCCCGCGCGCGCCAATGCCGGCGTGATGGCACGGGGAACCCGGTGGGGGCTGCGCGATCAGGAGGAGTTCGCCACGCCATGCGGCGCGCTCAGGCGCCGACGAGACCGCCCCGGGGTCGGATGACGCCGACGCGGGCGAGCCCCAGATAGATCTGGCAGCCGAGGCAGAACGCGAACGCCGCGTTGAGGAATGCCGCAACGAACGCGGCGGCGCCCGCGATCGGCAGCGCCCACGGCACCCCGACGAGGTACAGCACGAGCCCGACGGCGATGACGATGAAACCGACGACCTGCGCGAAGCGCGGCGGCCGGGGGTCCTCGAGGTCGGTGGGCGGGGCGAGCCGGGGCTGCACGAGCGTCCGGTAGAGCACACCCCACGGTGCCGTACGCGGGGCGGAGAACCCCCAGACGAACAGCGCGGCGATGACGACGAACAGCCAGAACGCGGGATCGGCGACGCGCTCGGCCACGGTCGTCCCCCCACGCACGGGCGCACCCAACAGGGACACGAAGACGGCGACGGCCAGCAGCGCGGTGGTGATCCATGCGGCGAAGCGGGGCCCACGCGGGTCGATGCCGCGCGGGCGCGGCTCAGGTGACGACGACATCGAGGTTGCTCCTCAGGGTGGTGATCTCGGTGCGCACGGACTCGCCGGTGACAGCACCGGAGAAGCTCGCCGCGATGGCCCCGTGTGCGTCGATGACGAACACGGTCGGGGTGGTCAGGATGCGGAACCGCGTCGCGAGGTCGGGACGATGGGTCAGGTCGACCTCGGCCAGCACGACGCCCGCCCCCTCGGCGGCGGCGATCGCGGTCAGCGCCCGCCGGACGGCGGGACAGCGGGCACAGTACTCCGTGCTGAACTGCACGATGGTGGCGACACCGCCCAGCGTCGGGATGCCGAGGTCGGCGGCCGTCACATCGGCGCGCGGGCGTGTGTGCTTGCGCCCGGATCGTGCGCGGGCGACGAGTCCGATGACGATCGACGCGGCGATCAGCACGCCCACGGCGAGTGCAGCAGCGGCCGGTTCCATGCCTCGATGCTAGGCGGCGGCTGCGCGCCGGTCGCCGCCTCCGTCACACGGCGTAAGAGATCGCACGGGGAGGATGCCAGCTCAGCCGTTCGGCGTCGCGGCGATGCGCTGCACCGCGGCCACGAGCCGGTCGGCCTCGTCGAACGTGTTGTAGAACGCGAAGGACGGCCGGACCGTGGCCTCGACCCCCAGGCGCCGGAGGATCGGCTGCGCGCAGTGATGACCGGCGCGCACGGCGATGCCGACCTCGTTCAACCGTTGGCCGACACGGACGGTGTCGTGCCCCGCCAGGACGAAGGAGATGACGCTCGCCTTCTCCGTGGCCGTTCCGATCAGGCGGAGGCCGGGGATCTCGGCCAGGCGCGGCTGGGTGTAGGACACCAGTTCGTGCTCGTACGCCGCGATCCGTTCGATGCCGACGCGCTCGACGAAACGCAGCGCCTCGGCGAGTCCCACGGCGTCGGCGATGTTGCCCGTGCCCGCCTCGAACGTGTTCGGCGGCGGCTGGAAGAGGGAGCGCTCGTAGGTGACGTCGGCGATCATGTTGCCGCCCGACTGCCAGGGAGGGGTCTCGGCGAGGGCATCCTCGGAGCCGTAGAGCACGCCGATCCCGGTCGGGCCGAAGATCTTGTGTCCGCTGAAGACGAAGAAGTCGGCACCGATCTGCTGCACGTCCACGCGCTCATGCGGCACCGACTGCGCGCCGTCGATCAGGACGCGCGCACCATAGCGGTGGGCGATCTGCACGATCTCGGCGACCGGGTTGACGGTGCCGAGCGCGTTGGAGACATGGGTCGCCGCCACGATCTTCGTGCGCGGGCCGACGAGTCGCTCGAACTCCGACAGGATGAGCGTCCCCGAGTCGTCGACGGGAGCGACCTTGAGCACGGCGCCGGTGCGCTGGGCCAGCCGCTGCCAGGGGACCGTGTTGGCGTGGTGCTCGAGATTCGTGATCAGGATCTCGTCCCCGGCCGACACGTGCCGATCGCCCCACGCGAAAGCGACGAGATTGATCGCCTCGGTGGCGCCCCGCACGAAGACGATGTCCTCCACGCGCGGCGCGTTGAGGAATCGGCGGGTCGTCTCGCGTGCCTCCTCGTAGGCGGTGGTCGCGCGTGCGGCCAGCTCGTGGGCGGCGCGGTGGATGTTCGAGTTCTCGTGGTGGTAGAAGCGGGTCAGGCGGTCGATGACGGCGTTCGGCTTCTGGGTCGTCGCGGCGTTGTCGAGCCACGCGAGCTGGTGGCCGTTGACCCGCTCGGCCAGGATCGGGAACTCGCGGCGGATCGCCGCGACGTCGAAGACCGCGCCGTCGTCGAGCGCACCGGGGCGGATGCCGCCGGGGCGGACCGGGTCGCCCGGCCCGATGCCGTCGCGCTCGGACGGGCGAGCGATGCTGCGCAGGTCGGGGATGCCGAACGAGACGAAGCCGGCGGCATCCGGCACCGCGGGAAGCGCCGCGACGACCGCGGCCGCGGCGGTGCTCGCCTCGGCCAAGCCCGGCCACGACGTCGCGGCCGAGACCGACGCCGCGGACGGGAGCGACGGCGACCACGGGACCGGGGGAAGCGGGGGCACCGGGGCCCCGGTCGAGACCCCGGGTGTCGCGGGGACCGAGGGCGCGGCAGCGACCGGCGAAGCGGCGGCGCCGCCGCCCACGACACCGCTCAGCTCGGCATAGACCTGGCTCGCCAGACGCGACAGGTCCGATTCGCTCAGCGGCACCTCTGCGCTCGGGTCGAAACCGAATCGCTCACTCGTACTCATGGAACTGATCCACCCGCACGCCACGGAGCACGGCCACGGCATCGTCGGCGAGCACGGCCAGCGACGAGTACAGCGTCACCAGATACGACGCGATCGCCTGATTGCTGATGCCGCTGAACCGCACGGACAGCCCCGGCGACTGCTCGCCCACCAGGCCCGGCTGGAACAGTCCGACGACACCCTGCTTCTGCTCGCCCGTGCGGATGAGGAGGATGCTGGTCTCGCCGTCTTCGACCGGCACCTTGTCGGATGGGATGATCGGGATGCCCCGCCACGTGATGAAGGGCGAGCCGAACAGCGTGACCGTTGCCGGCGGGACACCGCGGAAGGTCGCTTCCCGCCCGAACGCGGCGACCGCGAGCGGGTGGGCGAGGAAGAAGCTCGGCGTCTTCCACACCTTGGTGATGAGCGCGTCGAGATCGTCCGGCGTGGGCGCCTGGCCGAGCGGGCTGATCGTCTGGGCCGCCGTGGCCTGCGTGAGCAGCCCGTACTCGGGGTTGACGAGCAGTTCGGACTCCTGGCGCTCCTTGATCGACTCGATCGTCAGCCGCAACTGCTGCGCGATCTGGTCGTGGGGGCTCGAGTACAGGTCGGAGACGCGGGTGTGGATCTCGACGATCGTCGAGATCGCCCGCAGCGTCAGCTCGCGGGGGTTCGTCTCATAGTCCACGTAGCTCTGCGGGACCGGGTCCTCGCCCGCCTCGCCGACCTGGATCTCGACCCGCTCCGGGTGCAGCACCCGGTTGACGCGGTAGACGCCCGCCTCCACCGGGACCCAGTCGAGCAGGTGCAGCAGGAAGCGGGGCGTGATGCTCTCGAGCTGGGGGACGGTCTTCGTCGCGTTGGCGAGCTGTCTGGCGGCGAGATCTCCGAGCGCTTGCGACTCGGTCTGCGGCTGAACCATGGTGTGGGCTCCGTTCCTGGGTGGGTGCCGGGTGATGTCGGCCTGGTCGGTGGTGTCCTGGCGAGAAGTCAAGCAGGTGCGTGGGGCTGCACGCGACGGATGCCGCCGATTCGTGCCGACCATGACGAAGACGGTCGTTGTGTGACGTGCGATGACGGCGGCATCGACCTCATCCGCTCAGAAGCCGACGGAATGCTCGGTCAGCAGCGGCAGGGAGCCGCGGGCGCTGCGGTACGTCACCGGCAGCACGATGCGATGCGCGTCCACGCGCTCGCGCACCGCGAGCGCGAGCGTCGTGCACGGCCTGGCGCCGCCGTGCGACGAGCCCAAAAGCACCCGGCCGCGTGTGCGCCATCCGGACAGGACGTCGACGGCGAGAGCCACGGTCGCCGTCGGGCCGGCCCGGGAGACGTCGAGGTGGAACTCGTCGCCGCCCTCGAGCGTCTGGACGGCTCTTCCGTCGGTGTCGATGACGGCGACGCGCCGGTCGGATGCGGTCACTCGGGCGAAGCGGATCGTGTCGGGGTCGGTGCGGAACGGCCCGATGATCGACGAGCCGGAGGCCAGCGCCGATCGCGGTCCGCTGATCGCGCTGCCGCCCCGATCGGCGACCCCGGCGCAGAGGTAGTCGTAGAGGGCGAGCATGCTCTGCGCGTTGCCCTCCGTCGCCGAGTGCGCGACGTCGAGCCCGATGCCGTCGACGCGCAACGACCTGGTCTCGGTGCTCGAGACGATCAGGCGGTAGTGCGCGTAGCCCACAACTCGTCCGCTGCGCGCCCGCGAGACGGTCGCGCCGACCCCGATGCCCTTGCGCAGCCGCAGACGTCCGTCGCCGAGCGAACGACCATCGGCGGCGGACAGCCGCGACGACGACACCGGATGCCACTGGCTGCCGGTCGCGGAAACCTCCAGACGCACCTCGAGGCCGGAGAGATCGGAATCGCGCAGCTCGGATTCGTGCAGATCGACGCGGTAGCCGGTGACGACCGCCGCCGAGGGCAGGTCCACGACGAACGAGGCGGGGGCGGTGGGCCCGATCGTGCGGACCTCGCGCGATGCCGACCGGGACAGCTCCGCAAGGGGGGCGGAGAGGCCGCGATGCGGACGCAGCCCGGAGCCGATCGTCCACAGCGCCGCCTGGGTCGCCGCGATCGCCTCGGGGATCGGGATGTCACCCGTCCCGACCTCGCGGCCGGAGGCCCGCACGCGGGCGCTGAGGGTCGCCACATCGACCGTCGGGTAGGAGTGGGAGAGGATCCAGACGATCGCAGCCTCGTTCTCCCGCAGGGCGAGGGTGGGAGCGTCCGCCCAGGCGCCGAGGCGGTACGGCGTCAGATGACGCGGGCTCTCGCCGAGGGGATCGAGCGAATAGGCATCCACGTTCGGGGAGAGCCGGATGAGATCGGTGAGCACGGTCGACTCGTCGTCGAGGCGAAGACGGCCGACGGTCGAGGAGTAGGTTCCGCCGCGTCCCCGCCACAGGACGGCGGGAAGCGGGGCCGTCGCGTCGACGACGCTCGGGGTGTGCAGCGACCGCAGACGCCCCGCGCTGCGAAGGCTCTGGGAGATCATGCGTTCACGCTAGGTGCGGGGCAGGCTCGCGCGTCACGACGTTTCGGAATGTGACCGCACTCACCCGGCGGCCTGTGACGTACTGTGTCGGGCCGTGACCCCGCGTGACACGCGGCGGGCCACCGCCGGGCCGGGCAGCGAGAGGCTGCTGTCGTCGTCCCCGCCGTGCGGGCGACCACAGAACCGCAGAAGGAGCCCACGATGACCAGCACGCCCCTGCGCCTCGGTGTGGCCCTGGAGGGGGCGGGATGGCATCCGTCCGCGTGGCGGGAGAGGTCATCGCGCCCGCGCGAGTTGTTCCGCCTGGGCTATTGGGCCGACCTCATCCGGCTCGCCGATCGTGCCGGCATCCACTTCGCGACGATCGACGACGCGCTCGCGCTGCAGTCGAGCGATCACCTGACCGCCGACGAGCGCACCGACGAGGTGCGCGGACGGCTCGACGCGCTGCTCATCGCGGCGAGTGTGGCACCGCTGACCGAACGGATCGGGCTGATCCCGACGGTCACGACGACGCACACCGAGCCGTTCCATGTCTCCAAGGCCGTCGCGACGCTCGATCACGTGAGCGAGGGGCGCGCCGGCTGGCAGGCGAGAGTGTCGGCGCGCGCCGACGAGGCGCGTCACTTCGGACGGCGCGAGGGCGTCGAGGCGGCCTCTCGCTTCGACGAGCGCGCCCAGCGGATCATCGAAGACCTGTTCGGCGAGGCCGCCGACGTCGTCGAAGCGGTGCGCCGACTCTGGGACAGCTGGGAGGACGACGCGGAGATCCGCGACGTCGCGACCGATCGCTTCCTCGACGCGGACAGAGTGCACACGATCGACTTCGAGAGCACGCGGTTCAGCATCCGCGGTCCTTCCATCACCCCGCGACCGCCGCAGGGACAGCCGGTCGTCACCGCGCTCGCGCACGCGACGCTGCCCTACCGATTCGCCGCGGAGTCGGCCGACGTCGTGTTCGTCACTCCGCAGGATGCCGCAGATGCCGCGCGGATCCTCGCGGAGATCCGCACGATCGAGGCGGAGATCGCTCGTGCGGGGGAGCCGTTGCATGTCTTCGCCGACCTCGTGGTCTTCCTGGACGCGGAGGAGGCGGCATCCGATCGGCTTGTGCGACTCGACGGGCTCGGCCGTGCGCTCTCCTCCGATGCGCGTGTGGTCGTCGGCAGCGCCGGAGCGCTCGCCGACGAGATCGCCGCCCTCGCCGCCGCCGGGTACGACGGCGTGCGGCTGCGTCCGGGCGTTCTCACCGACGACCTGCCGCGCATCGCCGACGACCTCGTCCCGCTGCTGCGCGAGCGCGGTCTGCTCGCGGCCGCCGACACGGCCGGCACCAGCCTGCGCGCGGCTCTCGGCCTGGCCGCCCACGTCCCCAACCGCTATTCGCCGGCACTCGTCGGCTGAGCCCGCAGGAGTTCCGCATGCCCACGACACCTCGCAAGCAGATCATCCTCGCCGCCTACGTCGGCGGCGTCAACGAGCACACGGCGTGGGAGCACCCGCAGGCCGGCAGCCAGATCGCCTTCGACACGTTCCGACACGTCGCCCAGACCGCCGAGCGCGGCCGATTCGACTACTTCTTCCTCGCCGAGGGCCTCGCGCTGCGCGAGCGCGCCGGTCGTGTCTTCGAGCACGACATCGCGGGGCGCCCCGACACGCTTCCCGTGCTCGCGGCGCTCGCCGCCGTCACCGAGCACATCGGCCTGGTCGGCACCCTCAATGCGACCTTCAACGAGCCCTATGAGCTGGCGCGGCAGATCGCGAGCCTCGATCAGCTCTCCGGCGGTCGAGCCGGCTGGAACGTCGTGACCAGCTGGGACGCCTTCACGGGCCAGAACTTCCGCCGTGGCGGGTTCCTCGGCCGCGAGCAGCGCTACTCGCGCGCCGAGGAGTTCGTCGCCACGGTGCGCGAGCTGTGGGACTCGTGGGCCGAGGATGCCGTCGTCGCCGACACGCAGACGGGGCAGTTCCTCCGCGACGCCGCCGTCGGCGGGTTCTCGCACCACGGCGAGCAGTTCGACATCTCCGGCCGGTTCACCGTGCCGCGCTCGCCGCAGGGCCGGCCCGTTCATCGTGCAGGCCGGTGTCTCGCCGCAGGGGCGCGACTTCGCCGCCGCGAACGCCGATCTGATCTTCTCGCCGTTCTCGCGGCTTCCGCAGGCGCGAGACTTCTCCGTCGACCTCAGGGTCGTGCCCGCGCCCACGGGCGCAACCCCGACGAGCTCAAGATCATCCCGGGAGCGGGCTTCGTGCTGGGCGACTCGCGGGAGGACGCCGAGGAGAAGGCCCGATTCATCCGCGAACAGCAGCTCAGTGACGGTGCCGTGCTGGTGCAGTTCGAACAGCTCTGGAACCGCGACCTGTCGGCCTACGACCTCGACGGGCCGTTGCCCGACGTCGACCCCGACCCCGAGGCGCCGCCGATCATCCAGGGGCGGGCGTTCCACCATCAGGACCGCATCGCGACGGTGCGCGAGTGGCGCGCTCTCGCACAGGCCAAGGGCTTGAGCATCCGTCAGCTCGCAGCCGAGGTGTCCACGCGCACCGAGTTCATCGGCACACCCGAACAGGTCGCCGACGCGCTCGACGCCTTCATCCAGCAGGACGGTGCCGACGGCGTCGTCCTCGGCGGGCACCACACCCCGCACGGCCTCGACGAGTTCGTCGACCGCGTCGTGCCGCTGCTCCAGGAACGCGGATCGCTGCGCACCGAGTACTCGGGCTCGACGCTGCGCGAGAACCTGGGGCTGCCCATTCCCTCCCGACGCGAGAGCCTGGCCGCGCCGGCGTGACCGCGACGGCCCGAAACCCCTTCCTCGCGACGCGTGCGCACCGCACGCGGGGGCACGCGCGCTAAACGCCTTCGACAGCCCGCGACGTGCCCGTTGCCGCCGGCCGAGAACCGATTGCCGGTCGCCGTCGAAGCCGCGCACTTCCGCGCTCGCGGGGCTCGGACGGCATCCGTCCGTCGACGCGCCGATCGCTCCAGACACACGTGTGCGGCCGGAGCAACGCCCCGGCCGCACACGCGCTCGTCGTCAGAACTACTCCGGCAGCCCCTGCGGATTGATCTCGCTCACCTGAACGGCCTCGTCGCTCAGACCCCAGAACTCGAGCAGCTCGGTGTACTGGCCGCCCTCGATGATCGCGTTGAGGGCGATCTGGACGGGCTCGATGAGGCCGTTGTCCTTTGCCGTGGCGGCGGCGATGTTCGCCGTGAGCGGCCACCCGCCGGCGACGAGCCCGGCGAGCTTGGTCTCTCCGGTCTCGCGCGCCGACCACGCGGCCGTCGCGTTCGGGCCGAACGTCGCATCGATGCGGCCCGACTGCAAGGCCAGGGTCGCCGCGGCGGTGTCGTCGTAGTACTGCAGCTCGGCAGGCTCCTTGCCCGCCGCCTCGAGCTCTTCATTCCAGGTCAGCAGCACCTGCTCCTGATTGGTGCCCGATCCGACGGCGATGGTCAGACCGGAGATGGCATCGGCATCCGTCAGGTCGGAGAGGTCGCTGTCGGCCGTCACGTAGAAGCCGAGCAGGTCGACGCGATAGCTGGCGAAGTCGTAGAGCTCCTTGCGTTCCTCGGTCACCGTGACGTTGGAGGTGATGAGGTCGTACTTGCCCGACTGGATGCCGAGGGGCCAGTCCGCCCACGCCACGACGACGGGGTTGTACTCCAACCCCAGCGCGTCCGCGATGAGCGCACCGATGTTCGGCTCGGATCCGGCCGGCAGGGTCTCGTCCTCCGGGATGTAGGCCAACGGCGGCAGGTACGCGGAGATGGCCACCGTGAGCTTGCCCTCCTCGATGGGAGTGAATCCGCTCGCCTCCAAAGCGGCGACGGCTTCGGCGACGGGTTCGTCGAGGCGGACCCATTCGATCTCGTCGGTCGTCGTGTTCGCCTCCTCCGTCGCCTGTGCGGTCGCGTCGGCGGCGGACTGCGCCGACCCGCCGAGGTTCACGGCGGTGACGATCCCGCCGACGATCACGGCGATCGCGGCGACGGCGATGCCGACCGCGATGCCTTGTTTCTTGCTGATGGCCATGCTGTGGTTCCTTACTCGGGGGTGTGGATGGTGTGTGGGCGTCAGTCGAGGACCTTGGCGAGGAACTCCTGAACCCGGGGGTGCTTCGGGCGCACCAGCACCTCGCTGGGCGGGCCCTCCTCGACGATGCGGCCGCGATCGACGAAGACGATGCGGTCGGCGGTCTCGCGGGCGAAGCCGATCTCGTGCGTGACGATGATCAGCGTCGTCCCGAGCTGTGCGAGGTCGCGGATGACATCGAGCACCTCGCCGACCAGCTCGGGATCAAGAGCGCTCGTCGGCTCGTCGAAGAGCAGCACCTTGGGCTGCAGGGCGAGCGCGCGGGCGATGGCCACCCGCTGCTGCTGGCCGCCGGAGAGCTGGCGGGGGTAATGGTCGGCCCGATCGGCCAGCCCGACGCGATCGAGCAGACCCAGCGCCAGCTCCCGGGCATCCTCCTTGCCCAGCTTGCCGAGCGCGATCGGTGCCTCCGTCACGTTCTCCAACGCCGTCAGGTGCGGGAAGAGGTTGAAGTTCTGAAAGACGATGCCCACCTGCGTGCGGCGCTTGAGGATCTCCTTCTCGCGCAGCTCGTGGAGCTTCCCGCCGCGCAGCTCGTATCCGATGAACTGCCCGTCCACGGTGACCGAGCCGCGATCGACGCTCTCGAGATGGTTGATCGTGCGCAGCAGCGTGGACTTGCCCGATCCGCTCGCGCCGAGGATCGCGACGACTTCGCCCGGCTGGACGGTGAGGCTCACGCCGGAGAGCACGTCCAGCCCGCCGTAGCTCTTGTACACGTCGTGGATCTCGACGAGCCCGCTGGTGGCGGGGGGTGCTGTCGTGGTCATCGGAGTCCTCCGGGGGTCGAGTCGGCGCGGTCGTCTGCGGTGGCGGCGGATGCCGGCGGCGGCGCGGCGCCGGGTGGGGCCGCGGCGGGCTCGTCGCCCAGACGCGCCCACTGCACGGCGACCCAGCGCCGGAATCGCTGCAGCGGAGTCGGCGGGAGCACGCGGACGCTGCCGCGGGCGTAGTACCGCTCGATGTAGTACTGCGCGATGCTGAGGATCGTCGTGATGATCGTGTACCAGACGACAGCGACGAGCAGCAGCGGGATGACCCGGCTGTTGCGGTTGTAGATGACCTGCACCGCGTAGAACAGCTCGGGGATCGCGATGACGAACACGACCGACGCGCCCTTGACCAGGCCGATGACCTCGTTCGTCGCGTTCGGGACGATGGTGCGCATGGCCTGCGGGAGGATGATGCGGGTGAGCCGGCGTGCCGGGGGGATGCCGAGGGCCGAAGCCGCCTCGAGCTGACCCTGGTCGACGGACAGGAGCCCGCCGCGGATGATCTCGGCGGAGTAGGCGGCCTGGTGCAGGCTCAGGCCGAGAATGGCGGCGGCGAAGGCGCTGATGAGCTGCACGGTGGGGAACTCGACGATCCAGAAGTCGGTCGTGAACGGGGTGCCGAGGCCGAGCGTCGGATAGAGGTAGCCGAGGTTGTACCAGACCACCAGTTGCACCACGAGCGGCACCGAGCGGAAGAACCAGATGTACAGCCACGCTGCGGAATTCAGCAGCGGCGACCTCGTGAGCCGCGCGAGGGCGAGTCCTGTGCCGAGGAGGAACCCGATCGTGGCGGTGACGGCGGTCAGGAAGAGGGTGATCCCGACGCCCTGGAGCACGGGACCCGACAGGAAGTAGTGACCGAAGACGTCCCACTCGTAGTTCTCGTTCGTCACGAGCGACCACACGAACTGTGCGAGTGCGAACGCGATGATCGCGCTGAGGGTCCACCGGAACCAGTGCCGCGTGGGGACGACCTTCACGGTGCCCAGATCGATGCGACGATCCGGTGTGTCGTCGTGGCCGGGTGAGGCGTGCGCCCGGACGGGGGGCGTTCTCGTCGTGCTCATCTGTGCACTCCTGTTCTGAGGGGGCCGCGACGGCCAGCGGCGTCCGCCAACGGTAGGTTTCGCCGGGCCTCGTCCGCATCGGGGGTGACAATCTGGCGCAATGCGGGGTCATGAGACGTAACATGCGGGCGGCGGATCGGGACTCCGGAGACGATGGGGCCCATGACGACGCTGGAGGACGAGGCGCTCGCACTCGTCCGCGATCTCATCCGCATCGCGTCGGTGAACACCGGCGACGCGGCGACGATCGGCGATGGCGAGACCCGCGCCGCCCGGTATGTGCAGGAGCGGCTCGCCGAGGCCGGCATCGCGTCGGAGCTGATCGAGCCGCGTCCGGGGCGCGCTTCGCTCGTCGCGCGCATCAAGGGCAGCGATCCGGATGCCGGGGCGCTCCTCGTGCACGCGCACCTCGATGTCGTGCCCGTTGAAGAGGAGGACTGGACCCGCCCGCCGTTCGGCGCCGAGATCCACGACGGCTATCTCTACGGGCGCGGCGCCGTGGACATGAAGGACTACGCCGGCATCCTCATCGCCGTCGCCCGCCACTTCGCCCGTGAGGGCATCGTGCCCCGGCGTGACCTGGTCTTCGCCTTCCTCGCCGACGAGGAGAGCGGCGGGGTGTGGGGGGCGGGGTGGCTCGTCCGGCATCGGTCCGATCTGTTCGAGGGCGTCACCGAGGCCCTCAGCGAGGTCGGTGGGTTCTCCGTGCCCCTCACCGGCGCCCCTGGCGACGAGCGGCGAGCCTACCTCGCGGCCACGAGCGAGAAGGGCGTCGCGTGGGCGACGCTCACCGCGCGCGGGCATGCGGCGCACGGGTCGCGCCCGACGGACGACAACGCGGTGGTGCGCCTGGCATCGGCCGTCGCGCGCGTCGGCGCGCATCGGTTCCCTCTCGTGCGCACGCCCGCGCTGCAGCGTTTTCTCGACGTCTTCGGTGCCGCACGCGGCCTCTCCTTCACCGACGAGAGCCTCGACGACGACCTCGCCGCTCTCGGATTCGTCGCATCGATGATCGGGGCGACCACGCGCAACACGGCGACGCCGACCGTGCTCGGTGGCGGCGAGAAGACCAACATCATCCCCGCCGAGGCGTTCGCGCGGCTGGACATCCGCATCCTCCCCGGACAGGGCGACGCGCTGCGCGCCGAGCTGCACCGGCTCGTCGGCGACGACGTGACGGTGCGTGAGGGGCGCTGGTGGCCGGCGACGGAAGCGCCCCTCGACACGCCGCTGGTGGACGTGCTGCAGTCGGCGATCACCGCCGAGGACCCCGGCGGCGTGGTCGTGCCGTACCTGCTGCCGGCGAGCACCGACAACAAGCATTTCGCGCGTCTGGGCATCCACGGGTACGGCTTCGTCCCGCTACGGGTGCCGCATGACTTCGACGTGTTCGCACAGTTCCACGCCGCCGACGAGCGCGTGCCCGTCGATGCGCTGCTGTTCGGTGCGCGGGTGACGGCGCAGATCCTGCGCGAGGCGTAGGGTCGGCCGCATCGGTCCAGCGCGAGCGGCCGCCGGCGTTCCCAGAGGACGAATCGCACGACGGGGCGCGAGAACCACGCGTCGTCGCGGCGGAGCCGCGCCCGGGTCTTCGGCCCCGGGTACTCGCTTCAGGGCACGTGCCCAGGGCGCCCGCTCAGGGCACCCGCACTGCCGAGAACGTGGTGCGGCGGCGCAGCCCGAAGCCGAGCTTCTCGTATGCGGCGATCGCGCCGGTGTTCGCCGCGGCGGCGTGCAGGAAGGCGCGGTCGCCCCGCTGCCGGATGGCGTGGGCGACGTCGAGCACGAGCCGCGACGCGAGTCCCTGGCGCCGATGCTGCTCGTCTGTTGCGACCGCACTGATCTCGGTCCACCCCGCAGGGTGCAGGCGTTCACCCGCCATTGCGATGAGCCTGCCGCCCCGGCGGATGCCGACATACCGGCCGAGCTCGTACGTGCGCGCGAAGAAGGGCCCGGGCTGGTTGCGTTCGACCAGCGCCAGCATCTCGGCGGCATCGTCGGCGCCGAGCTCGACCGCCTCCTCGTCGGGCCGGGGGTGCAGTCGATCGGTCTCGACGAGCTGTACGCCTTCGCCGTTCCATTCGTACTCCCACCCGGGTGGGAGCGCCGGCTGGGCGGCCGTGATGCCGAACGTCTCTCCCGAGCCGACGACGTGAGCGAGGCTGTCCCACACACCGGGATCGCCCCAGTCGCGCACGCCGACGAACGCGGCGACGTCGGCCGGGTAGCGTCGCACGAGGTGGTCGCCGATCGCGAATCGTGTGTGGGGACCGGCCAGGGAATGCCAGGCGGCGTCGTCCAGCAACGCCGCGTCGGCGTCGGTCAGTCGGCTCGTCGAGGTCATGACGCGGCGGCCCCGGCGTGGGCGAGAGCATGGCCGAACGTCGTGGCCGCGCGGCCGAGCAGCGTCTGTGACATGGTGCTCAGCGTATGCCGCGCCCGCTCTCTCGGAGCGTCGTGCGACGTCGTGCGACGGTCTGTGACGAATCGCTACGCGGAGGTCGGTGTCGCGGCATCCCCTCTCCGGGGATCCGATCCGAGGCATGGGATGCTGATCCGATGCGAGCGACGAGAGACGAGCCGGTCATCCGGCTCGTGCGACCTGACGAGTTCGAGCGTGCCGGCGCGGTCACCGTCGAGGCGTACCGGCACAGCTACGGCGAGATCTCCACGGACTACGCCGCCTCGTTGGCCGACGTCGCCGGGCGGGTGCGCGATGGCGACGTGTGGATCGCCGACGAGCACGGTGAGATCCTCGGAACGGTGTGGGTCGCGCGTGCCGGGGAAAGGCTCGCCGAGGTCGCGCAGCCGGGTGAGACGGACTTCCGTCAGCTCGCGGTCGGCCCTGCGGCCCGGGGGCGGGGCGTGGGGGTCGCGCTCGTGCGGCACGTCATCGCCCTCGCCCGCGCGCGGGGGTCGCATCGCGTCGTCTTGAACAGCGGTGTCGAGATGACTGCCGCGCACGCGCTCTACGAGCGGCTCGGCTTCCGACGGCTGCCCGAGCGCGAGCGGCCCGTCGAGGTGCGGCCGGGGGAATGGGTCGAACTGCTCGCCTTCGGCTACGACGTCTCGGAGGCGCCCGCCTCGTCTTCGCACGATCGGTAGCGGCGCGGCCCCCGCCGCTCACAGGGTGACGACGGCCAAAGAACAGATGATCCACAGTTGGTGCACGGATTACACCGCCATAGGCTGACCGCATGAGTACCACCGGCATCGTCGCCACCGGCGTGCGTCGCTCCTTCGGGAGCGTTCACGCGGTCCGCGACGTCACCCTCGAAGCTCGCGCCGGCGCCGTCACCGGCCTCGTCGGCCCCAACGGTTCGGGCAAGACGACCCTGCTGCTCATGCTCGCCTCGCTGCTCGCTCCCGACGAGGGGTCGATCCGCATCGGCGGTGTCGATCCGGTCGCCGACCCCGCCGCCGTGCGCGCGATTCTCGGATGGATGCCCGACGCCCTCGGTGCGTGGCCCTCGCTGACGGCCCGCGAGACCCTCATCATGACGGGGCGTCTGCACGATCTCGACCGGTCGCAGGCGGCAGCCGGCGCCGAGCGTCTGCTCGACGAGGTCGGACTGGGGGAGCTCGCCGACGCGCCCGCGCGGGTGTTCTCCCGCGGCCAGAAGCAGCGGCTCGGCCTCGCCCGGGCCCTCGTGCACGACCCCCGCATCCTGCTGCTCGACGAGCCCGCGTCGGGCCTCGACCCGCAGGCGCGCATCGAGCTGCGGGTGCTGCTGCGGCGCCTCGCCGCGCAGGGGCGCACGATCCTCATCTCCAGCCACATCCTCGCCGAGCTCGAAGAGGTCGTCGACGACGCCGTCTTCCTCGTCGAGGGCGCCACCGTCAGCAGCGACCGGGTCGCCGCTGCCGCGACGCGCCAGCGCACCTGGCGCATCCGCCTCGCCGACCGCGACGCAGAAGCGGCCGCAGGCGCCGTCGCCCGGGCGCTCGGGCTCGATGCCGCCCTCATCCCGGTCGACCGCCGCGACGTGCTCGTGGCTTTCGCCGCCGACGCCGAAGCGGCATCCGCCCTCGCCGCCCTCGTCACAGCCGGTCTGCCGGTCGTCGAGTTCGGCGCCGCCACGGGCCTGCTCGAACACACCTTCCTCGACCTCGAAGGAGGCCGGTCGTGAACCTCTCCCGCCTGTGGACCATCGCCCGGCTCGAGCTCCTGCAGCGGGTGCGAACGGTGTCGTGGTACGTGCTGCTGGGCGTGTTCGCCGTCATCCTCGTCGGCGTCACGGGGCTGACGTTCCTCTCCTACGGCGGCTGGGGCGACGGCAGCGGCGCGGGCGTGTACTCGGTCGTCGTCTATGTCACGTTGCTGCTCGTGCTGCTCGTCTCGCCGACCCTCAGTGGCAACAGCATCAACGGCGACCGGGATGCCGCCACCCTCGCCCCCGTGCAGGTGACGCTCGCCACGACCGGCGAGATCCTGTTCGGCAAGTTCGTCGCGGCGTGGATCACCGGACTGGCCTTCGCCCTCGTCGCCGCGCCGTTCCTCATCGTCGCGACCTTCGCCGGCGGCGTGCACGCCGTGACCGTCGTGGTGTCGCTGGTGATCCTGGTCGTCGAGACGGGGATCATCGCGGCGATCGGTGTCGCGCTGTCGGGTATCCTCGCCCGCCCGCTGTTCTCCGTCGCGACGACCTATCTGGTCATCGCTGCCCTGGCAGTGGGCACGGCCATCGGGTTCGGGCTGATCGGCACCGCGTTGTCCAGCGAGCTGGTCGCCACGAACCGATACGTGCTGAGCGATGACGAGGGCTACCCGGTGTGCAGCGACGGATCCGACGACTGCTGGAACGACCCCGAGCTGATGGTCTGCGGCGACTGGGAGACCGACACGTACCCGGTGCCCCGCTTCGACCGGGTGTGGTGGCTGCTGTCGGCGAACCCGTTCGTCATCCTCGCCGACGCGTCGCCGACCCATTACGACGGCGGCGGATACCCCGACGACACCTTCGGCTGGCTGAAGTACACGTTGCGACAGGCGCAGCTGCCGCCCGAGCTGGAGAGCACGTGGGACGACTGCGATCCGGCCAACTATCTCGACGTCTATGACGACGGACCCTCGGCGCGCGAGGTGATCGACCAGACCGTGCCGAGCTGGTTCGTCGGCCTCGGCGTGCAGCTCATGCTCGCGGTGGCGCTGATGTGGTGGGCGTGGGCGCGCACGCGCACGCCCGCGCGTGCTCTGCCGCCGGGGACCCGCATCGCGTGAGGCTCCGCCGCAGGCGGCGTGGTGAGCGGTCTCGTTGCGCAGGTTGCGCGCGCTGCCGCCCGTGCCGGCGCTCCTGTGCGCGCTCGCCGCGATGCGTCTCGCGGTCAATCGGTGAGAACCGTGCCGCCGAGATTCTCCGCGATACGTGTTTGCGGGGTGTACACGCTGCGTGCCACACCGCTTACTACGGTCACGCCGCTGTGCACGCCGGTCAGCACCGTGCTGTTCGTGAACCACGGGCCGCCGCTGTCGCCGCCGGTCGAGATGTAGGTGCTGGTTTGGGCGAGGCCGCAGAACGTGAGGTCATCTGTGTAGCAGACGCCAAGGCTGTAGATGGTTCCGCATCGCCTCACTGCGGAGCCCAGTCCGTAGTGACACACCGAGCCGTTCACGACGGCGTTCTGCGCTCCTGTTGCGGTCACTTCGGTGCTGGAGCTGTTCTGGAACGTCGACGAGACCGAGCTTCCGGAAAGCACGCTGTGCCACTGCAGGTCGATGTGGTTGCCGGTCGAGGTCGTGCTGGCGGCATTGCGGTATTGGATGATGCCGGTCGCGTTGTTATAGCGCAACGCGTTCGGGCAGTGCATCGCGGTCACGATCCCCTCGAGGGAGTCCACCTCGATCGCGAAACCCGACGTGCACTATTCCTCGTCGTCATTGAGCAGCTTCCCCCCTTTCACCGTTGTCTCGGACTGGCCCGAGGTGGCGTCGTCCCGGACGAGCACGACGTCGATGGGCAGCTCCTCAACGCCCAACGTCCTCAGCACGGTCGCCTGGACCGATGCGGCGAGCGTCGCGATGTCGACGTCGTCCCCAGCGGTGACGGCGTAGCCGACCGAGATGGCGTCGCCCTTCGGGGTGAGGGAGGACACCGCCGTGCGGACACCGTCGTAGCTGTAGACAGCGTCGTACACGACTTCGGACAGGGTCAGCCGAAATCGGCCCACGTGACGACGCCGTCGTCGACGATCACGTTCAATCGGGTCGATGCGTAGTCGTCGGAGCGCGACAGACACGTCCCGTTTCGGCCGACGATGCGCAGCGTGCCGCCGGCGGCCTCGACGGCGGTGCGCACGTCGGCCTCTGACTGCCCGATCGCGGCGGAGGGATCGTAGTCGAGTTGGGTGAGCGTGGGCAGGGTCGTGTTCGACGGGCTGTCGAGGGCGCAGGAGGGGACGGCGTCGGCATCCGCCGGGGACGTGGAGGAAGACGCGGCGGTCGATGTCGTCGGCGTCGTGCCGGTGCAGCCCGCGAGCGAGAACCCGATCGCGGTGGTGGCCAGCAGCACAGCAGCGCGCACGGCGAGGCTGCTCGGTGCGGTCTGCGTCGGCTGCTTCACGCGGGTCAGTCAAGCAGGCTTCAGTGATGACGGCAAGGAAAATCCCACCGACGAGTGGAAGCCCGCACACATGTCGGCATCCGCCCTGAGGGGTCACGCACGAGGGCGGAACGTCACACGTCCGCGGGCCGCGCTCACCAGGGTGCGGCGACCTCGGCGTGGGCGCGGAGGATGCCCTCGGTCGTGCCGGCGGGCGCGCGGCCGATGCCGCACTCGGTCGCCACGCCGAACGCCGGGGCGTGGCGCAGGGCCGTCCGGATGCGGCGATGAGCGCCCTCGGCGCCGTCTTCGCGATGGACGAGTCCGAGGTACAGCTCGGTGCCCGTGGGCAGGGCGAGCCCATCGAGGGCGGCGAAGTACGCGTCGTCGTCGCGCTCGATCGGCACCGGAAGGTGCAGCCAGGCCAGCGGGCGCGAGATCTTCCCGACGAGCGCGTTCGCGAAGCGCACGAGATTGCCGGTGTCGGCGGGCTCGACGAAGTGCTTCTCCGCGACGTCGCCGTAGCACAGGTGCACACCCGTCTCGACGTCCGCGGGGATGAGGTCGATGACGTCGGCGGCGCGGGCGACCACACCCTCCCACAGGTCGCCGTCCCACCACGGCCGGACACCGCCGGAGTATAAGTGCGTCTCGATCAGCGCGAACTCGACCGCACAGTCCCACTGCACCGCGAGGTCTTCGTGGGGGATCGTGGTGAGGATCTCATCCACCTCGCGCGCCATCGCGTCGCGGTACACCGGCTCGAACGCCGCGCGATCGTCGCCGGAGAAGAAGGAGCCGACGATCGCGGTCGGCGTGGGCAGCGCGACCTGGAAGCGGATGCCGGGGGCGATCACGCCCTCCTCGCGCAGCCGCGTGAAGATCCGGTACGACGCGCGTGCCGCGGTCGCGTACCCCAGCGGGGGCAACCGCAGCGACGAGGCGTCCACGCCGTCGGCGATGCGCAGCGGGCGGGCGTCGAGGCTGCGTAGCGGAATCCGCTCCGCTCCCACGCGCTCCAATCCGTCCGCCGCGCCCAGCACATCGGGCTGGAACATGATCCAGTGGAAGCGCGGGCCCGGCTCGCCGTCGGGGATGCGGCGCAGCAGCCCGCCCAGCTCGGTGGCGGCGGCGCGCATCGTGGTCTCGGCGTCGTCGTAGTTCACGCTGCCGACGAGGTGGGCTCCCTGGGGCTGAGTCATCCCACCAGGGTACGGGAGCGCCTGTGGCCCTGCGTCCGCGCGACGGGTCGGACGCGACGGCGGGAGTCGAACCCGCAACGCGACCGGGTATGAGCCGGTGCCCGGGACCGCCCGGATCGCCGCGATGCTCGCCGCCGAGCGCGGCGAGGTGAGTACACACTAACCCGCGGCGTGGACGCGTGGGCATGTGTGACTTCGGGTTTCACGATGTGTCGCGCCGTGACGGCTCTAGGCTGATCGCGTGGCACCGACGAGGCATGCGAGGGCGATGCTCGCGGGCGCCGTGGCGATCGGTCTGCTCGCCGCGGGAGCGGGGGTGGGAGTCGCCGTCGGCGATGCCCTCGGCATCCGCACCGAAGCCTCGGCCCCGATGGAAGCCGTCGATGCGGTCGCGGCGGACTCGGCGGCGACGGCGCCGCCCCCCGAGATCACCGTGGTCGACGCGCCGAGCGGCGACCGGTTCGCGCTCGCGGTCGACACCCTGCGCGCGGCGACGGATGCCGAGACCACGGAGGGCACCGCGACGCTCTCCGTCACCGTCACGGGTACCGCCGACATCGACGACGACACCTACACCCTCTCCGGCACACGTGAAGCGCTCGTCGTCACCGCCGCGACCGACGCCGGCGCCGTCCGCGGCGTGTACGACCTCGCCGCGCAGCTCCGCGCCGGTGAGCCCGTCGATGAACACCTCGGCGAGACCGTCACCTCGCGCCTGCCGTTTCGCATGGTCGACCTCGGAGCCGTCGGCGTCACCGCCGACCCCGCGCAATGGATCGACGGCACCGACTACTCGCACGTCTCGCGCGCCTTCGCCGACGCGTTCTCGCCGACCGCGCCGTACGTCGACGACGAGGCGCTGGCTGCGGCATCCGCCGACTGGGAGGTGTTCCTCGACGAGATCGTCGCGAAGGGCTACAACGTCGTCGCCTGGCCGGGCTTCCTCGAGTTCGTGACGTTCGATGCCGTTTCCGGCATATATCCCGAGGGGGATGTGCACCCGGAGCGCGCCCGTGCGCTGCGCGCCGCACTCGCGCCGCTCTGGCAGCGTGCCGCAGACCTCGGCGTGAGAATCTACCTGCGCACCGACATGCCGACGCTGACGCCTCCGCTCGAGGACTACTTCGACGAGCGGTTCGGCGGCCTCGACACCGAGAACCCCCAGTTGTGGCAGACGTACTCCGCCGGGCTCGACGAGTTGTACGACGCCGTGCCCGCCCTCAGCGGCATCCTGATCCGCATCGGCGAGGGCGGCGAGATCTACCAGGAGTCCGGCTGGGACCTGACCTCGGCGCTCGCCGTGCGCACGACCGACGCCGTGCAGGCGATGCTGGGCACCTACCTCGATCAGGCCGAGCGCACCGGCCGCGAGGTGATCTTCCGCACCTGGAGCGTCGGCATCGGAGACGTCGGCGACATGCACACCGATGTCGACTCGTACGGGGCGGTGCTCGACGGCATCGATTCGCCCGCGCTCATCGTCTCGACCAAGTACATGCTCGGCGACTTCTACTCCTGGCTGCCCCTCAACGACACGCTCGAGATCGGCGAGCAACGTCGCATCGTCGAGTTTCAGAGCCGCCGCGAGTTCGAGGCGATGGGGTCGTTCGCCAACGATCTCGGCACCGAATTCCAGTGGGCACTGCAGACCCTGCTCGCCGCGAACCCCCACATCGAGGGTGTGTGGACGTGGACACAGGACGGCGGGCCGTGGCGGGCTGGGCCGATGATCCTCTACCAGAAGGCGGGCTTCTGGCAGTTCGCAGACCTGAACACCGACCTCGCGGTCGCGCTCGCCCGCGACCCGGACGTCGAGGTCGGCGAGGTCACCCGGGCCTGGGCGCGGCGATGGTTCTCGGACGACGCGGCCACCCTCGACGCGATCGGCCAGGCGATGGCGCTTTCGCGCTCAGCTGTGAAAGACGGCCTCTACCTGGAGGACTTCGCGCGGGTGCGCGCCTTCGCCCTCGGGCTCGAACCGCCGCCGCAGATGTGGCTGTTCGAATGGGACATCCTCACCGGCGACTCCGCGACCCTCGACGTGCTGTACTCGATCGTCGGCGCGGACCACATCGACGAGACCATCGCGCAGGGGGCGGATGCCGTGGCCACCGCCGAGCGCATGCACGACCTGGTCGCCGTGACGGATGCCGCCACCTGGCGCGACGCCGAACTGCGCGACGCGTTCACCGGGGCACTCGCCTACGAGGCCGACACGCTGACGCTGCTCGCCGCGTACCGCGAGATGTTCCTGCGCCAGGCGCAGTGGCACGACACCGCCGATCCGCAGACGTACGCGCAGTGGCAGAGCGCGCGCGATGCCTACGTGGCGCTGGCCGCAGCGCACCTCGACACCTATCAGGGCGATACCGACCACCCGGCCTGGAACCTCACCGCCGCCGACCTCGGCATCCAGCGCGCCGACCGCGATCTGGCCATGGCGATCGTCGCGCGCGTGCTGCTGGGTCTTGTCGCCGCGGTCGTGATCGGGCTCGCTGTCTGGCGGCGGACGCCGGGGCACGGGAGAGCTCGTGCGGTCGCCCGCGCTCTCGCTGCCGGCGCGACCCACCCGTGGCGCGCGGTCGAGACCGTCACGGGGCTCGACCGGCGGGGGAAGGTCGCGCTCGTGGTGATACCGGGTGGGCTGCTCGTGCTCAGCCGTCTCGTGCAGACCTCTTTTCTGGCCTGGGCGCATCCGGCGATCGTGCTCGGCGCCTGGGCCGCGTTCGTCGGTGCGCTGCTGCTTTTGCGCCGCCGGGTCTCGCCCTGGCCGATGCTCGCCGCCGTTGGCGGCGTGGTCGTGCTGCGGGTCGTCCTGCTGCTGGGCGCCCTGGCGATCACCGGACCGGGCGGCTACTGGTATGCGTTCTGGGTCGACCCCGCACGCCGGACGCTCTACATCGCAGTCGCGTTCGCCCTCTTCGTCTGGGTGTTCGTCGCGGCGGGCTGGGCGCTGTCGCGGCAGCTCGGACGGCGACGCGCCGTCGGTGTCGCGCTCGCCGCGGTCGGTGCGGGCCTCGCCGTTCCCGCGGCGGTCGTCGCGGCGATCGGGCTGGAGGCGTCGCTGACGGCATGGAACGACCAGCTCGGGCTGCTGCCGTGGGGCCTCGCCCGCATCCTCGGGATCACGACCTATCTCGAGATCCCCGCCGCCACCGCGGTCTACGCGGCGGCGGCCGGGCTCGTCATCGCCGCCTGCGGCCTCGCCCTCGCGGTGGCGCGGCAGTCGCGCGTGCCGGCATCCGTCCGCTGACGCCCAGAGCGTGCGGTCGAACGCGCTGTCGCGCGTCGAGACGATGTCCATGCCGAGCGGCATGAGCGAGATCGGGATCATCTTGAAATCGGCGAGCGCCAGCGGAATGCCGATGATCGTGATGAACAGCGCGATGCCGCTCGTGAGGTGGCCGAGTGCGAGCCACCAGCCCGCGAAGATCACCCAGATGATGTTGCCGAGAAACGACCCGACACCGGCCGTCGGCTTGCTGACGATCGTGCGGCCGAACGGCCAGATGACGTAGCCGGCGGTGCCGCGTGGCCAACTCCTCCGATCCGCCGCGGTCGGGGCCGTCTCAGCGCGGAGTCCGCCCCGCGCGGCACGGATGGGAGGAGTTCGCCACGGCCGCAGTGCGAGGCGGGCGGCAGCACGACCCCGGGACATCCCGGCGCGACCGGGTGTCGCCGGTCGCGCCTACACTTGACGGGTCATGAGCGAAGCGATCAAGCCCGTCATCGTCGGCGTGGCCGACGCGGCACCCGGCGCGCGCTGCGACGACGATCTGCTGGCCGGGCTGAACCCGCCGCAGCGCGAAGCGGTCACCTATCGCGGTCCGGCTCTGCTCATCGTCGCCGGTGCCGGCTCGGGCAAGACGAGCGTGCTCACCCGACGCATCGCGTCGCTGCTGCGTAACAGAGAGGCCTGGCCGAGCCAGATCCTCGCCATCACCTTCACCAACAAGGCCGCCGGCGAGATGCGCGAGCGCGTGCAGCAGCTGATCGGCGACACGGCGCAGGGCATGTGGATCTCCACCTTCCACTCCGCGTGCGTGCGGATCCTCCGCCGCGAGGCGGAGCAGTTCGGGTTCACGCGCAACTTCAGCATCTACGACTCCGGCGACTCGCGGGCGCTCATCAAACGTCTCGTGAAACAGCACGAGGCCGACGCGTTCGGACTGACGCCGGCATCCGTCCAGAGTCGCATCTCGAAGCTGAAGAACGAGTTGGCCGATGCCCAGTCGTTCGCCCGCAGCGCCAACCTCTCCGACCCGGCCGAGCGCCTGTTCGTCGAGATCTTCGCCGACTACGAGCGTTCGCTGCGCGCGGCGAACGCGTTCGACTTCGACGACCTCATCGCCCAGACGGTGTATCTGTTTCGCGCTTTCCCGCACGTCGCCGATGTCTACCGCAAGAGGTTCCGGCACATCCTCGTCGACGAGTACCAGGACACCAACCACGCCCAGTACGCGCTCATCCACGAGCTCACCCGGCCGATCGAGGATCCGTCGGCCCTGCTGGACGAGAGCGAAGGCGCATCGCTGACCGTCGTCGGTGACTCGGACCAGTCGATCTACGCCTTCCGCGGCGCCGACATCCGCAACATCACCGAGTTCGAGCGCGACTATCCCGGCGCGCGAGTCGTGCTGCTGGAGCAGAACTACCGGTCGACGCAGAACATCCTGAGCGCCGCCAACGCCGTCATCGGCAACAACTTCGACCGCAAGGACAAGAAGCTGTGGACCGACGTCGGGGCGGGGGAGCCGATCGTCGGCTTCACCGGTTATTCGCAACACGACGAGGCGCAGTTCGTCGCCGACGAGATCGAGGCGCTGCACCGGGGCGGTCTCGCCTACGGCGAGATGGCGGTGTTCTATCGCACCAATGCGCAGTCGCGCGCGCTGGAGGAGATCTTCATCCGTGCCGCCGTGCCGTACAAGATCATGGGCGGCACGAAGTTCTACGAGCGCGCCGAGATCAAAGATGCCCTCGCCTATCTCATCGCCGTCGCCAACCCCGCCGACGAGTTGAGCGTGCGCCGCATCCTGAACCGTCCGCGCCGCGGCATCGGAGAGGTGACCGAGACCTCGATCGCACGGTACGCGGCCGAGGTGGGCATCACGTTCCGCGACGCCCTGGCGAACGCCGCCGCGCTCGGGGTCGGTCCGAAGATCCAGGCGGCGATCACACAGTTGGATGCCGTGTTGGCCGAGGCGACCGAGGTGATGCTGCCGGCATCCGGCGAGGTCGAGTCGTCGGTGTCGATCACCGAAGGCCTCACGCTGCTGCTGAACAAGACCGGGTACCTCGACGCGCTGCGGCTGTCGAAGGATCCGCAGGATGAGGCTCGGGTCGAGAACCTCGACGAGCTCGTCGCCGTCACGCGCGAGTTCGCCCGGGGCAATCCCGACGCCACGGTGCTCGACTTCCTCACCGAGGTCGCGCTCGTGTCGGATGCCGACGACCTCGATGACGCATCGGGGTCGGTCTCGCTCATGACGATGCACACCGCGAAGGGGCTGGAGTTCGACGCGGTGTTCGTCACGGGGGTGGAAGAAGACCTGATCCCGCATCGGATCTCCGCCGGGGAGCCGGGCGGGCCGCAGGAGGAACGCCGGCTGTTCTACGTTGCGTTGACGCGTGCGCGCAAGAGGTTGCACCTCTCGCTCGCGCTGACCCGGGCGCAATTCGGAGAGATCTCGGTGGCGATGCCGAGCAGGTTCCTGCAGGAGATCCCGGCCGAGCTGATCGACTGGCGGCAGTCGCCGGGCGACGTGAATTCCCGCGGCGGCATGCAGTCGCGCGCGCTCAACGCGCGGCGGCCGGGTGGCGGCTTCGGGGGCTCGGGCGGCGCCGGCTCGTCGCGCTTCGGCGACGCCCTCGTGCCGCTGCCGCGGCGCGAGCGGGCCGCGGGCGACGTCACGAAGTTCGCGAACCGCATCTCCGCGAAGCTGCGCGACAACAGCGACCTGGAGCTTTCGGCGGGCGATCGCATCCGCCACGACGACTTCGGCGAGGGCCGCGTGGAGATGGTCACCGGCGAGGGCCCGAAGCGCGTCGCGCACGTGCGCTTCGACACCGCCGGCGCGAAGAAGCTGCTCATCAAAGTTGCCCCGATCGAGAAGCTGTAGCGGATCTCGGGTCTTACGCTGCGGGTTGCGTGGCGCCGGTTTCGGGCGGGGTGACCGCAGGCCGCCGCCGCGGGCCGCTACCGTGGCGGCGGCGGCGTGAGTTCTTGGCAGTTGTGGCTCCCCCTTCGCCCTGTGAGCCCGCCACGAGTGCCGTGGAGTCGGATGCGGCGTCGTGCGGGGGAGGGCGATGCGCCGACTCTTCCCCAGAGCCGCCTACGCGATCGGTGTCGACGCTGGCGAGCTCCGGTCTTCTCGGTGCTTCGGGCGCGCCCACCGCGCCGGAGCAGCCGGACCGTCCCATACCTGGACGATTCCCCACGCGACGGCCGTGATCGGCACCGCGAGGACGGCGCCGATGATGCCGCTGAGCACCGTGCCGACCGTCAGTGCGATCAGCACGACGAACGCGTGCAGCTTCATCGTGCGCCCCATCAGGAACGGCTGCAGCAGGTTGCCCTCGAGTTGGTTGACGAGCACGACGACCCCGACGACCACCAGCGCGATGAACCAGCCGTTCGCGACGAGGGCGACGAGAGCCGCGAGGATTCCGGCGAGCGTCGCCCCGACGATCGGCACGAACGCGAGGAGGAACACGAGCACCGCGAGCGGGATCGCCAGGGGCACCTGCAGGATGAGCAGGCCGATCAGGATGCCGACGGCATCCGCCGCCGCGACAGTGGCCGTCCCGCGCACGTACGAGCCGAGCGTCGCGACCGTCTTGTCACCGATGCGCACCGCCCGCTCGTACTGCTCGCCATGCAGCGGCCGCAGCAGGAACGCCCACATCTGCGGTCCGTCCTTGAGGAAGAAGAACAGCATCACGACCATCAGCACGAGGCCCGTGATGAAGTTCGCGACGACGCCCACTCCCGCGATCGCGCCCGAGCCGAACTGCGCGCTCGTGACGAAGTCGGTGAGCGTGGCGATCCACTCGTCGATCTGGCTCTGGTCGATGTCCAGCGGCAGAGTGCCGATCCACGCCATCAGGCTCTGGAACCCGAGCTGGGCCTGCGTGGCCAGATCGTCCCACTGATCGCGGACTGCCCACACGATCAGCCACGCCCCGGCCCCCAGGAGCACGAGCAGCGCCAGCAGCGCCAGCAGCGTCGCCGCGAGCGACGGCACGCCGCGGCGGCGCAGCCACGCCAGGACGGGGGCGAACGCCGACGCGAAGATGAGGGCCAGCACGAGCGGGATCGTCACGACCGTCAGCTGCCGGATGCCGATGACGACCGCAGCCGCGATCGCCACGACGATCATGACCTGCAGTGCCCGGATCGCGAAGACGCCGAGAGCGTCGGACCACAGGCTCCGCGGTCTTCCGCCGACGCTGACGGGCACGGGCGCCGCATCGACGTCGAGGCGGACTGTTCGAGGAGTTGAGGAGAAGAGTCCCATGGCCTCGACGCTAGACGAGTTCGGCCGCCGATGCGGACCGGCGCATGAGCCTCGCCGGGGCTGATCGTCGTCGACCCGGCGGGGCGCTGCGATCGTCGGCGAGCGCGACGTGCTCGCCTCTGTCATCGCGCTCGCCGGCCGAGGGTCTCTTCGGGTGTGATGTCACCACGAGTGCCGTGGATTTGTGTGGTGGCTCCTGCGCGGGGGAGTTCGCGGCATCCGTCCTCGCGTTGCTGGAGACCGTCGGCCATCGCGAAGGGGCGCACCGAGGCGGCGGCGAAGGCCGCCGGATGTCGCAAGGCGAAGGCGTGACGGCAGGGCGCGGGTGGTGCGTTCGGTGATCGCGGGCGCGGGCGCCCCGGGTTTGCGTTTCTTTATCCATGACAGCCCGATAGCCTTCCCAAAGGGGATCGTGCGCGCCGGGCGTGACGAGTTGAGGGATGGGGCAAGCCTGCATGAGGCGACTGGTCGTGCGACCGTGGGGAACAGGACGATCGCGATGTTGCTCGCGTCGCTCCTCAGCGCGGGGCGCTCTCGCTCAGCGCATTACCCGCTCACGCTGCCGACACGGCATCCATCTCGGGTACGGTGACGGCGGCGGACGTCGACGTTCGGAGCGCCGCCTGCCGCGGTGCGCCCCGCGGCGGTCGCGCCCGCCTCGCCGA
>JASGEE010000051.1:0-31832 GCA_047606715.1 Microbacterium sp.
CGCCCCGGCAGCGCGCGCCCGCCCGACCGCGACGCCCGCGACAGAGCCCGCACCCGCGCCGAGGGCGAGACCGGCCGCGCCGATGCCCGCGGCGAGTCCCAGCAGACCGCGCCGGCTGAGCCCCGCGACGGAGCCCGGCGGCATCCCGTCACCGAGAACAGGAGATCCTCCCGAAACAGGATGATCTGCGGCGGATCGTCCTGTTCTCGCCGAATCTCCTGTTCTCACGGCGGATGCCGGCGGCCGCCCCGCGGGGAAGCCGTCGGCATCCGGGGCCGAGCTCGTGTCGGTCGTCACTCCAGAATCGTAGACGTCAGCTGCGAAAGCGGCTCGGCGAGCGCGTTGATGAGGTCGGTGAGCTGCCGCTTGTCGTCGTCGGTGAGCGCGCTGTAGTCAACGAACCCGTCCGTGAGCGACCCGAAGGCGGCCAGCGCCTCCTCGAGCGCGGCATAGCCGTCGTCGATCTGGGTCGCCAGCGCTGCCCCCTCGTCACCCTGCGCGATCGCGAAGTCCTTGACAAGCGAGAACGCCATCTTCGAGCCCTCGACGTTGGCGGCGAAGTCCCAGAGGTCGGTGCCGCTCCACCAGTCCTCCTCGCCGGAGATCTTGCCGGTGGCGACCTCGTCGAGCAGGCCGATCGCGCCGTTGGAGATGCCGGCGATGCCCTGGGATTCGAGGGCTGCGATGAACTCGTCGGAGTGCACGTAGTCGTTCAGCTCGGCGACGTCGGCGATGAGCTGGTCGCCGAACGCGGCGCGCTCCTCGGTCGTCGAGGGCTCCCAGCCCTGCCAGGCCGAGGTGACCCCGTCGGCGTTGAGAGCGTCGTCGGCGGGCACCCACAGGTCCTTCTCGATGCGGTGGAACCCGGTCCAGTCCAGACCCTCGGCGACGGCATCCACCTCGCGGTAGTCGATGCGCGGGTCGAGGTCGCCGAGCGACTCGGCGACCGGCTCGATGCGTTCGTAGAACGCGCGCGTCGTCGGGAAGAGCTCGCGCGCGGTCTCGTCGTCGCCCGACTCGTACGCGGCGACGAGGGCCTCGACGGCGGGAACGAGCTGCTCGACCTGATCCTTCACAAACGCGGCGTACAGGTCGACGGCCTGCTGCTTCTGCTCGGCGTCGTCGCCCGTCGCCGCCACGGTCTCGCCGCTGACCGTGAACGAGGCGCGCCCGACGCCCTCGCCGACCATGCCCGGCTTGCACAGCGTGAAGTAGTCGCCCGGCTGCGCGACGACCGTCAGGGTGCGCGAGGCGCCCGGCGCGATGTTCTCGACCTCGCCGACGATGCGCAGTCCGTCGTCGGCGAGCAGGTAGAACTCGCTGACCTGCGAGCTGTCGTTGGCGACCTGGAAGGTCAGCGTGCCGCTCGTGGCGGCATCCGCCGAGACCTCGCACGACGTGTCGGTCGAGGTGACGGTGAGGGCGTCGGATGCTGCCACGTCCGACTTCGCGACGCAGCCCGACAGGGCGATCGCGGCGAGGCCGACACTGGCGGTTGCGGCGAGAATGCGGGAGGGGGTCATTGTGCTCCTTGCGGTTCTGGTGCGGAAGGTTCCGGGGCGGTCATGGATGCCGCGGCATCCGTCGCGGGTGCAGTGACCCGGACGAGCCCGCGGACGAAGACGGTGCCGACGATCGCGAGGTACACGGACCACGCGACCACCTGCAGCCACGACATCTGCGGAGTGAAGCCGACGGTCGCCTGCAGGAGTGCCGCGAGCGCCGAGCCGGGTGAGATCGCGGCGGAGAGGTCGAACGCCCACCCGAAGGGGAAACCGGCCCAGCCGGTGACGACGACACCGGTCACCGGGTCGAGGGGAGCGGCGGCCGAGAACGGACCAGGGAGGGCGCCCGCCTCCTGCAGGTCGTGGATCGCGTAGGCGAGCACTCCGGCCGCGACGACCACGAGGAACGCGCCGGTCCACGCGAAGAAGCGGCGCAGGTCGATGCGCACCGCCCCGCGTGCGAGCAGCCAGCCGAGGAGCACCGCGGCCGCCAGCCCGAGGATCGCGCCGATCAGGGCCGCCGGCGCATCGCCGAACGACTGCACCATCGACCACAGCAGGAGGGTCGTCTCGATGCCCTCGCGAGCGACCGACACGAACCCGATCGCGACGACCGCCCACGCGCCGCCGACCGACAGGGCGCGGTCGACTTCGCCCTCCAGCGCCCGCTTGAGCGTGCGCGCGGTGCGCTGCATCCAGAAGATCATCCAGGTGACCATCGCCACGGTCAGCAGCGACATCGCCCCGCCGATCAGCTCCTGCGCCTCGAACGTGAGCGCGTACGCGCCGAAGGTGAGGACCGCGCCGATCCCCAACGCCAGAGCGACGGCGAGCCCGACTCCTGCCCACAGCCGCGGCAGCACATCGTTGCGGCCGACGCGTCGCAGGTAGGCGACGAGGATGCCGACGACGAGGGCGGCTTCGAGGCCTTCGCGGAGGCCGATGAGGAAGGTGGCGAGCACGGCGTCTTTCGGATGGGGCCCGAGGGAACCCTGCCCCCGGTCGTTTCGTGGGGGAGGACGGCGATCGCGTCGCGATGCCGCTCGCCTTAGGTTAGGCAACCCTCATAACACGCCAACGATACACCCGTCACCTGATCCGCTCAACGCGCGGCGGGGCTTCGGGCTCAGCGCCGATGACGTCCTGGACGCCGACCATCATCTGGATGGCGGCGATGGTGTCGCGCTGGTGCAGGTCGTCGACGCTGGCCGAGGTGCGCTCCCGGTCCGGCGCGGACGGACGCGTTCACCGCGTCTCACTCGAGGTGGAGTTCGCGGCGCTGGTAGGTGTCGGTGAGGAAGCAGGCGTAGAAGATGTCGGCGGCTTCGTCGGCGGTGAACACTTCGTTCGGGTGGACGCGGGTGCTGCGGCGTCCGTCGTCCCACGGGATGGTCTCGGACGGCTCGCCCGTCGGGGTGGTGCCGGGTTTGCCGATGACGTACTGGTGTGCGGTGCCGTCGGCATCCACCGTGCGCACCTCGACCGTGAGCGCTTCGGCCGAACCCGCGCACTGGATGTAATCCTCGGAGAACGGGATGTCCTCGAGCAGATCCGCGCCTTCCGGGGCACGCCACAGGCTGAACGCCCAGAAGGACTTCCCGTTCATTGGGTTCAGCGAGTAGCGGATCTGATCCGGGTAAGGGCGCACACTGTCATCGAATGGCCCACGGCTGAAGCCGTTCACTTCCCTGAGATGTGTTATCGGGGTCATGAGACCGTCTCCAATATCGCTCGGACGATGCGGATGCGCTCCCCGTTGAGGATCGCAGTGGCGGGCGTTTCCGGGCTCACGGCACCATCGAATCCGCGTTGCGCGGGATTGCGCGTCGCGGTCCCGCTCTTCACCCGTTGGCACGGTCTTGCGCTGCAGCTGCCTGCATCTTGCCGATGCGTCGCTTCGTGTAGTCGATCATGCTGACGAAGTACTGGCCGAATGTGTCGAAGGTGTCGATGATCTCGCCTTCGGCGATCCAGTACACCGTCCGGCCTACGGCGGCGCCATCGATCGGCATCGCGAACACGTCTGCCTGGTCGAAGCTCGCCGCGATGGGGAGCAGCATGCCGGGAGTGCGGCCGAGGTCCTCGAGCGGTTCCGGCGCGTAGTCGAATGCTTCGAGCGCCGCGTCGCGCAGCGCGCCGGCGGCCAGCCCTGCGGTTCCCATCAGCGTCACAGACTGGTAGAAGCAGTTCCATCCGTCGGCGTACCCGAGGAACCGGCGGTGCTCAGGGTCGAAGGCGAGTCCGAGCACGCGCTCAGTGGCGACGATGGCCTCTTCTGCGGCGGCGACCTCGGGGTAGTGGAAGGGGAAGATCCCGAGGGGATCCACTGTGGCCAGCTCCTGCTTCGCCGTGAACATCTCGACGATCGGCGGCCGCCAGTCTTCGATCACCATCATGTGGGATGGACCCCTCCGTATATGAACTCCGTGGGACGGTAGCCAACAGGGCTATCGCCTCGACTGGCCGCCCAGGCTTTGGTTGACAGCCGGGTCGAGGTCGAGCCACGAGTGTGGTTCGGCGCGGCCGGTCCATGTCGTGTCCGGCACGTGGCCCGCATGACCGCTGTACGCCCCGCGGGTGCGTTCCGCCGCGGCTGCGGCCGTCGCGTCGTCGCGGATACGGCCCGTCTGCTGACTCGCCCGTTCGGTGCGAGGTATCCGTCTCTCAGAGCGGCGTTGCTCCCCTCCACGTATGCCTGAATCTGCGCCTGTTGTGCGGGCGTGGCGCCGGCCTTGGGGTCGTAGAACACGACCGGTCCGCTCGACTCGCCGGGCCCCGGCTTGTGAGGGACCGCCGGCGTGTCGGCGAGGTCGGGTTTGTCGGGGAACTTGTCCCTCGCCTTGACCTGGCGGACGATGTCGTCGAGATGGTCGTCGATGTTGTGGGTGAGGAGCGGGAGTTTGTCGCTCAGCTGCCGTGCGGCATCGACGACCGCCTCGCGCGCCTCGCGGAGGATGGGCTTGAGCCCGCTCATCAGTCGCCGCCGAAGTCGAGGGCGGCGAGTTCCTGCTTCGCCGTGAACGTCTCGACGATCGGCTGCCGCCAGTGTTCGATGACGATCATGCGAGCGGACGTTCTCCAAGATCGCTCAACGTGCGGCGGGGCTTCCGGCTCGGTGCCGATCGGGTTCGGCCACCGAGGGGGTTCAGTGCCCGATGACGCCCTGGAAGTCGACCATCATCTGGATGGCGGCGATGGTGTCGCGCTTGTGCAGGTTGTCGACGCTCTTGGTGCCGCCGAGCGAGAGCAGCGGCACGAAGATGAACGACTGGTCGTACGGGAGCTCTCCGTGCGCCGCGACGGCTACGGGGAACAGATCCCAGTCGAACTCGTCGGACAGGTGCTCGGCGCCGTCCAGCCCCAGGAGGAAGAGGAATGCCTTGAGTGTGCCGAGGCCGACGATGCGCTCCTCCCGGAAGATGAGCGCGATGATGCCGCCGGTGCTGGGCTCCCAGGTGATGATGTCGCCGAGACCGGTCACCATGATCGGGATCGCGATGCCGTCGCCCTGGGTCTTGCCGATGCAGTCGCCGACCTCTTCCTCATACTGCCGTGGGTCGATGACCCGCAGGAACCCTTCGCCGAAGGTGCCGTACCCGTACTGCTCCCAGATCTCGACCAGTTCCTCGGGAACCCGGTCGCGGTACAGGTCGATCACCTCGGGGTCGACCGGTCCGTGCACGACGAAGTCAGCGATATCCACCATGGCGCTCAACCTACCGGAAAGCCACGTTCATGAAGACGTTGTCGAGGTTCACTCCCGGGTTGGCGCGGACGAACGCGTTCACCGCGGCGTCGATGTCGGTGACGCGACTGCGCCATTGCGAACCGAGCGAGGAGTTGACGCCGGAATGGCCGACTCCGGAGATGTCGGTGAGGTTGCCGCCGGCGATGCCGTCGAGCCGGTGCGTCGCGGCCTGCGTGCTGAGCCACTGCTGCGCGTTCTCCGCGGCTTCGGTGCGGCTCTGCCCGCTCGCACGCAGTTCGGCGATCTTGGTCTTGAGTGCGACATCGCGAGTCGCCTGCTGCGCCTGGAGCGATTCCGGCGTCCTGCCGTGCGTGGCGTAGTCGGTCCGGTTCTTCACCCACTGGGCGACGGACATCTTCTGGAGGGCGGCGATCTGCTCGTCGCGCTGGTCGGTGAAGTCCTTCTTGCTGTGGTTCTTGTTCCGGGTGAAGGCTTTCACGCTCACGTCGATCCGCGTGGCGGGGACATCGGCGACGTCGTTGCGCTTGACCTGCCGGATGATGTCGTCGAAGTGGCCGTCGATGTTGTGGAAGAGGACGGGCAGCTTCTCTCTCAGCTGCCGTGCGGCGTCGGCGGTGGCCTCGCCGGCTTCGCGGAGGATCGGTCTGAGCGCGTTCATCAGTCGCCGCCGAAGTTGAGGGCGGAGAACTCGGTGAAGAACGTGGTGGTCACGGTCTGGATGTCGTCGCCGTGCAGCTTCATGGTGGCGCGGGCGTCTTCGAGGGCCTCGAGGTCGGCGTAGAACTCGTCCGAGTCGCCGATGGCGCCCTCCGCCATCGGCGCGTCGAGGATCGCGTCGAGCACGGCGGGAAGGTGCTCGGCCATCGGCTCGATCACCATTGGAGTGACCTGACCCAGCAGCTGCTCGACCGTGATGTCGACGGCCGCGTTCAGCAATCGCTTCTTGATGATCAGCATCGGTCCCGCACCCAGCGCGGTCACCGGATTGGTCAGCATCGCCACAAGGGTGACGAGGGTGGTCGTGACGTCGACGATCACCTTCACCTTCAGCGCCGTGATCGCCCCGGCCGCGACGTCCATCGCCGTCGCCGCGGGCGGCATGATGTCGACGAGCTTCTGCAGGTTCTGCGACCGGTTCATGTTCCACGCGCCCAGCGTCGCGGGGCCGGCCTGGCCGCGCATGGCGCCGATGACGTCGCCGTTCATCTTGCGGTCGACCGACTGGATCACGCTCTCCAGGTCGTTGCCGAGGTTTCGCACCAGCGTGGCGCCCTTGGTCACCTCGTCCTCGTCGATGTCAGGCCAGTCGAAGCCGAGCTTCTGCATGACCCACACGAGTTCGCTCGGCAGCATCATGCCCATGAAGGCACCTCCCGTCTACGATCGTAAACGACGACAGTGGGCAGCTGGCAAGGGGGGCGTGGTCGGCCGGCGGCGCTTTTCATCCGTCGCATGTCGCGGGTTTCCGGTGCGGAAGGCGCGGTTCGTGACGGATGACGTGGCCCGTGTTGCGGTCATCCGTCGCATGTCACGGGTATCGGGTCGCGTGAGCGTGATTCGCGACGGATGAGTGCGCGCGGCGCCGTCACACGAGCAGCTGGTGGCGGGCGAGGTCGCGGTACAGGGGCACCGTCTCGACCAGCTCGGCGTGCGTGCCCATCCCTGCGACCTCGCCGTGGTCGAGCACGACGATCAGGTCGCTGTCGACCACCGTCGAGAGGCGGTGCGCGATGACGACGAGGGTCCGCCCGGCGGCGACGGCGTCGATCGCCTCGCGCATGCGCTGCTCGTTGCGTCCGTCCAGCGACGAGGTCGACTCGTCGAGCAGCAGGATCGGGGGAGCGGCCAGCAGCGCCCGGGCGATCGCGAGGCGCTGGCGCTCGCCGCCCGACAACATGACCCCCGCCTCGCCGACGGGCGCGTCGAGCCCGAGCGGCGACCGTTCGAGCACCTCGCCGAGGTTGACCGCCCGCAGCACGCGCTCGCAGGCGGCATCGGATGCCGCGGGAGAAGCGAGCCGCAGATTGTCGCCGATCGTGCCGGCGAGGGTGGGGGCATCCTGCTCGACGTACCCGAGCCGGGCGCGCAGCCGCCCGCGGTCGATCGCCCGCACGTCGACGCCGTCGAGCAGGATGGTTCCTCCGGTCGGGTCGTAGAACCGCTCAATGAGGGCGAGGGTCGTGGACTTGCCGGCCCCGGAGGGGCCGACGAGGGCGACGCGGGCACCGCGCGGCACGCAGAATGAGACGCCTCGCAGCACTTCACCGGTGACCTCGGCGACGTCGACGGCATCCACGTGTGCGTCGGCGGCCTCCACCGCGGCGGCCGCGTGCACCTCCGCCAGCAGGGCGGCTGCCTCGCTCTGGCTGCGGCGGCGCGCTGCAACGACGGCATCCGGGTAGGCGAAGCGCACGTTGCGGAACTCGATCGCGGTCTCCGGCGCCCCGAGGCTCGCCTCGGGAGCGGCGACGGATGCGGCCAGCTCGGCGTCCCGCGCGGTCTCGACGGGCAAGTCGAGCACCTCCTGGATGCGTCCGAGCGCACCGAGCGCCTGGTTCACCGACGTGATCGCGCCGAAGAACGAGCCGAGCGGCTGGATGAGGAAGAACAGGAACATCACGAATGTCACCAGTTGCGCGATCGTGAGGGCGCCCGCCGCGACGCGGAACCCGCCCACGCCGAGGACGACCAGAAGCGACGTCTGCAGCGCGATGCCGGCGATCGGCAGGACGAACGCCGACGCCTTGGCAACCTGGACCCCCGCGTCGTAGGCGCTGCGCGCGGCGGCGTCGATCGCACCCTGCTCACGCGCCGTCGCTCCGGCCGCACGGATCGTGCGGATCGCGCCGATCGCGCGTTCGATGCCCGATGCCAGGTCGCCCACCCGCTCCTGCTGCGTGGCCGTCGCGCGGCGGATGCGCCCGCTGAGCGCGCCGACGACCGCGACCGACGCTCCGACGACGAGGAGGATCAGCATCAGCAGCACGGGGTCGATCACGAGCATCGCGATGATCGCCCCGGCGAAGATGAGCGCCGCGCCGACCGAGTCGGTGAGCCCCTGCGTGAGCACGGCGTACAGCAGTGTCGTGTCGGTGCCGACGCGCGAGACGAGGTCGCCCGTGCGGCGCGCGTCGTATTCCTGGACGGGCAGGTGCAGCAGCTGCGCGATGAGCCGCCGACGGCTCGAGAGGACGACCGCCGTGCCGGTGCGCTGCAGGAGGAAGTGCTGGATGCCGCCGACGATCGACCCCGCCACGACGAGCCCGACGAGCAGCCAGACGAGGATGCCGAGGGGCTCGGCATCCTGCACGCGGCCGATCGCCCGACCCACGACGAGCGGCTGGGCGAGGGTCGCGCCCGCGGCGAGGATGCTCAGGATCGCGACGGCGACGAGGGTGCCGCGGTGCTCGAGCAGGAACGGGAGGAGCTGGCGGAGGCTCGCGCGGGGGCCCTCGTCGCGGGTACGTCGCGAGCGGCCGCGGCCGGGCGCGGACGTGTGGGGGTTCGACATGGGGTTCCTTCTCTGGCGCTCGCCGGAGCTGGCGGGTGGCGTCGGGCTACCTTCGACCGTACTTCTTGTGTGCGGCCTGCTTCGACACGCCCAGAGCGCTCGCGATCGCGATCCACGAGTAGCCGGCGACTCGTGCGCGGCGCACCGTCGTCTCCTCGGCGCGCGCGAGCTCCTTCTTGCGCTGCGCGATCTCCTGGAGCGCTCTCAGCGGTGGTTCGTGCTCGTCGGATCCGATCGCGGTTCGGGTGTCGTCCATCGTGCCTTCGTGGATCGCCAGAATGCGTCAACGATAGTTGACTCGGCATCCAAGCGTCAACGATGGTTGACCCGCGAGCCGATCCCGCTCGCGCTCGGTCGCGGCATTTTGTGGGTACGGGAGCGCGCGACCCGCAGGTTGCCGCGACTGAAGAAGGCCCACGGTGTCGTGAGTGCGCGCTAGCGTGGTTCGGTGCCCGAACCCGTCATCTCCGCCCGTGACCTCGTCAAGTCGTACCGGGTCAAGGGCAAGCCCGACTTCGTCGCCGTAGACGGCCTCAGCTTCGAGGTCGCACCCGGCGAGTCGTTCGGGCTGCTCGGCCCCAACGGTGCCGGCAAGTCGACGACGATGAAGATGATCGGCGCGGTGTCGACGCGCAGCGGCGGCGAGCTGAGCATCCTCGGCCTCGACCCCGACCGGTACGGGCCCGAGATCCGCTCTCGCCTGGGCGTCGTGCCGCAGCAGGACAACCTCGACGGCGAGCTCAACGCCCGCGAGAACCTCTACATCTACGGCCGCTACTTCGGGCTGCCCGGCAAGCTGTGTCACCAGAAGGCCGATGAGCTGCTCGCCTTCGCGCAGCTCGAAGACAAGGCGAAGAGCAAGGTCGACGCCCTCTCCGGCGGGATGAAGCGGCGGCTCACGATCGCGCGCGGGCTCATCAACGACCCCCGCATCCTGCTGCTCGACGAGCCGACGACGGGCCTGGACCCGCAGGCGCGGCACGTGCTGTGGGATCGGCTGTTCCGCCTCAAGGAGCGTGGCACGACCCTCGTGCTGACGACGCACTACATGGACGAGGCCGAGCAGCTGTGCGACCGCCTGATCGTCGTCGACAAGGGGCGCATCATGGCGGAGGGGACGCCGGCATCCCTCATCCGCGCACACTCCAGCCGCGAGGTGCTCGAGGTGCGCTTCGGGTCCGACCGCAACGAGCAGGTCGCGCCGCGGCTGCGGGGCCTCGGCGACCGCATCGAGGCGCTGCCCGACCGCATCCTCGTCTACGCCGACGACGGCGAGGCGGCGCTCGAACGCCTCGCGGCGGACGGGCTCTCCCCGCTCACCTCGCTCGTGCGTCGGTCGAGCCTGGAAGACGTCTTCCTGCGGCTGACCGGAAGGTCGCTGATCGAATGACCTCTCCCGCGATGGATGCCGGGGTCCACCCGACCCGCGATGAGCTGCGCGCCGAGGCGATGGCGTGGGGGCGCAAGGCGCGTCGCCGCGGCAGCTGGTACGTCACCGAGCACATGGTGCGTGCGATGCGAGCATACGGCTGGACGATCATCGTCGGGGCCGTCGGCCAGCCGATCGTGTACTTGCTGGGGCTGGCCGTCGGCCTGGCTGCCCTCATCCAGGTGCCGGTCGTCGATCACGGGATGCCGGTGAGCTATCTGATGTTCGTCGCCCCGGCGCTGCTGGTCACCGCGACCATCTCGGTCGCGTCGGAGGAGATGACCTACCCCGTCATGGCGGGCTTCAAGTGGCGTCGCTACTTCTACGGCTTCAACGCATCGCCGCTGTCGAGCCCGCAGATCGCTGCCGGCGTGGCCGCGGGCGCCACGGCGCGCATGGTCATCGTCGCGGTCGCGTACTACCTGCTGGTGTGGCTCCTGCCGCTCGGTGCCGTGCCGCATCCCGAAACCGGGTGGCTCGCGGTTCCCGCCGCCGTGCTGGCGGGACTGGCGTTCGGTATTCCACTGATGGCATATGCGGCATCCCTCGAAGACGACAAGGGGCAGTTCGCGCTCGTGCAGCGGTTCGTCTTCATGCCGATGTTCCTGTTCTCCGGCACGTTCTATCCCCTGGACACCCTTCCGGTGTGGCTGCAGTGGATCGGGTGGATCTCGCCGCTGTGGCACGGTGCCGAGCTCGGACGCGTCGCCACCTACGATGCCGCGATCGACCCGGTCATGGTGGCCGTGCACGCCGGCTACCTTCTCGTGCTCGCCGTCGCTGGGTACCTGTGGGGGCGCCGGGAGTTCATCGAAAGGCTCGCGAAATGACCGCGGTCGTCGCCGGACAGGCCACGCGGCATGGTGGTGTGCGCGCCCTGTGGGCGGGAAACCCCGGCGCGGTCGTGCAGCGCGGGCTGGTCGCAGCCCGATCGTCGAGCTGGGCGGTCGTGCTGTCGGGGTTCTTCGAGCCGGTGTTCTACCTGGCATCCATGGGCATCGGTCTGGGCGCGCTCATCGGCGACGTGCAGACGTCGCAGGGGGTCGACGTGCCCTACGCCGCGTTCATCGCGCCCGCGCTGCTGGCTGTGTCGGCGATGAACGGGGCGATCTACGACTCGACCTGGAACGTCTTCTTCAAACTCAACTACGGCAGGCTCTATGAGGGGATGCTGGCGACCTCGCTCGGTCCCCTCGACGTGGCGCTCGGCGAGATCCTCTACGCGCTGCTGCGTGGGCTGGCGTATGCGACCGGGTTCATGATCATCATGCAGGTCCTGGGGCTGAACCTCGCCTGGACGGCCGTGCTGGCGCTGCCGGCGGTGCTCCTGATCGCGTTCGGCTTCGCGAGCCTGGGCATGGCCGTGACGAGCTACATGAAGACCTTCCAGCACATGGACTGGATCAACATCGTGCTGCTGCCGATGTTCCTGTTCTCGGCGACGTTCTACCCCATCACGGTGTACCCGGAGTGGGTGCAGCACCTCGTCATGGCCTTCCCGCTGTGGCACGGGGTCGAGCTGCTCCGGGGATTGACGACCGGCATCCTGAGCCCCGCGATGTGGGGTCACGTCGCGTACTACGCCGTCATGATCGCGTTCGGGCTGGTCTTCACGACCAGGCGTCTGCGCGCCCTGTTCCTCGACTGACCGGATCCGCCACCTCCGCGGCGGGATGCCGTCGCCTACAGCGACCCGGTCTGACCGAGTCCGATGTTGGTGTCGTAGTCGATATCCCTCGTCTCCTTCGACAGCAGCAGCGCGATGAGGGTCAGCACGCCCGCGCCGCTGAGGTAGAGGCCGACGAGCACGGGAGATCCGCCCGCCGAGGCCCACAGCACGACCGCGACGAACGGCGCGAGCGCGGCGCCGAGGATCGACGAGACGTTGTACGCGACGGCGGAACCGGTGTAGCGCACGTTCGTCGGGAACAGCTCCGGCAGCAGCGCACCCATCGGGCCGAAGGTCGCGCCCATCAGCATGAAGCCGAACACGAGGAATGCCTGCACGAGCGCGCCGGTGAACTTCAGATCGGTCTGCGGCAGCAGGAACACCGTGAACAGCAGGCCGAAGACGATGATGCCGACCGTCACCCAGATGAGCAGCCGGCGTCGACCGATCGCGTCGGCGATCGGGCCGGACAGCAGCGTGAAGACGCCGAAGAAGACGACGCCGATGATCTGCATCACCACGAAGTCGATGTAGCCGAACCCGAGTCCCGCGACGTACGTCGTCGGATCGAAAGCCGTGCCCGCGGACTCCGCGGTCTGCTGTGCGACCTCGAGCGTGGCCTTGGTGCCGTAGGACAGCGTGAAGTTGGTCATCAGGTAGAACAGCACGTACGTCGCCAGCATGATGAAGGTGCCGAGGATCAGCTGCTTCCAGTGGCCGTGGATCGTCTCGCCGAGTGGGAACTTGCGGATCGCGCCGCTGCGCTCGGCCGTGGCGAACGTCGCGGACTCGACCAGGCGCAGACGCACCCACAGGCCGATGATCACCATGACGGCCGAGAACAGGAACGGCACACGCCAACCCCACGCGAGGAAGGCCTCGGAGCGTTGCGCGGTGCCGTCGGGGTGCGGGAGGGCGAAGTTGATCAGCAGGAAGATCGTGTTCGCGATGATGAAGCCGATCGGGGCGCCCAGCTGCGGGAAAGTGCCGTACCACGCGCGCTTGCCGACGGGGGCGTTCTCGGTGGCCACGAGAGCTGCGCCCGACCACTCGCCGCCGAGGGCGAAGCCCTGCGCGAGGCGCAGGACGAGCAGCAGCAGCGCCGCCCACCAGCCGATGCTCTGGTAGGTGGGCAGGCATCCGATGAGGAAGGTCGCGATGCCCATCGTGAGCAGAGAGGCGACGAGAGTGGCTTTGCGCCCGAAGCGGTCACCGAAGTGGCCGAACACGACCGCGCCGATCGGGCGCGCGACCATCGCGGCGCCGAACACGGCGAACGATGCCAGCAGGGCCGTCGTCTCGTCGCCGGTGGGAAAGAAGAGGGTCGGGAAGACGAGGACGGCGGCCGTCGCGTAGGCGTAGAAGTCGTAGAACTCGATCGTCGTGCCGATGAGGCTGGCGAGGATGACGCGCGAGCGCGGGTTCGCGGGAGCGGTGGACGAGGGCAGAGCGGCGGATGCAGTGGACATGCGAGAAGGAATACCTGTCGATACGGAACGAGAGACCTCGGGAGAGGCGCGGCGCGCGCGTCAGCGATGAGGAGAGCGCGGTGCCGGTCACGGCGCCAACCGTATATGGTAGCGCTGCACCGCGCGGTCGAGGGCGCGCGCGACCGGAAGGCTCACCGCCAGATCGCGGCGATGGCGGCGTTGGTGAGGGTGAGGATGCCGACAGCCCAGAACAGTGCGGGGGCGACCTTGCCGCTGCGGCGCTGGCGGCTCACGCCGATGCCCAGGAGCGCGCCGATCGCGAGCAGGATCACGAGCTTCAGCCCCAGCTTGAGGTAGTCCAACTCGTAGGAGATGCCCCACGGGGCAGCGAGCGCGATGCCGGCGACGGCGGCGATCAGCATGCCCCAGTTCATGAGGGGAGTCAGCCGACGCTGCCCTGTCGCTTCGACGACCCAGGCGCCGAAGAGCACCGCGAAGCCGACGAGGTGGACGAAAACCACGGCGTGGCGCAGGATCTCCATGCCATCACCCTAACTGAAGGACCGCCGCCCCCGCCCCCTCGCCCCCTCCGCCCCCTCCGCCCGCGAAACCGCATCGGCGCACCGAGACGGCGGTTGCCATCTGCGGTTTCGGTGCACGGATGCGCTCTCGCGGGGAAACAGCGCGGGGTCAGGAGCCGCGCAGCTCGCGCAGCAGGAGCGCGGTGCGCAGTGCGGCATCCGCCGCTTCGGCGCCCTTGTCCTCGCGCGAGCCGGGCAGGCCCGCCCGGTCGAGGCCCTGCTGCTCGTCGTCGAGGGTCAGCACGCCGAAGCCGACGGGCTTGCCGGTATCGAGCGCGACGCGAGTGAGACCGTCGGTGGCCGCCGAGGAGACGAACTCGAAGTGCGGCGTGCCGCCGCGGATGATGACCCCGAGTGCGACGACGGCGTCGGCCCCGGCATCCAGCGCCGCCTTCGCCGTCACGGGCAGCTCGAACGAGCCCGGCACCCGCACGACGCGCCACGACGCGCCGGAGCCTGTCAGCACCCGCTCCGCGCCCGCGATCAGCCCGTCGGTGATCTCCGGATGCCACGACCCGGCGATGACGACCACGTGCAGGCCCGTGGCGTCGATTCGGGCGGTCTCGGGCGCTCCGTGGCCGCTCATCGGACGCTCTCCTCGTTGTCGTGCAGGGCGGCATCCAGCTCGTCTGCGTCGATGATGTGCCCCATGCGGTCGCGCTTGGTGGCCAGGTATTGGTGGTTGTTCGCGCCGACGCCGACCAGCAGCGGAACCTGCTCGACGACGTGCAGCCCGAGCTCGCGCAGCTGACTGACCTTGTCGGTGTTGTTGGTCAGCAGTCGCACGCGCGACACCCCGAGATCACTGAGGATGCCGGCCGCCGCCGCGTAGTCGCGGGCATCGGCCGGCAGCCCGAGGGCGAGGTTCGCATCGACGGTGTCCAGGCCCCGCTCCTGCAGACTGTAGGCGCGCAGCTTGTTGATGAGCCCGATGCCGCGGCCCTCGTGTCCGCGCATGTAGATGACGATCCCGCCGTCCTGCTCGATCGCGTCGAGTGCGGCATCCAGCTGCGGACCGCACTCGCACTTCAGCGACCCGAACGCCTCACCCGTGAGGCATTCCGAGTGCACTCGCACGAGGGGTGCTTCTTCGGTGAGATCCCCCGAGACGACGGCGATGTGGTCGGTGCCCGTCACGCGATCCTTGTAAGCGAGGAAGCGGAACTGGCCGTGCGCGGTCGGCACGTGCGCCTCGGCGCGCAGGCTCACTCGCCGCCGACCGTCGCGGGGTGGGGCGACGGGCACGGCGCCGTCGAGGTGCGCGATGAGCTGCTCGATCGTGATGACCGGGATGCCCTCGCGCTCGCCCATCTCCAGCAGCCCCGGCAGACGCATCATCGATCCGTCCTCGGCGACCACTTCGCCGATCGCGGCGACCGGCTGCAGGCCCGCCAAGCGCATGAGCTCCACGCCCGCCTCGGTGTGCCCGGCGCGTTCGCGCACGCCGCCGTCGACGGCGCGCAGCGGCAGGATGTGCCCCGGGCGGATGACCGATGCCGGGGTGGATGCCGGGTCGGCGAGCACGTTCAGGGTGTGTGCCCGGTCGGCAGCGCTGATGCCGGTCGAGACGCGGTCTGAGGCATCCACGCTCACCGTGTAGGCGGTGCCGCGAGAGTCTTCGTTGACGGCGACCATCGGCGGCAGGTCGAGGCGGTCGGCCCACTCGGCGGGCATCGGGGCGCACAGGAACCCGCTCGAGAAGCGGATCGTCCAGGCGAGCCATTCGGGGGTCGCGAGCTGCGCCGACAGGATGATGTCGCCCTCGTTCTCGCGGTTCTCGTCGTCGGCGACGATGATGGGCCGGCCGGCGCGCAGGGCGTCGAGGGCTGCGGGAATCGTGGACAGGGGGAGGGGGGCAAGGCTCATCGGGAGCCTCCTTCGTTGTCGGTGCGGAAAGCAAGGAGGCGCTGCACGTGGCGCGCGAGGACGTCGGTCTCCAGGTTCACCGCGTCGCCGGGTGCGCGGAGGCCGAGGGTCGTGACGGCGAGGGTCTCGGGGATGAGCGAGACCTCGAACCAGGCATCCGTCGCGCCCGCGGGGGAGACGGCGCTCACGGTGAGCGAGACCCCGTCGACCGTGATCGAGCCCTTGTCCACGACGAGGGGGGCGAGGTCGGCGGGCAGCGCGATGCGGACGAGGCGCCATTCTGCTCCGGGCCGCACCTCGAGCACCGTCCCCGTGCCGTCGACGTGCCCCTGCACGATGTGACCGCCCAGGCGCGTGTGCGCCGCGAGGGCGCGTTCGAGGTTGACGGGCGTGCCGGGGGTGATCTGAGCGAGGCTCGTCATGTCGAGGGTCTGGCGCATGACGTCGGCGGTGAACCAGTCCGGTCCGCGGTCTGCGACCGTCAGGCACACGCCGCTGACGGCGATCGAGTCGCCCTGCGCGGCATCGCAGGCGACCTTCGGGCCGCGCACGGTCAGTCGGAGACCATCGCCCGACGGCTCTGCCGCCGTGACCTCGCCGCGCTCCTCCACGATTCCGGTGAACATGTCAGGCCTCTTCCTTCCCGCCGGCGACCCCCGCTGACCGAGTGTCATCGCGCCCGGCGAACCGCCCGATGACCAGCAGGTCGTCCCCGAGTCGCTCGACCGCCGACACCGTCAGCCGCCGCTGCTCGCCGATCGTCGTGACGCCGACATCCCCGAGCGCCAGCCGGTCGCCGCCGATCAGGGTCGGCGCGATGTACGCGAGCACCTCGTCGACGAGCCCCGCCCGCACGAACGACGACGCGAGCGTCGGCCCGCCCTCGACGAACACGCGGTGGGCTCCGAGCTCGCGCAGGCGCCAGAGCAGGTCGGGCAGATCCTCGCCGTCATCCTGCATGAAGGGGCGCGGATGCCGGCGCACCTGCGCCTCCTGCGGCACGGCGCGGGTGCCGACGACGACCGGACGCGGCTGCTGCTCGGAGAGCGTGCCGTCGGGGCGCCGGGCGGTCAGCGCGGGGTCGTCGGCGAGGAGCGTCCCCGTGCCGACGACGATCGCATCGGCCTCGGCGCGTCGGCGGTGCACGTCGGCGCGCGCGGCAGACCCGGTGATCCACTGGCTCGTGCCGTCGTCGGCGGCGGCGCGCCCGTCGAGCGACTGCGCCCACTTGAGCGTCACGTGCGGGCGCCCGAGGCGCTGCACCTCGAGCCACGATTCCAGCAGCGCGCGACCCTCGTCGGCGCGCACCCCAGAAACGACGTCGATGCCGGCTGCGCGCAGCCGGTCGGCGCCACCGCCGGAGAGCGCCCCGGGATCGGAGACGGCGTAGACGACGCGCGCGACGCCCGCGTCGACGAGCGCCTGCGCGCACGGCCCGGTGCGGCCGGTGTGGTTGCACGGCTCGAGAGTGACGACGATCGTCGCGCCGCGGGCGGCATCCGGAGCCGATCTCGACAGTGCGTCGACCTCGGCGTGCGCCGTGCCCGCACCGCGATGCCAGCCTTCGGCCAGCACGTCGCCGGAGGGGGAGAGGATGACCGCGCCCACCTGGGGGTTCACGCCGCGCGGGCCGTTCGCGGCCAGCGCGAGGGCACGCCGCATGGCGTCGTGCTCGCGGTCTGTCGCATCCATCGGTCGTCCTTCGTCAGGCCCCGATCGGACGCGCAGGCGACACGCAAGGCACCGCCCGTGCTGCCTCCCATCCGGACTAGCGGCTGGTCCTTCGACCCTGTCGCATCACCGTCGGTCCCGGATTTCCACCGGATCGGCCTTCCTGAGTTCATCAGGCGAAGGCTCGCGGACTGTCACCGCCGGTTCGGATTCACACCGACCCCGGAGCACGTTGTTCTTACCCTCGATGCTACCCAACGCTCGCGTGCGCGTTTCATTCCGTGTCGGCACCAGGGGTGCCCCGCGGAGTGGAGGCTCAGGTGGGAGGGACATGCCCACGCCGTACCTGGGCCCGCAGGAGGCGGGCAACCGCACTGGCGTGCATTGGGCCGAGGTGACGGATGCCCGCGGCGCCGGCCTGCGCTTCGAGGGCGACTCGACGATGGAGCCCTCCGCGTTGCACTTCACCCCCACCGAGGTCGAGGATGCCCGTCATCCGAACGAACTGCGGCCCGTGCACCGCATGATCGTGCGCCCCGCTCTCATGCGTCGTGGCGTCTGCGGCGACGACTCGTGGGGCGCGCGTCCGCTGGAGCGGTATGGGCTGCCGACCGGCCGCCTCGAGTCCCGGTTCGTGTTCCGGGGGTGTGAGGGGGCTGGTTCTTGCTGGTGACGGGGAACGTGTGTATCTCGAGTCGGTGACGACGGGCTCACCGGGTCGGTGCTGCGGGCAACTCGCAGAGGATCGCTCCGACCGGCCGACGGCCACGTTCGGCGCGACGGCAGGTCTCGATGATCTCGAATCCCACGGCTTCGAGTGCCTGCTGCAACGTGCTCGCCGGCCATCGGTAGGCGCGCACCACCGCGTGATCGAAGGCTTCGACCTCGTCGCCGTCAAAGTAGCCGAGAAGAAGGGAGCCCCCCGGGCGGAGCGCCCGCGCGAACTCTGCGAGGGGCGTCGCTATCAGCGACGGCTCATGATGGATCGTCGAGAACCATGACAGGATGCCGCCGAACGCGTCATCCGCCTCATTGATCGCGTCGATGCTCTCAACGTCGAAGGTGACGTCCGGATACGTTGCGCGGGCGCGGTCGATGAATTCCGCAACGAGGTCTACTCCACGAATGTCGACGCCGCGACGTGAGAGGTGAGCCGTCCAGTGCCCCGGTCCGCATCCAGCGTCGAGAACAGGCCCGGATACCGCACCGGCCCACGTCTCGACGAGGTGCCGGCTCGCGTGATGCACCGCTCTCATCGAGCCGAGCGCGTCCGCGTACTCGGCTGCCCGAGCCGAATACGCAGCAGTCGTGGTGTTCACGGAGTGAGGCTGTCGTGAGGTCGAGACGAGAACGGCTCGGCACGGTCTTCGGGGGATGTTCTCGGTCAGGTGAAAACGAGAACCCGGGGTATGACACGCCGGTAGGTGGCGCATAACTCAGGCTGAGCGCCGCCACGGCTGGTCGAAATCCGCGGAATCACGCGGCTGCCTGTGGAGTACTGACGAACACAGCCTGAATTATGCGCCGTCGCACGGCCCCCGGCGCGACCTCTTGGCCTCGAGGCGGGGCGACACGACAGCCACTGGGATGGCGGGTGGCGCGACACTGCGCGCCCGCCCGCTGTTGAAGAGGTAGAGCAGAGCGTCAGTGCAGAAGACGTGGGTGGAGAGGCCGAAGAGCCCGAGGCGGTGGAAACGGACGATGAGGCTGCGCAGGAGCAGATCGCGACAGATCGTGACCGTTATGTCTCCGACCATGACGTGTCGGATCGGGAGAGGTGATCGTGCACTCCGGTGAAGGCGGTCAGGAGTCGCGACGGCGTCGTAGCGCGACGTCGAGGTCCTCCGGCGGGTGGTGTGAGAACTTCCGTCCTTGATCTCGGCATTGCGGGCACGTCGTAGTCTGGAAGCGCCGCAAGGGGGAGGGCGACATGGACACTGCGACGTCAGAAGGGCCGATCGGCGCACCATCGGGCGCCGCGAGTCTGCGGCAGCGCCCCTATGCCGATGTTCTCATCATCGGCGGCGGGATCAACGGCCTTGCGACGCTGCGCGATCTCGCCCTGCAGGGGGTGGATGTCGCCCTCGCCGAGCGGGGGGACTTCGTCAGCGGAGCCTCCGCGGCATCCAGCCACATGATCCACGGCGGCATCCGGTATCTGGAGAACGGCGAGTTCCGTCTCGTGCACGAGGCGGTCACCGAGCGGGGCGCGCTGCTGAAGACCGCGCCGCACTATGTACGCCCGCTGCAGACGACGATCCCGTTGTACTCCACCTTCTCCGGCATCCTCGCCGCGCCGCTGCGTTTCCTGCGGCACGGCGCAGGCGGACCTTCCGAGCGGGGAGCTGCGCTGATCAAGATCGGCCTCGTGATCTACGACTCGTTCTCCCGCGGCGGCGGACTGTTCGGGAAGAGCACGACCCCGCGGCACACCTTCCACGGGCGCAAGCGCTCGCTGCAGCAGCTGCCGCAGCTCGACCCCGCCGTCAAATACACCGCCACCTACTGGGATGCGTCGCTGCACGACCCCGAGCGCCTCGCGCTCGACGTGCTGCGCGACGGCCTGCGCGCGGGCGAACGCGGCGGCACCGCCCGCGCCGCGAACTACACCGCGGCCGTCGGCGTCGAGGACGGACGTGTCGTGCTGCGCGATGCCGAGGGCGAGTTCGCGTTCTCGGCATCCGTCATCGTCAACGCCTGCGGCCCCTGGACCGACCTCGCCAACCGGGCGTTGGGCAACCCGACGCGCTTCATGGGCGGGACGAAGGGCTCGCACATCGTGCTGGAGCACGAGGAGCTGCTGGCTGCGACCGGCGGCCGGGAGCTGTTCTTCGAGCACTCCGACGGACGTATCGTGCTGATCTATCCGCTGAAGGGCCGGGTGCTCGTGGGCACGACCGACCTGGAGCACGACATGCGCGAGCCGATCGTGTGCACCGAGGCTGAGGTCGACTACTTCTTCGAGCTCGTCGCGCACGTCTTCCCGGCGATCGCCGTCGACCGCTCGCACATCGTCTACCGCTTCGCCGGAGTGCGCCCGCTGCCCGGCCACGGCGACCTCGCGCCCGGATTCGTCTCGCGCGACTATCGCATCGAGACCGCGAGGCTGACCGAGGCCGCCGATGCCCCGACCGTCCTCAGCCTCGTCGGCGGCAAGTGGACCACGTTCCGTGCCTCGGCCGCGCACCTGACCGACCGCGTGCTCGATGCGCTCGCGAGGCCGCGCATCCGCAGCACGAGGGGGCTGCCCATCGGCGGCGGGGCGGGCTATCCCACCTCGGAGCGCGCCCGGCGGCAGTGGATCGCCCTGCACAGTGACGGGGTCGACGCGGCTCGCGCCGCGACACTGCTCGACCGCTATGGGACGCTCGCCACCGAGGTGATCGCTGCCATCGCCCCCGACGACGAGCCGTTGCGCACCGCCGGCGGATACAGCCGTGACGAGCTGCGCCACCTCGCCGCGACAGAGCTGGTCCTGCACCTCGACGACATGCTCATGCGGCGCACGGCGCTCGCGTTTTTGGGGTTCGGAACCGCCGAGGTCGCCGCGGAGGTCGCCGCCGCGATCGCCCCGGTGATGGGGTGGGATGCCGCCACCTGCGCCGCGGAGGTCGACCGGGCACTGGCCGCCGTGCATGCCGCGGGTCCCGCTTTCGAGGCGGCATCCGCGCAGTAGCGTGGCAGCACGACGCACGACGCACGACGCACGACGCACGACGCACGACGCACGACAGCTCGAAGGAGAGACGACGTGGCAGACCACGTGATCGCGATCGACCAGGGCACGACCTCGACCCGCGCCATCGTCTTCGACGCCGCCGGCGACCTCGTCGCCACCGCGCAGCGCGAGCACGAGCAGATCTTCCCGCGCGCGGGTCGGGTCGAGCACGACCCGGTCGAGATCTGGACCAACACCCAGTGGGTGCTGTCGCACGTGCTGGAGCGGGCACGGCTGGCGCCGCGCGACATCGCCGCGGTCGGCGTCACCAATCAGCGTGAGACGGTCATCGTGTGGGATCGCCGCACCGGCCGCCCGGTGCACAACGCCGTGGTCTGGCAGGACACGCGCACGCAGCCCGAGATCGACGAGCTGATCGCCGAGCGAGGCGTCGACGCCTTCGTGCAGGTGACCGGGCTGCCGCTGGCCGCGTACTTCTCCGCCTCGAAGATCGCCTGGATCCTCGACCACGTCGCCGGCGCGCGCGAAGCGGCCGTTGCGGGGCATTTGATGTTCGGCACCCCCGACACCTGGATCATCTGGAACATCACCGGCGGCCGCGACGGCGGCATCCACGTCACCGACGTCACGAACGCGAGCCGCACGCTGCTGATGGATCTTTCGTCCCTCGACTGGGACGACGAGCTGCTCGCGGTCTGGCGGATCCCGCGCGCGATGATGCCGCAGATCCGCTCGTCGTCGGAGGTCGTGGGGCAGACCTCGCTCCCCGGTCCGCTGCGCGGCATCCCGATCGCCGGGATCCTCGGTGACCAGCAGGCCGCGACCTTCGGGCAGGCCGCCTTTGGCGCGGGGGAGTCGAAGAACACGTACGGAACGGGGAACTTCCTCCTCGTGGGCACCGGCACCGAGATCGTACATTCGCGCGCGGGCCTGATCACGACGGTCTCCTACCGGCTCGGCGACGGGCCCGCGCACTACGCACTGGAGGGCTCGATCGCCGTCACCGGGTCGCTCGTGCAGTGGCTGCGTGACAACCTCGGCATCATCGAGAACTCCGCCGACGTGGAGCGGCTCGCGTCGTCGGTCGCCGACAACGGCGGGGCGTACTTCGTGCCGGCGTTCTCCGGGCTGTTCGCCCCGTACTGGCGGCCCGATGCGCGCGGCGCTCTGGTCGGGCTCACCCGTTACGTCACGAAGGCGCACATCGCGCGGGCGGCGCTGGAGTCGACGGCGTTCCAGACCCGCGACGTCATCGACGCCGTGGTCGCCGACACCGGCGACGCGCTGAGCGAGCTGCGCGTCGACGGCGGGATGACCCGCAACGACACCCTCATGCAGTTCCAGGCCGACATCCTCGGGATCCCCGTCGTGCGCCCGCGCGTCGTGGAGACCACCGCGCTGGGCGCGGCGTACGCGGCGGGTCTCGCGGTCGGAGTCTGGGACGGCTTCGACACGCTGCGCGCGAACTGGCGTGAAGATCGCCGGTTCGAGCCGCGGATGCCGCCCGATGAGCGCGAGCGCCGCTACCGGCAGTGGCAGAAGGCGGTCTCGAAGGCGCTCGACTGGGTCGACGACGACGCGCGCGTCCTGATGGACACGACCGACTGACCGGTCCCCCGCCCGACTCGAGCGCGAGCCGCCACGTCCCGTGCGAGCCGCCACGCTATGTGCGCACGTACCCTGGCGGCTCGGGCGCACCCTGGCGGCTCGGGGGATTCATGCCCGGCTACTTGAGCAGGCGGCTCAGGCGCCGGTCGGCGAGGAGCTTTCCGCCGGTCTGGCACGAGGGGCAATACTCGAGGCTGTTGTCGGCGAAGAAGACGCTGCGCACTTCGTCGCCGCACACCGGACACGCCTGACCGCGCCGCCCGTGCACCGCCATTCCGCGGCGCTTGGCATCCTTCAGCTCGGCGGGCGGTTTGCCGGATGCCGCGGCGACGGCATCCGTCAGCGTCGACCGCAGCGCCACGTACAGCCGACCGACCTCGCCGTCGTCGAGGCTCGCGGCCAGCGCGTACGGCGACATCTTCGCGGCGTGCAGGATCTCGTCGGAATATGCGTTGCCGATGCCGGCGACGATCGACTGGTCGCGCAGCACGCCCTTGATCTGAGTGCGGCGACCCGTGAGGATCGCCGCGAGCGTATCGCGGGTGAACGCCGGGGCCAGGGGATCGGGGCCGAGCCGGGAGATGCCCGGGACATCCTGCGGGGTGCGGACAACGTACACCGCGAGCGACTTCTTCGTGCCGGCCTCGGTGAGGTCGAACCCCGACCCGTCGTCGAACGCGACCCGCAGCGCGATGGGCGTCTTCCCCGGCCGGATCACGGTAGCCGGCAGGGCGTCGTACCAGCGCAGCCATCCGGCCTTTGCGAGATGGAAGATGAGATTCAGGTCGGCATCCGTCGCTCCGGCCAGCGCGAGATCGACGAATTTGCCGTGTCGTGCGGCGCCGGTCACCGTTGCGCCCTTCAGTGCCTCGACCGGCGGGTCATACGTCTTCAGCGCGGCGATGTTCGCGACGGTCGCCTGCGTGATGGTGAGCCCGCGGGCGCGCCCGTCGAGAAACTCTACGAGCCCCTGCACCTCTGGCATTTCGGGCATGGCTTCATCCTGCCACGCCCCAGTCGCCCAGCGTCAGGCGTCGAGTACCGGCCACGGCTGCGGCGCACGGTTGTCGGCGGAGAGCAGTCCGGCGATCCAGCCGTCGACGCGGCCCTCCTTGCCGACGAGTCCCTCGTGCAGCAGGCCCTCGTACCGGAATCCCAACGCCCGAGCGACGCGGGCAGAGGCGACGTTCCCGGCGACGGCGCGCCACTCGATGCGGGTGAGACTGAGGCCCTCTGCGGAGAAGCCCCAGTCGATGACGGCCTGGGATGCCTCGGTCAGCAGGCCGCGACCGCGCTGAGCCGGCGCCATCCAGTAGCCGATCTCGCCGGCGCCTGAGTCGTCGAGCCGGTGCAGCCCGACCATGCCCGCGAGTGTGCCGTCGATACGGATCGCCCACGTCGTCTCTGACCCTTCCTGCCACCAGGCGGCGGTCTTCGCGATGAAATCGACGGCATGCGCGTGTGTATAGGGCGACGGGATGGTGGTGTATCGCTGAATATCGGGGTCTTGGCACGCGGCGAAGATCGCCTGGACATCGCTGTCCCGCGGCGAAGATCGCCTCGACATCGCTGTCCCGTGGCGCCGACAGCTCGAGCCGCGGCGTCGTCAGCGTGGCCGGCTCCATCTTCCTGACCGTAGTAGCACCTCGCCACCGGCGCATAACTCAGGCTGCTCGCGGGCTGAGCCCAGGTCTCGGCGTCCAGACGAGCCGATCTGCCTGAGTTATGCGCCGCGTCACCTCCGCTGCACAGCCTCCTGCACAGACCGCGTTTTTCGCAGACTGTCCACAATTCCGCCTCCACCCGCCCCACGCCACCTGTACATCGGCCAAGGTTGGCGACATGGCGAGCGTGACCCACCCGGAGACTCACGTGATGCGTCGCGCAGATTTGCTGTCGATGGGCATGCGTCCGAAGCAGATCACGGCGGCGGTGCGGGACGGGCGGCTCCAGCGGCTGCGTCGCGATCGATACTTGCCAGCGCCGACCGCGGGCATCGACCGAGCGGTGCGGATCGGCGGTCGCCTCGCCTGCGTCTCTCTCCTCTCGCTGCTGGGCGTCTTCGTCTTCGACAGCAGTCGACTGCACGTTCACCTCGAACGGTCGATGTCGCGCATGCGCTCGCCCGAGGACCGGCGGCGCCCCTTCAGCGAGCGGGATAGGAATCACGTCGTGCTCCATTGGCGGCCGCTCCTCTCGTCGGACCACAGTCTCGGAACGGTCTCCGTCGCAGATGCCCTCGCACAGGCGATCTGCTGTCAAGACGCCCGCTCGGCGGTGGCGACCGTGGACAGCGTCTTGCACCTCGGCATCCTCACCGATGCGGAGGTCCGTGACGTCTTCGCCGGGCTCCCGGAGCGGCTGCGCGTGATTCTGGCGCTGTCGGATAGCAGCGCGGAGTCCGGCACCGAGACGTTCATGCGCCTCATCCTGCGCCAGCTCGGACTCCGGTTCCAGACGCAGGTGCAGATCGCAGGCGTCGGTCGGGTCGACTTCCTCGTGGAAGGCTGGCTGATCATCGAGTGCGACAGCAAGGCCCATCACGAAGGGTGGGAGAAGCAGCGGCGCGACCGCCGCCGCGACCTCGCCGCCGCGCGCCGGGGCCTCGTGACCCTGCGCCCGCCGGCCGAAGATCTGCTGTACGACCGTCAGGCGGTCGTGGACGCGGTTCGCGGGATCGTCGCTGGCCGTCGTCGTCGCTGACGACGTCGCCTCTTGGGCGCAGTGGTGGCGGACGCGAGGGTCATAACTCAGGCTAGATGGCGGATGGGGGCCGGTTTCGGGCCGAAAACCCCCGAACAGCCTGAATTATGCGCCGGTGGCGCGGGGCAGCCGGCGCGCAGGTCGCGCTTAGCCGGCGCCGCCGACGGGGCCGAGGTATGGACCAGCGCTGGCGACACCGGGCGTACGCGCCAGCACCATCGTGCTCGCTGTTCGGGCGACGGCAGCCGCGGGCATGGGAGCGGCATCGACAACGGCCTGGATGCGGCGCTCGAGATCGGGCCGGCTGGTGGCGACCACGAGTTCATGCAGCAGCTGAGGCGCCACCGTGAGCGCCTGCAGGACGGCGACGAGGGTCGCATCTTGGGCCGTCGGTTCCCGGTGACCGGCGAACACTGCGGCCAGCCGGTCACGGATCGCCTGCTTCGGCGTGGGGTCGATCAGCGGGGTGCGCAGTGAGCCGAAACCGCCCATGCGACGGGTGCCGCGAGTGATCACGCCCGCGTCGACGAGGGAGGCGACAACGGCCGCGCTGGGGGTGAAGCGCCCCCAGCGCATGGCGCTCTCAAGCGTCCGGCCGTTGCGACTCTCGATGAGCTCGAGCCCGTAGTCGATCAACAGCGTTCCAGTGGGCTCCGTGGAGAGCACGGTGATGCGGGGCGGATGGTCATCGGTGACGGCGATACGCCCCGCGATGAGCAGGTCAGCCAGCAGCGCCGCGCTCAACCCCGGTCCGTGGTCCAGCCCAGAGACTTCGCGCTCTCCCGACTCCCGAGTCAGGAGCAGGTAGAGTTCCTCGACGGTGAGCATGCTCGCAATGTAGCACGCGGCACATCCCTGGATGCGCGCAGGCCCGGTGCCCACAGGCACAGGCCCGGGAGACGCTCAGCGGCGGCGCAGCAGCCCGACCTTGTCGTACACGTCGGCCAGGGTCGCCTCAGCGACCGCGGCCGCGCGGTTGGCATTGGCGGCCAGCACCCGGTCGAGCTCGGCCGGGTCGGACAGCAACTCCAGGGCCCGCGCGCGCACGGGCTCGAACTCGCCCACGACCACCTCGGCGAGGCCCTTCTTGAAGTCACCGTAGCCGCGACCGGCGTATTCGTCCTCGATCGACGGGATCTGCCGCCCCGTGAGAGCTGCGTAGATCACCAGCAGGTTCGAGACGCCGGGCTTGTTCTCCCGGTCGTAGCGGACGGTGCCCTCGCTGTCGGTGACCGCGCGCATGACCTTCTTCGCCGAGGTCGCCGGGTCGTCGAGCAGCCACAGCACACCGGCATCCGACTCCGCAGACTTGCTCATCTTCGCGGTCGGATTCTGCAGGTCGTAAATGCGCGCCGTGTCCTGTTGGATCATCGGCATCGGCACCCGGAAGGCCGTGCCGAATCGTCCGTTGAACCGTTCGGCGAGGTCGCGGGTGAGCTCGACGTGCTGTCGTTGGTCACCGCCTACCGGAACGATGTCCGCTTGGTAAAGCAGGATGTCGGCCGCCATCAGCATCGGGTACGTGAACAGCCCCACGTTGGTCTGATCCGCGCCGTAGCGGGCCGACTTGTCTTTGAACTGCGTCATCCGGCTCGCTTCGCCGAACCCGGTGATCGTCGACAGCACCCAGGTGAGCTCGGCGTGGGCCGGCACGTGCGACTGCACGTACAGCGTCGAGCGCGACGGCTCGATGCCCGCGGCGATGTACTGCGCGGCCGTGCGTCGGGTTTTCTCGCGCAACTCCGCAGGATCGTTCGGCTGGGTCAGGGCGTGCAGGTCGACGACGGAGAAGAACGCCTCGTAAGCCTCCTGCAGGTCACGCCACTGCAGAAGGGCCCCGATGTAGTTGCCGACCTGGAGGGAGTCGGCGGACGGCTGCATTCCGGAGTAGAGGCGGGGCCTGGTCATCAGTCGAGTCTACGGGCACGGATGCCGCTCCACTGTGGCGCGACGATGAGCGCGGTCCGCGGCGTCGCCGTCAGCGAGTGGGCGAGGCGGCGCCAGGGATGACCGCATCGCGAATCTGTAGCACGATGTCGGTGAGCGCGCCGAGTCCGTTGTCGATTCGCGTCTCGATGGCGTCGAGTCGCTTCTCGATGGCGTCGAGTCGCTTGTCGTGCTCGACCGCCTTCGTGGCGAGGAATGCGACGTGGTCTTCGAGGCGGTCAAAGCGCTTCGCGATATCTGACAGCTGGATATCGACCTGGAGGAAGCGCGCGCTCATGGTGTCGTACAGGCCGTCCAGGCGTTTGTCGACTCCGTAGGTGCGCTGCTCGTTGCCCAGGAGCCGCTTTTCGAGACCCTGAGCGTTGAGGACGATGGCCTCGGTGCGCGCGTCGATGCGAGCTTGCGCTTCTCGCTGCTCGTCAATGCTCTGATTCAGCAGGCGCGCGATGCTCTCAAGCGTCGGGGCTGCTGTCGTCATGGTGGCCACGGTACTCCTCTCCGGGCGGCGTGGGGTGGGTGTGTCCGGAACCCCCTCGTGAGCCGGTATGGAAGGACGTTAGTGCGCCGTCATGGCGCACGGGCGCGATTCGCTCCGAATGTGGATAAGTCGGGGGGATCGAGTACCTGTGCAGGAGGCGATGAGATCAGAACGCGTAGTCGGCGATGACGGGCGCGTGGTCGCTCCACCGCGTGTCCCACGAGGGCGCGCGCACGATGCGGTAGTCCACGACCCGCTCGGCCAGGGCGGGAGTTGCCAGGTGATAGTCGATGCGCCATCCCGTGTCGGTGTCGAACGCCTTGCCGCGATTCGACCACCACGAGTACGGGCCGTCGACCTCGCCGGCCCAGCGCCGGCCCACGTCGATCCACCCGGCGCCGGTGCCGGTCGTGCCGTCCACACAGGCGATCTCGGCCCCGCGCTCGCCGACGAAACGGTCGAAGTACGCGCGCTCGCGCGGGAGGAACCCCGCGCGCTTGACGTTGCCGCGCCAATTGCGGATGTCCAGCTCGCGGTGCCCCACGTTGAGGTCGCCGGTGATGAGGGCGTGTTCGCCGAGGTGCGGCATCCGCGCCTCCATCGCGTCCAGAAACGCGTACTTGGCGACCTGCTTCTCGGTGTCGGCCTCGCCCGTGTAGACGTAGGCGCTGACGACGGTGAGGAGTGTTCCGGTGACGTTCAGATCGGCTTCCAGCCACCGTCCGCGCGTGTCGACGCTGCCGTCGCCGAGCTCGATACGCCATGCCTGGACCGGCTCGCGGGTGGCGATCGCGACCCCGGCGCGGCCCTTGGCGAGAGCCTCGTCGTTGACGATGTGCCAGCCGGGCAGCGCGTCGGCGAGGTGCACGGCCTCGGCGCGCACCTCCTGTAGCGTCAGCACGTCGACGTCGGCGGTCTCCAGCCAGCCCAGCATGCCCTTGCGAGCGGCAGCACGGATGCCGTTGACGTTGACCGAGGCGATGCGGAGAGTGCGTGACACGCGTTCCAGCCTATCCAGCCCGGTGGATGCCGAGGCCTGCACGGCTGTCCCCCCGTCACGAGGGGGGAGTGCTCGCCTCGAGCAGGAACAGGTCGTCGAGGGCGTCGCGCACCGCCCGGTCGGCCTGCCAGGCGCGCCACCACGGCGTCGTCGCCCGCGCGTCGCGCGCCGCCCGCACGCGTTCGCGCGCCTGACGGATGCGCTGCTCGTGCTCCGCGGCCCGGCGTTCGGCCTCGCTGGGCGCCAGGAGGGGGATGTCACGGTCGTGTGCGGCGACCGCGATCCAGGCGGCGGCGCTCAGCAGCATGACCCCGGTCGCCTGGAACCACGTGAGCAGCCCGACGAAGATCGCCACGGTGGCCATCAACGGATTGCGCGGCGCGGCGCCGAGCAGGTATCCCGTCGCCAGTTGCAGCACCGTGATCCCGGCCGCCGCCAACAGGGAGCCGGAACGGATCGTGCCGAGGTCCAACGCCGTTCCGGTCAGAAACCGCAGGAGCATGCCGAGCGTGAGCGCGTACACCGCGAACGAGACGACGACCGACGCGACGGCGATCAGGATCAGATACCCGTGCGAGTGGGTATCCCATCCGAAGGCGTCGAAGACGGCCTCGAGCGCCCAGGTGCCGGCCGAGCCGACGGAGAACCCGATCACGAGGGCCGCAGCAAGCACGAGAGCGGCGACGAGGTCGCGCAGCTTGAGCATCACGACCCCGCGACGGTCGGGCGGCAGGACGAGCATCGTTCGCACGGCGCGGCGGGCGAAGGAGATGAACGCGATCGCCGTCCACACGGCGACGAGGACGGCGGCCGAACCGGTCAGCGCCAGCACGCTGCGGGCGTCGGTCGCGATGGCCGCCACCTGGGCCGGGGTGAACAGGCCGTCGTCGGCGATGATCCCGGGGACGTAGCGGTCGATCCCCTCGATCAGTGCGTTGATGGCGGCCGGGCTCGCACCCAACCAGATGCCTGCGGCGGCAAAGGCCACGTAGATCGCCGCGAAGACCGCGAACATCGCCTGGTAGCTGACACCGGCCGCGAGGAGGAACCCGCTGTGATCGAGGAAGTGTCGCCACACCCGCACCGGGAACGACGCGAGCGTGCGCTGGGTGAGCGCGCCGGCGCGCGCGAGCGCACCGCTGGCGGGGGCGTCGGCATCCGTTGCCGCGGCACGCGGTCTCACGACAGTCACACTCCTCACCCCTCAGTCGTACAGGATGCCGCGGGTCGGTCGTGGCGGGGCGGCTGCGGCGATGCGCGCCAGCTCGTCTTCAGCCTCGCGCACCGAGCGGTCGGCACCCCAGACGCGGAACCAGGATGCCGCCTCGCGCGCCTCGCGGGCGGTGCGCAGCCGCACCTCGGCCGCCGCCAGCAGCAACCGATGCTCGTCGTAGAGCCGCTGCTCATCCGAGACCTGCTCGAGCGGGATCTCGCGGTCGCCCGCGCGCACGGCGATCCACGACGCGGCGACGAGGATCACGATGCCGACGAGGCGGAACCAGGCGAGGGTGCGTCGGGTGAGCTCGGTCGCCCGCGCGATCGGCTCGTCGAATCGCTCGCGCAGCGACGGCTGGGCCTGGTCGCTCGGCGTGCGGTCGTCACTCACAGGCCCACCCTAATCGAGCGGATGCGGCGGGCTCCCGCCGGGTGGCCTGCGCGTTGCGCGCGTCGTCCGCGCGCTCGCGCCACTGAGAGCAGAAGAGTGAAAGAGAGAGAACGGCGCGTGCAGCAGACCACAGCGCGCACGGCGGGGCTCGGCGCGAGCGGAGGCGCGGATGCCGGGGCAGCGCGAGGATACCCAGGTGCGCCGTCGACGCGGTGCGGCGTATCCGTCAGTGCCGCAGGATCGCCTGCTTGACCTCGGCGATCGCCTTGGTGACCTCGATGCCGCGCGGGCACGCCTCGGTGCAGTTGAAGGTCGTGCGGCAGCGCCACACACCCTCCTTGTCGTTGAGGATGTCGAGCCGTGTCGTGGCGGCGTCGTCGCGCGAGTCGAAGATGAACCGGTGTGCGTTGACGATCGCGGCGGGGCCGAAGTACTGACCGTCCGTCCAGAACACGGGGCACGACGAGGTGCACGCGGCGCACAGGATGCACTTGGTCGTGTCGTCGAAGATCGCCCGGTCGGCGATCGACTGGATGCGCTCCTTGCCCGGCTCAGGCTTCGAGCTCGCGATGAGGAACGGCTGCACTTCGCGGTACGACGCGAAGAACGGTTCCATGTCGACGACGAGGTCCTTCTCCAGCGGCAGACCCTTGATCGCCTCGACGTAGATCGGCTTGGAGATGTCGAGGTCCTTGATGAGGGTCTTGCACGCCAGGCGGTTGCGCCCGTTGATGCGCATCGCGTCCGAGCCGCAGATGCCGTGTGCGCAGGAGCGACGGAAGGTCAGCGACCCGTCGACCTCCCACTTGATCTTGTGCAGCGCGTCGAGCACCCGGTCGGTCGGGTACAGCTCGACGTCGTAGTCGGCCCAGCGCGGCTCGGCATCGGTCTCGGGGTCGAACCGGCGGATGATGAACGTGACGAGGAACGACTGGATGGGAGCTTCACCGGCCTGCGGCTCGACGGGGGGTGCGGCGTCCTGCTCGACGATGGCGGTCGACATCAGTACTTCCTCTCCATCGGCGGGTAGTTCAGCTCGCCCTTGTCGTTCTTCGTGAAGACGACCGGTTTCCAGTCGAGCTCGATGTGGTCCTCCGGGTCGGGCGAGTGCGGGTCTCCGGTGAGGTAGGCCATCGTGTGCTGCATGAAGTTCTCGTCGTCGCGGTCGGGGTAGTCCTCGCGCATGTGGCCGCCGCGGCTCTCCTTGCGGTTGCGGGCGGCGTAGGCGACGATCTCGGCCAGATCCAGCAGGAAGCCGAGCTCGACGGCCTCGAGCAGGTCGGTGTTGAACCGTTTGCCCTTGTCGTCGATGTGGATGTTCTTGTACCGCTCGCGCAGATCGTGGATGGTGCCCATGACGTTGGTCAGGGTCTCCTCGGTGCGGAAGACCTGGGCGTTCGCGTCCATCTCCTCCTGCAGCTTCTTGCGCAGCACGGCGAC
>JASGEE010000052.1:0-40459 GCA_047606715.1 Microbacterium sp.
ACATCCCCTGCGTGAGAACCAGAGCGACCGCGTCGCGCTTGAACTCGTCTGAGTACTTCACTGGCATGACAGCCATCCTTCCCGCCCCAATCGATCAGATCAAAACAGTCCCAGAGTCAACCAAAACTTCAGCATTCCCCCCTGACCTGGACGAAGCCCGAGTAGACGACACACTCCCGACTAAAGCCCAAGCCCCCGGCTGGGCGGTGTCGGGCCGGAGCGGGAGGTTCACAGAACATCCCCATGCTCGTCGTCGGCATCCTCGCCGTCGAAGCCCTCTTCCTCGGGTTCGCGCTCTGCACGGCGGGCGTCACCAACTCGCCCGAGCACGCCCAGGTCACGACGCTCCCGGTGTTCTTCCTCACCTTCGGCGTCGCGTTCTGGATCGCGCTGACCGGTACCGAAAACCTGGCCGTCGTCAAGCGACTCCCTCCCGGCGGGGCGGGCACCGAACTCATCATCAGCGCCTGGAACGGCATCGACACCGGTGACGCAATCTCGCTCTTGCTTCCCACGCTGGCGTGGGTTCTCGTCACTTTCATCGTCGCCACCCAACTGTTCACGTGGGAGCCACGCCGACAGGGGCGGCACAAGACACCACACCCCACGTGGTGTCTTGTGCGGCGCGTGGTGTTCTGCGGCGGTGTCACGCGCGACCGGGCCAAAGCGGTGTCGGCGCCACGCGCCCGAGGTAGCGTGGAGAGCATGCCCGACATCCCCCCTGAAGATCTGCCCGAGGTCGTCCGCGTCGCGCGGGACCTCATCCGCTTCGATACGACGAACTGGGGCGCGGGGCGCAGCAAGGGTGAACGCGAGGCCGCCGAATACGTCGGCGCCTACCTCGAGGACCTCGGTCTGGAGCCGCAGTACTACGAGCCGGTTCCGCGACGCACGAACCTCAGCGTGCGGATCCCCGGCCGCGACAGCGCCAAGCCCGCGCTCGTGCTGCACGGCCACCTCGATGTCGTGCCCGCCGTCGCCGAGGACTGGAGCGTCGACCCCTTCGCCGGAGTCGTGCGGGAAGGCATGCTGTGGGGGCGCGGCGCCGTCGACATGAAGGACATGGATGCCATGATCCTCACCTCGGTCGCAGAGCTCCTGCGCGCCGGCGAACAGCCCGCGCGCGACCTGATCGTCACCTTCTTCGCCGATGAGGAGAACGGCGGCGTCGAGGGCTCACAGCTGGTCGTGCGCGACCGCCCGGAGTGGTTCTCCGGCGCCACCGAGGCCATCAGCGAGGTCGGCGGCTACTCGATCCCGGTCGGCGGCCGACGCGCCTACCTGCTGCAGGTGGGGGAGAAGGCGCTCGTCTGGCTGCGGCTGCGGGCCCGGGGCGCCGCAGGGCACGGCAGCCGGTTCCACCCCGACAACGCCGTCACGCGCCTCGCCGAGGCCGTCGCCGCCCTCGGCCGCGCGCAGTGGCCGATCGAGCTGACGGCAACGACGCGGCAGACGATCGCGGGTCTGGCGGCGCTGTGCGGGGCGGATGCGTCCGACCCCGATGCGGTCGCGGGGCACACCGGTGCGGCATCCGGGTTCCTGCGCTCGACCCTGCGGACCACGACCAACCCGACCGGGCTCACCGCCGGCTACAAGCACAACGTCATTCCCGACGCGGCCACCGCCGCCATCGACGTGCGCACCCTGCCGGGACAGGAAGACGCCGTCCTGGCGGAGATTCGTCGCATCGTCGGCGACGACATCGAGATCGAGGTCGCGATCCGGGACATCGGCCTGGAGGTCCCGTTCGAGGGCGCCCTGGTCGAGGCGATGGTCGGGGCGCTGGAGCGTCACGATCCGGGCGTGCCCGTGTTGCCCTACCTGATGGGCGGCGGCACGGACAACAAGGCGCTGGCCTCGCTCGGCATCGCCGGTTTCGGGTTCGCCCCGCTGCGGCTGCCGGCGGATCTCGACTTCACGGGTATGTTCCATGGCGTGGACGAACGCGTCCCCATCGACGCCCTGGTGTTCGGTCAGAGCGTTCTCACCGATCTGATCCGCACATACTGAAGGGCCCTCATGCACCTGTTCGAGGCGATCATCCTGGGCATCGTGCAGGGGCTTACCGAGTTCTTGCCCGTCTCCTCCAGCGCCCACCTGCGGATCATCGGCGAGTTCCTGCCTTCGGCGGAAGACCCAGGTGCGACCTTCACCGCGATCACGCAGATCGGCACCGAGCTGGCCGTGCTGGTGTACTTCTGGGGGCGGATCACCCGCATCATCGGGCGGTGGTTCCGCTCGCTCACCGGCCCCGTGCCGCGCAATGACCCGGATGCGCGCATGGGCTGGATCGTCATCATCGGCACGCTCCCGATCGGTGCGCTTGGATTCCTCTTCCAAGACGTCATCCGCGACACCTTCCGCAACCTGTGGCTCGTCGCGATCGTGCTGATCGTCTTCGGAGTGCTGCTGGGAACTGCCGATGCGCTCGGGCGTCGCACCCGCAACGAGGAGGACCTCACCTACCCCCACGGCTTCGCGCTGGGGCTCGCGCAGGCGCTCGCACTGATCCCCGGTGTCTCGCGGTCGGGGGCGACGACGACGATGGGGCTCGCGCTGGGATACACTCGGCCCGCCGCGGCCGAGGTCGCCTTCCTCCTGGCGGTGCCCGCCGTGTTCGGCAGCGGACTGTACGAGCTGTATCAGGCGATCACAGAACCGGGCGAACAGGTGTTCTCGATGGTCGAGACGGGGGTTGCGACCGTCGTCGCCTTCGGCGTCGGGCTTGCGGTCATCGCCTTCCTCATGCAGTACCTCAAGCGCGGCAGCTTCCTGCCGTTCGTGGTGTACCGCCTCGCGCTCGGCGTCGTGCTCATCGCCCTGCTGAGCGTCGGGGTGCTACAGGCCTACTGACCGGGCCTCAGCGTTCGCGGCCGGGTTTGCTCGGCCCGTCGCCGCCGCGGCGCAGGTACCGCTCGAACTCCTGAGCGATCGCATCTCCCGACGCCTCGGGGGAGTCCCACGCGTCGCGGGTCTGCTCGAGCTGGCGGATGTAATCGGTCATCTCCTCGTCGTCAGAGGCGGCCGCATCGATCGAGGCCTCCCAGGCGAGCGCGTCGGCGGGCAACTCGCCGCGCGGGACGACCGCACCGGTGAGCTCTTCGACCTTGTCGAGCAGGGCCAGCGTCGCCTTCGGCGACGGTGTGTGTCCGGCCACGTAGTGCGGCACGCTCGCCCACAGGCTCACACACGGGATGCCGACGCTCTCGGCTTCGGCCGCGAGCACGGTGAGGATGCCCGTCGGGCCCTCATACGTCGAGCGCTCCAGTCCCAGTGTCGCGCGCAGGTGCTCGTTCTCGGTACTGGCGAACACGGTGATGGGCCGCGTGTGAGGCACATCCGCCATCATCGAACCGAGCGCGATCATCCCGGTGATCTCCTGGCTCAACGCGGCGTCGATGAGCTCCTGCGCGAACGCCTTCCACGTGCGCGCCGGCTCCACGCCCGACAGCACGAACAGTCGCGCGCCGCCGGCCGGCTCGGTCTCATCGGCCGGGCGCCACAGGGTGGCATCGGGCCAGACGAGGGAGCGCTTGCCGTCGGCATCCATCCGCGCCTGCGGGCGCGTGTACTGGAAGTCGAAATAGAGCTCGGGGTCGATCGTGAACGCCTGGCGGTAATCGCCCGCCTCACGCACGTGCGCCGCGGCCGCCGTCGCGGCCTCGCCGGCGTCGTTCCAGCCATCGAAGGCCACCACGAGCACGTTCGGTCCCAGATCGTTCACACCGCTCCTTCTGCTTCCGTTCCCCCCCACGATACGCGTAGCGGCAGCCCTCCGAGCCGATCCCGGTGGCGATGCCGCGCGTCGGTAGCATGGACCGGTGAGCTCCTCTCTGCCCGCCGCCGTCCTCTGGGACATGGACGGCACCCTCGTCGACACCGAGCCGTACTGGATCGCCGCCGAGGCGCCGCTGGTCGCGAGCTTCGGCGGCACGTGGACGCACGAGCAGGCGCTGCAGATGGTCGGCATGGGGCTCGACGACGCGGCGCGCGTGCTGCAGGATGCCGGCGTCCGCATGCCCGTGCCGGAGATCGTCGCGCTGCTGACCGATCGCGTGCTCGTGCAATTGCGAGAGAGCGGCGTTCCCTTCCGTGCCGGTGCGCGCGAACTGCTCGCGAGTCTGCGCGCGGCGGGGGTGCGCACGGCGCTTGTGACGATGTCGCTGAAGCGGATGGCGACCGAGATCGTCTCGCTCATCGACTTCGACGCATTCGACATCGTCATCGCTGGCGACGACGCCACGCGCCCCAAGCCCTGCCCCGACCCCTATCTGCAGGCGTGCGAAGCGCTGGGCATCTCGCCCGGGGACGCTGTTGCGATCGAGGACTCGCCGAACGGACTGCGCTCGGCGCTGGCTGCCGGCGTTCCGTCCATCGGCGTCCCCAACGTCGTCTCCCTCGTGGGCGTCGGTGCGCACGCGCTGTGGCCGACCCTGGAAGGGCGCACCGTCGCCGACGTCGCCGCGTTCCACGCGGACCAGCGTGTGAACGGGGCCGCCGCGTGAACTCCGACCTGCGCCCCTCCGGCCCGTTCCGCCTCGGTGACCGTGTGCAGCTGACGGGCCCGAAGGGCCGACTGCACACGATCACGCTGCGCGAGGGCGGTGAGCTGCACACTCATCACGGCGTGCTGCGGCACGAGAAGATCATCGACCAGCCCGACGGCTCGGTCGTCACCAATTCGGGCGGGCACGAGTATCTGGCCCTGCGTCCCCTGTTGCGCGACTTCGTCATGTCGATGCCTCGGGGGGCGGCGATCGTCTACCCGAAGGATGCCGCGCAGATCCTCGCCGCCGCCGATATCTTCCCCGGCGCCACCGTCGTCGAGGCCGGCGTCGGCTCCGGCGCCCTGTCGATGTGGCTGCTGCGGGCGATCGGTCCGAGCGGGCGCCTCGTGTCGTTCGAGCGCCGTGACGAGTTCGCCCAGGTCGCTCAGGCCAATGTCGAGACCTTCTTCGGCCACGCGCCCGAGAACTGGACCGTCGTCGTCGGCGATCTCGTTCCGGCACTGCCGGATGCGGTGGCCCCGGCATCCGTCGACCGTGTCGTGCTCGACATGCTCGCTCCCTGGGAGTGCATCGACGCCGTAGCCGATGCCCTGACCTCCGGCGGGGTCGTGCTGTGTTACGTCGCAACGGCGACCCAGCTCAGTCGCGTGGCCGAATACGTGCGTGCGACGGGGCAGTTCACCGACCCCGAGGCGAGCGAGACGATGATCCGCGGCTGGCACGTCGAGGGGCTCGCGGTGCGTCCCGACCACCGCATGGTGGCGCACACGGGGTTTCTGTTGACGGCGCGCCGGCTCGCACCCGGCGCGGTACCGCCCGATGTGCGCAAGCGTGCGCTGAAGAAACCGTCGTACGCCGATGAGGACGTCGACTTATGGACGCCGGGCGCCGTCGGCGATCGCCACATCACCGACAAGAACCTTCGCAAGCGCGTGCGCGAAGCGCAGCGAGCCGCCGACGGCGCGCGCCGGGCCAGCGGAGAGCTCGATGATGCCGGAGAGGCCGCACGCGACGACGTAGACTGATCCGGTGCGCCGGATCCCAGCAGTTCTCGCCGTCCTCGGACTTTCCGCCCTGACCCTCGTCGGATGCTCATCCGCGACCTCCGCCGACGGCTGTGAGCCCAACGCGCCGGCCGATGCGGTGCTCGACACCGTCGCCGTCAGCGGCGAGACGGGTGCCCCGGCGGTGACCCTCAGCGCCCCGGTGTACGTCGACCAGACGGTCGGGCAGGTCGTGACGGCCGGCGACGGACTGGCGATCACTTCGGACGCGCAGGATGTTGGCTTCTCGATCACGATCGCCAACGGTGCGACCGGTCAGACGATTCTCACGTCGGCCGCCACGACCCAGTCGGTGGCGGCGTGGCGAACGGATCTGAACGGACTCGCCGATCTGTTCCAGTGCGCGACGGCGGGCTCGCGCGTCGTCGGGGCCATCCCGGTCTCGGAGATCTCCGAAGCGGCCGCGCAGAGCTGGGGCGTCTCGGAGGGCCAGGCGCTCGTCGTCGCCATCGACGTGCAGGACGTGTATCTCGCGGCCGCGGATGGCGCCCCGCAGTACAACAGCGACAGCGGGCTGCCGCAGGTCGTCCTCGCCCCCGACGGTCGCCCGGGTCTGATCATCCCCGACAGCGCGCCGCCGTCTGACCTTGTCGTTCAGGTGCTGAAGAAGGGCGACGGTGCCGCCGTGACCGCCGACGACAGCATCCGGGTGCACTACACGGGCGTGATCTGGGATGACAGCACGGTGTTCGACTCGACTTGGGCGGCGGGTGCCTCGACCTCGGTCACCCTCGATGCCGTCGTGGCCGGCTTCGCGACGGCTCTGGAAGGACAGACGATCGGTTCTCAGATCCTCGTCGTGGTCCCGCCGGACCAGGGTTACGGCGACGACGGCAGCGGGAGCGTGCCCGGTGGCGCGACACTCGTCTACGTCATCGACGTCCTCGGCGTGGACCCGCCGACCACCGACGCTCAGTAGCACCGGGAACGCCCCGACCTAGGATGGTCGGGTGGCCACCGACTCCAACCGCACCGCGCCCGAAGAGCGACTGGTGAACCTCGTCGTGGCCCTGATGGCGACCGAGCAGGGGCTGACCAAGCAGACCATCCTCACCTCGGTCGCCGGTTACCGCGAACAGGCCGAGGCGGGTACGTCCAAGGACGCGCTGGAGAAGATGTTCGAGCGCGACAAGGAGAGCCTGCGCGCCCTCGGCGTCCCGGTCGAGACGATCGGAGACTACGCCGACTCGGATGATCTGCGTGAGGCGCGCTATCGCATCCCGACGGCGGAATACGAGCTGCCCGCCGACATCTCCTTCACGGCGGCGGAACTGGCCGTCCTGAATCTCGCCAGCGGCGTGTGGGGAGAGGGCTCCATGTCGACGGACGCGCGCAGCGGGCTGCGCAAGCTGCGGGGGCTGGGCATCGACGTCGACGCTCCGATCATCGGATATGCGCCACGGATCAATCTGCGCGACAGTGCGTTCGCCCCGCTGCAGCGCGCGATGGATGCCGGCCGTGTCGTCGAGTTCGACTACCTGAAGGCGGGGGAGGATGCCGCTCGACGGCGTCACGTCCAGCCCTTCGCGCTCGTCGAATACGAGGCGCGCTGGCACGTGTACGGGTTCGATCTGGATCAGCAGGAGCCGCGCACGTTTCTGTTGTCGCGCATCGTCTCCGACGTCGCGGTCACCCGCGTCACCTTCGATCCCTCGCTGCGCGAACACGCGGGGGAGCGGGCTCTCGCCGGATTCGCCCGCCTCACCGAGCGTCAGCGCGCCCTGCTGGAAGTCGCGCCGGGAACAGAGGCGGCGTTGCGGCTGACCCGTCGCGCGGTGCCGTCCGGGGCCGGTGACGCCGCGCAGGGCATGTGTGTGCCGTACGTCGATGTGCACATCTTCGCTGACGAGCTGGCCTCGTACGGCCCCGAAGTCCGAGTTGTGGAGCCAGCCGACCTGCGTGCGCAGGTGATCGCACGGCTGGAGCGCGCGCGAGAGGTGCACGCTCTGGAGCGCGCGTCATGATCGAACGCAAGCCACTCGTTGCGACCGATCGTGCCGCGCTCATGCTGCAGCTCGTCCCGTACCTCATCGGCAAGGGGGAGGTGTCTCTGGCCGAAGCGGCCGATGAGTTCGACGTCTCGATCGAGCAGATGCGCACCACGGTCGAAAAGCTCACCGTGATCGGCCTGCCCGGTGACGGCGGGTTCTGGCAGATGGCCAACGATCTGTTCGACATCGACTGGGACCTCCTCGACGAGCGGGATCTCATCGTCATCACCAATGCCGTCGGTCTCGAACGCTCGCCCCGACTCAGCACCCGTGAGGCCGCTGCGCTCCTGGCCGGGCTGCAACTGGCCGTGACTCTGCCGGGACTCGGCGGCGACGCCATCCTCCACGGCCTGCTGGCCAAGCTCTCCCGCGGTGCGGCCGGGGTCCCGAGTGAGGTGATCGTCGCCCCGCCGGCGGTCGACGGCGTGCGCGTCGCGGTCGCCGAGGCACTGCAGCGGGGCGTTGCGGTCTCGTTCACCTACCGCGCCCCCGATGCCCCCGAGACCACGCGCACGGTCGATCCCGTCAAGGTGCACATCGCAGCCGGCCAATGGTATCTGCAGGGGTGGTGCCACCTGAGGCAGGCGATGCGCACGTTCCACCTCGATCGCGTCTCCGCCGTACAACTGACGGATACTCCCGCGATGCATACGGCCGACAGCGCGCCGGCGCTGTTCGAAGGTGGCGATGACGACGTCGAGATCGAGGTTCGTTACCGCCGCAGTGTCGCCCCGTTGCTGGCCGACTACGTTCTCGTAGGCGAGGTCGATTGCGGCGACGACTATCGCGCCGCACGTGTGCGCGTGGGGGATGAGAGCAGTCTCAAGCGCGTCGCGACGCGGCTGGGCGGCGAGTTCGAGATCGTCGCCCCCGACGCCGCGCGACGGGCGGCGGCGGCCTGGGCCGAAGCGGGGCTCGCCCAGTACGGCTGACCGTACCGCGCCGCCGGCCGGTTACACTGGAGGGACGCTTCTGACAAGGGGATGCAATGGGAAACCTGTTGGCCGGTCCACACGTCTGGATCCTTCTGGTCGTGATCCTGCTGCTTTTCGGTGCGGCGAAGCTCCCCGCCCTGGCCAAGAGCATGGGCCAGTCGGCCCGCATCTTCAAGGGCGAGATGAAGGCGATGAAGGAAGACGACGCCACGGCGGCATCCGCGGCCATCGACACTTCGTCACCCGCGCCGGCAACGCCTCCCGCCGGTGCGACCGACACCGACACGACACCGTAACGCTCCGTGGCTACGGCCGAGCGTCCGCAGTTCAGCGCGGACGATGCACCGCGCAATGACAAGCGGATGTCGCTGGCTCAGCACCTGATCGAGTTGCGCCGCCGCTTCGTGATCGCGGCGGCGGCTCTCGTGGGGGGCATGATCATCGCGTTCGTGTTCGCGGAGAACATCATCTGGGCGATGACACAGCCGATCCGCATCGTCGCAGACCAGCGCGGCGAAGACCCCGATGCGATTGTCCGGCTGATGTACTCGACGATCACCGGTCCGTTCGACATGCAGTTGCGTGTCGCGTTCGTCGTCGGCATCATCGTGTCGGCGCCGGTGTGGCTGTGGCAACTGTGGGCTTTCCTCATGCCCGGCCTCACCCGCAAGGAGATCCGCTACACGATCGGGTTCGTCAGCGCGGCCGTCCCGCTGTTTTTCGCCGGATGCTTCGTCGGGTGGTTGGTCATGCCGCACATCGTCGAGATCATGGCCTCGTTCTCGGCCGAAGGCGCGGCGAACATGTATGACGCGAAGTATTACTACGACTTCGTCTTCAAGCTCATCGTGGTCGTCGGCATCTCGTTCGTCCTGCCGGTCTTCCTCGTTGCCCTGAACCTCGCCGGAATCATGAGCGGCAAAGCCATCCTCAGAGGCTGGCGGATCGCCGTGCTGGTCACGGTGGTCTTCGCCGGTCTCGCCACCCCCGCCGCCGACATCGTCAGCATGATGATGCTCGCGGGCATCCTGATCGTGCTCTTCTTCGCCGCCGCCGGACTGTCGATGCTGTTCGACCGGCGCCGCTCCAAGCGTGCCGCGGCCGAGGGCATTGCGCTGTGAGCGACCCCGCGGAGCGGTTCGCGCGCGCCCAGGCGCAGCGCGCCCATCCGCTGACGGCCGCCTTCGCGCGAGCGCAGCGCTTCGAGCTCGATCCGTTCCAGACCGCCGGATGCCATGCCCTGGAATCCGGTCGCAGCGTCCTCGTCGCGGCGCCCACCGGTGCCGGAAAGACGATCGTCGGCGAGTTCGCGGTGCATCTGGCAATGCTGGCCGCCGACGAGAAGGCCTTCTACACGACGCCCATGAAGGCACTGTCGAATCAGAAGTTCCGCGAACTGCAGGCGGTCTACGGTGAGGATGCCGTGGGCTTGCTCACCGGCGACACCAACATCAACGGCAACGCTCGCGTCGTCGTGATGACGACCGAGGTGCTGCGCAACATGCTGTACGCCGACTCGCCGGCGCTGCGCGGTCTGCGGTACGTCGTGATGGACGAGGTCCACTATCTCGCCGACCGGTTCCGTGGGGCGGTGTGGGAGGAGGTCATCATCCACCTGCCGCAGGAGGTGCGGCTCGTCGCACTGTCGGCGACGGTATCGAACGCGGAGGAGTTCGGCGACTGGCTCGCGACTGTCCGCGGCACGCACGCCGCCGCGGGGGAGTGCGCCGTCGAGGTCGTGGTCTCGGAGACCCGGCCCGTTCCCCTCGAACAGCACGTGCTCGTGCGCGGAGATCTGCTGCCGCTGTTCGATGAGCGCTCCGGTGCCGCCGCAGCCCGGGTGAACCAGGAGCTGACGCGGCTTCGTTCGGTCAAGGGAGCGAACCTCGACAACAACCGGCGGGCACAGCAGACACGGGCGGCGGGGGGCCGGGGGCGTCCCTACCAGGGCGCGAAGCGCCCACATCCCCAGCGGCTCGAGCGCATCGATCGCCCGGCCGTGGTCGAGGTGCTGGCCAGGGCTAACCTGTTGCCGGCGATCTTCTTCATTTTCAGCCGTGTGGGCTGCGAAGCCGCCGTTCAACAGGTGCGCCGCTCCGGGGTACGGCTGACCGATCGTGACGAGCGCGACGAGATCCGCCGGGTCGTCGCGGATCGTACGCGCACGCTCCGGGAGGAAGACCTCGCCGTGCTCGGATTCTGGGAGTGGCGGGAGAACCTGGAGCGCGGCGTCGCGGCCCACCATGCGGGGCTGCTGCCGGTGTTCAAGGAGGTCGTCGAGGAGCTCTTCCAGCGCAAACTCGTCAAGGTCGTCTTCGCGACCGAGACTCTCGCACTCGGCATCAACATGCCCGCGCGCACGGTCGTGCTGGAAAAACTGGAGAAGTTCAACGGCGAAGCGCGCGTCGCGATCACCTCGGGGGAGTACACGCAGCTCACCGGGCGTGCCGGCCGTCGCGGCATCGACGTCGAGGGACACGCGGTCATCCAGTGGTCGGAGAGCCTCGACCCGCAGTCGGTGGCCGCGCTCGCCTCGCGCCGCACGTACCCGCTGAACTCCAGCTTCCGCCCGACGTACAACATGGCGGTCAATCTCATCGATCAGTTCGGTCGTGCCCGGGCTCGTGAGATCTTGGAGTCGTCGTTCGCGCAGTTCCAGGCGGATCGCGCCGTGGTGAGCCTTGCCCGCGAGGTGCACGAGGCCGAGGCCTCCCTCGCCGGATATGTCGAGGCGATGACCTGTGATCGTGGTGACTTCGTGGAGTTCGCTCGGATGCGCCGCGAACTGAGCGATCTGGAGCGCAAGAGCGACCGATCCGGTCCGCCGAAGCTGCATCGTCAACGACAGGATCAGATCACTGCGCTGCGTCGCGCACTGGGGCGTCACTCCTGCCAGAGCTGCCCCGATCGAGAGCAGCACGCGCGCTGGGCGGAGCGGTATTGGAAGCTGCGCCGGCACACGGACAAACTGCGGCAGCAGATCCAGACGCGCACCGGTACCGTCGCCCGCATCTTCGATCGCGTCGTCGATGTGCTGGCTGCTCTCGATTACGTGCAGACCTCGCCGGACGGTCGGGCGATCCTCACACCCGCCGGAGCCACGATGAAGCGCATCTACGGGGAACGTGACCTGCTCGTGGCCGAAGCGCTGCGCACCGAGTTGTGGAACGACCTCGAGCCCGCGAGTCTGGCGGCTGTGGCCTGCTGTCTCGTCTATGAGCCCCGACGCGACGAGGACGCCGAACACCCTCTGCCGCGTGGCGCGTTTCGCACTGCGCTGACGGCCACGCAGGAGCTTTGGGCGCGCCTGGACGACCTCGAGCAAGACCACCGGCTGCCGGGCTCGGAGCCGATTGCGACCGGGCTCGCCCAGGCGATGCACTCCTGGGCGCGCGGCGCGGCGCTGGATCGCGTGCTCTCCGAAGCCGACCTGGCAGCGGGCGACTTCGTCCGCTGGACGAAACAGACGATCGACCTGCTCGATCAGCTGTCCCTCGTCGCCGCTCCCCCCGTGGCGACGACGGCCCGCAGGGCGCTGGACGCCGTGCGTCGCGGCATCGTCGTCTACGAGTCGCTGTGAGCTTCGCCCGCGCGAGCGATCGTCCGCGCCCGCTGCTGCCGTTCGTGTCGGCCCTGCTGGTTGCAGGGATCGCGGGGCCGGTGCTCGACGCCGCGTATCCCTCGCTCGGCTGGTGGCCGCTCGCGTTCGTCGGTGTCGCGATGTCTCTCGTCACGCTCATCGGCCGCTCGGCGTGGGGTGCATGGGCGGTCGGCAGCGTGTTCGCGGCGTCCTTCTACCTCGTCCACATCGTGTGGATCACACGCTACCTCGGTCTCGTACCGTGGTTTGCTCTCGCGGGGATCGAAACGCTGCTGAGCGGTGTCGGTGCGATTGCGATCACGCTCGCCTACCGCTGGCTGCCGTGCGTCGCGCCCGGCGCGTGGGGGCGTCTGCTCGCTCTGCCCGTGCTCGTGGCGGGTCTGTGGACCGCTCGTGAGCAGTTTCTCGGCTCCTGGCCGTACACGGGCTTCCCCTGGGGGCGGGTCGGGATGAGCCAGTCGGAGAGCCCGCTCGCGCATCTCGTCTCCTGGACGGGGGTGAGCGGGCTCACGTTCGCGATGGTGTTCTTCACCGCCGCTGTCATCCAGTGGGTGCGGGTAGGCCGCTACCGCCAGCTCACTGCCGCGCTTCCGGCGGCGACGACGGCAGCGGTCCTGGTGTTGCTGCCGCAGTTCCCGACAACGGATGCCGGGACCTGGACGGTTGCATCCGTTCAAGGAAACGGCCCGGCGGGCTACTTCGACGATCGCGATCCGTACGCCGTCTTCCAGTCCCAGTTGGATGCGACGGCATCCCTCGTCGGGGAAGATGTCGACGTCGTCGTCTGGCCCGAAGGAGGCGTCGACGCAGACCCGACGAACAACGCCTCCGTCGCGACCGTGCTCGACGGGCTGTCTGCGGACCTGGATGCACCGCTGCTGATCAACGCCGCCACAACGCGCGGCGAGGACACGTTCAACACGTCAATGGTGTGGCAGGCCGCCGCCGAGAACCCCGTTGCGTTCTACGACAAGGCCCGGCCCGTGCCGATGGGGGAGTACGTGCCCGATCGCTGGTTCTACGAGATGCTCGCGCCCGACCTGATCGGTCTCATCCAGCGCGAGTACACGCCGGGAACCAACGCCCCCTTCGTCGACGTCGACGGCGTCGGAGTCGGTCTGGCGATCTGCTTCGACGTCATCTACGACGACGTCATCTGGTCCGGCGCTCACGACGGCGCCGAGGTCTATGTCTTCCAGACCAACAACGCCGACTTCCGCGATACCGACGAGAATCTTCAGCAACTCGCCTTCGCCCGGATGCGCGCGATCGAGACGGGTCGAACGGTCGTCAACGTGTCCACGGTGGGAACGAGCCAGGTGATCGCTCCCGACGGCACGGAGCTCGATGCCCTGCCCGCCGATGAGGCGGGTGCCATGGTGACCGATGTGGCCCTGCGCACCGGCCTCACGCCAGCGGTGATGGCCGGACCGGCCATCACCGCTGTGCTGGGCTGGGGCAGCGCCCTCGCCCTTGTCGCGATCGGCGTGCTCACGCGCCGCGACTCTCGCCGAAGCGTCAGGCGCTGAGGCGCACCTGCTCGCTGCCGCGACGACCGCGCAGGAGGGCGAGGCGCTCTTCGAGCAGCTCTTCGAGCTCGGGGATCGTGCGACGCTCGATCAACATGTCCCAGTGCGTGCGGGGCGCTTTGTCGCCGGAGTGATCGACAGCCGCAACGGTGCCGTCAACGCGCAACGCGGCCTCGGCGCCGCACGTGCGGCACTCCCAGACCTCGGGAATCTCCGCATCGGCGGCGAATGTCATGGTCGTCTCACGTGCGCACTGTGTGCACACGTAGGTGTGGTTGGCGCGTTCATGGAACACGACGCCTTCTTCGCTCTGTAGGCTGGAAGCGCCGAGTCGGATGCCGCGCAAGCTGCGGTCTGCCATCGTGTGGTCCTCTCGTCGGTGTCAGGTATAACGTGCGCACCTGAGCGGGTCATCCGAACCGGCCGCTTCCAGCGCGCTTTCACAGCAGATGCTCAGCGCCGTTCGGCCACCACTTGCAATGCGAGGTCCGTGTGGTCGGTGACGAGGCCGTCGACACCGGCGTCGAGGAGCTGATGCATCGTGTCACGGTCGTTGACGGTCCACACGTGCACTTCGACGCCCGCATTGTGGGCGGCATCCAGCAGGCGGGGAGTGACGATGCGCACGGGCCCGTGTCGCTGCGGGAGCTGGAGCGCGTCGACTCCGCGGAGTTCCCTGCGCACCGCCCAGCCCGACCGCGCGGCGAGCGCCGTCAGCAGACGCGCGATCACAGCCTGTCCGGCCGAGGTCGCCGGATCACCGCCGACAGCGCGCGCCGCTTCCAGGGCGGCCATGCGCCGCGCATCGGAAAAGCTGGTCAGCAGCACGCGATCGGCGTGCGCCGCGATGATGCGCCCGAGTGGGGCGGCCGCGGCGGCGGCCTTCACATCGAGGTTGAACCGCAGCGTCGGGAAAGTGTGGAAGGCATCGGCCGCCGTGACGAGTCCGCCCCGGGGCGCCAGGATCTGCTCCAGCTCGCGGTGGGTGACCGCGGCGATGGTGCGCGGATCACCGGCGACGCGAGTGAGATCGGCATCGTGAGTGAGCACGACGACCCCGTCCGCGGTGAGGTGACAGTCCGACTCGACATACTCCGCACCCGCGGCGTGCGCCGCCGCGAAGGCGGCCAGCGAGTTCTCGGCGACGCCCGCTGCGTCGCGCGGTACGAAGCCGCGGTGAGCAAGGACGCGGGGGACACCGGACGGCGTCGCGAACCAGGGATGCGTCACAGCGGCGTGTCCGATCCTTTCCGTCCGGGGCCATGAAGTGCCTTTCGGTCTTGTTCGAACCCTAACAGCCGGCGCGCGCGACGCGGTGGGGCGGCACCCGTGCTGCACGTGCGCTGGTTGATAGTGTCGAACGGTCCGGTGATCCTCGCCGGGCATCCGTCGTTTCGCAGGAGCACGCATGTCGCAGCCCATCCCCACCGGTGCCCTCGCCGGGAAGACCGCCCTCGTCACCGGCTCGTCGCGCGGCATCGGCGCCGACACGGTCCGCTATTTCGCGCAGGCCGGGGCGAACGTCGTGATCAACTTCCGCAACAAGGCCCCGCGCGCGCAGAAGCTCGCGGCCGAGGTGCGCGAGCTCGGCGTCGAAGCCCTCGTCGTCGGTGCCGACCTGACCGATTCCGACGCGATCGAGACGATGTTCGCCGCGGTCACAGAGACTTTCGGGAGCCTGGACATCCTCGTGCTGAATGCATCCGGCGGCATGGAGGGCGGAATGGCCGAGGACTATGCGCTCAAGCTCAATCGCGATGCGCAGGTGAGTGTGCTGGAGAGCGCGCTCCCGGTGCTGCAGGCCGGTTCGCGCGTCGTCTTCGTCACGAGCCATCAGGCTCACTTCATCCGTACGACCGCGACGATGGATGCGTACGTGCCGGTGGCCCTGTCCAAGCGGGCCGGTGAAGACGCCCTGCGCGAGCGCATCCCCCTGCTGGCCGAGCGCGGCATCGAGTTCGTCGTGGTCTCGGGCGACATGATCGAAGGCACCATCACGGCGACACTGCTCGAGCGCGTGAACCCGGGAGCGATCGCGTCGCGCCGAGAAGAGGCCGGCAGGCTCTACAACGTCGCGGAGTTCGCCGCGGAGGTCGCCCAGGCTGCGGTCGATCCGGTCCCGGCGGACAACACGCGCCTCGTCGGCGATGTGAGCTCGTTCACGGGAGACTGACATGCGCGCCGCCGATATCGAACACTCGATCGCGGTCGGCAGACCCTCGATCGCCCCCGACGGCTCGTTCGCGGTCTTCGCAACCTCACGTCCCGACCTCGCCGCCAACCGCAACGTGGGGCAGATCTGGCGCGTGCCGCTGCCCGGCGGTCACCCGCGCAGACTCACTCGTGGCGTCGCCGACCGCAGCCCCCGAGTCTCCCCGGATGGCGACCGCATTGCCTTCGTGCGCGCCGATGCCGACGGCACGCCACAGGTGTTCGTCGTCCCGGCGGGTGGGGGCGAGCCCGTGCAGGCCACCGACGCACGGGGCGGCGTGGACTCGTTCGCCTGGTCTCCTGACGGTTCCCGCCTCGCCTTTTGCGCCGGGGTGCCGGAGGAGGGGCGATACGGGACGGTCGAAGGCCTGGACGCCGCCGGCGAAGCGCCGCGGCGTATCACCGGCATCCGGTGGCATGCCAACGGACGCGGGTACATCGGTGACCGACCCGCGCACGTGTTCGTCATCGCAGCACCAGAGGTCGACGCCGAGCCGTTGTACCCGCCCGCTGCGGCGGTGCGGGCGCCGGGCGAGGAGACCGCGAAACCGATCCGCGTGGCGGCGACGTCGACCCCGTTGACTGCCGGTGTCGCGTCGCATCGCGGGGTCGTCTTCACCGCCGATGGGACCGAGGTGCTGACGGTCGTCGACGAGATCGAGAGCGACCGGCGCGATCTTCGGACGCCGTTGTGTGCTGCGGCCGTCGACGGCGGCGGAACGCGGGAGGTGCTCGGCCGCGATGCCGGGCTGGCGATCGATGACGTGGCCGTCGCCGAAGACGGCACGATCGCGCTGTTGGCGATGACGGTCGCAGTCTCCAACGGCGCCCACATCGATTTCGTCGCGCCGGGCGTCGCCTTGTGGATGCTGGACGGCGCGGAACTGCGCCGGCTGACTGACCCCGAAGAGGTCGATCTCGGTGAGGTCGGTTCGCACATCACCCCCGTGGGCGACGACTTCCTCGTGCAGAACCGCACCCGAGGGCGTGTCGAGCTGCTGCGGGTGAGCCGCGACGGAACCGCCGCGACGGTCCTCGCGGGCGACGTCGAGGTGGCCGGTCACGCGGCAGCATCCGGCGCACAGACCGTGCCGGGGGAGCGGGTGGTCGCAGCGATCAGCACGGGAGGCTCCTTCGGCGAGTTGATCGCGGTCGGTGACGGCGTGCTCACCGACTTCGGTGCTGCGGTCCGAGCGGGCCGCGTCGTCCGTCCCGAGGAGAACACCTTCCCTGGTCGGGGCGGCTATCCGATTCACGGCTGGGTCGTCGTGCCGCCGGGGGAGGGGCCGTTTCCGATCATCGTGCAGATACACGGCGGACCATATGCCGCATACGGCATACACCTCCACGACGAGACGCAGGTGCTCGTCGATGCCGGCTACGCGGTGGTGTACAGCAACCCACGGGGGAGTGCGGGCTACGGGCGGGCGCACGGTCGCAGCATCCGCGGACGCATGGGGACGGTCGACGCCGACGACGTCCTGGACTTCCTCGATGCTGCGATTGCGCACGATGCCAGACTCGACGGTTCGCGCGTCGGCATCATGGGCGGCTCCTACGGGGGTTACCTCACGGCGTGGATCATCGCGCACGAGCACCGCTTTGCCGCGGCGATCGTGGAGCGCGGCTTCTTGGATCCCGTCAGCTTCCAGGGCACGAGCGACATCGGCTCGTTCTTCGGTGATGAATACGTCGGTCTCGACCCCGAGCGGATCGCCGCACAGAGCCCGATGGCGGTGGTCGCGAACGTGGCGACGCCGACCCTGGTCATCCACTCCGAACTCGACTTCCGCTGCCCGCTCGAACAGGCCACACGGTACTACTCCGCGCTCAAGCGCCAGGGAACCCCGGCGGAACTGCTCGTGTTCCCGGGGGAAGACCATGAGCTCACTCGCTCGGGGCGCCCTCGACACCGGATCGAGCGCTTCGATGCCGTGTTGGAGTGGTGGAACCGATATCTGCCAGTGGCTACTCCTTGCCGAACGTGAAGGCGCGAACGATGTTCACGAGGCCCATGGCAGCCAGCATGACGCCGAGCAGCCACCACAGCACCACGGCGCCCCACAGGGGCGAGAAGAGCAAATAGCCACCGGCGACGATCGAGACGACGGCGAAGACGAGAGTCCACACCTTCGAGCCGCCGTCTGCGGTGGTGGACAGCGAAACGATGCCCTCGATGATCCACGAGATACCGACGAAGATGGCCACGACGACCGCGAGCCACAGCTTCGTGGCGGTCAGGTTGGCGAAGGCGACGATACCGCTGGCGATGAACAGCAGCCCGAGGACGATGTGACCGAGGCGAGACCAGCCCCCCTTCGTCTTCGAGAAGATCCCGAGGGCCGCGTAGACCAAACCGGCCGCGATGATGTAGATCGCGATGATGCCGGTGACGACCGCGGCGGTCTGACCGGGCCACACGAGGATGAGGATGCCCGCGATCAGCGTCAACAGCCCTGCGACCCCCAGCGCGGTACGGATACCGTTGATGCTCGACTGTTCGGACGAGATTTCGGTGGTCATTGCCAGCCCTCTCTGAAGGTCCCGGATAAGGGATGCACCATCAGCCTAAGCCTCGTGCCGCGCGGGGAGCGCAACGACGTGCGCACAGGGGAGTCGTACCCTCCGACGGGGGAGGAGGGTCACGTGAGCAGGACGGTGATCGCCATCAGCACGGGTACGCAGCCCAGTGTTGTGAGAAAGACGGTGTCGCGGGCGATCGTCTCACCGAGGTCGTAACGCTGCGCGTAGTTGAACACGTTCTGCGCGGTCGGCAACGCGGCCAGCACCGTGACGACCAGAGTGTCCTGATCCGAGAGCTGGAACAGGAATCGTGCCACCGCCCAGGCGAGAAAGGGCATGACGAACAGCTTCAGAGCCGATGCCAGCAGGACATCGCGGCGTCGCCCCGACGGTGCGAGCACACGCTGGCCGTGGAGGGAGATCCCGTAGCTGATCAGCAGGATCGGCACGCAGGCGTCGGCGATGAGCTGGACCGGATCCAGGACGACCGCAGGCAACGTGGTGCCCGATATCGACACGAGCACGCCGAGCACAGAACCGACAACGACGGGATTGGTGACGGTGCGGCGCAGGATCGGGATCGCTCGGCGAGCTCCGGGCTGGTCCGCCGTCACCGTCTCGAAGATGGCCATCGATATCGGTGTGAACGCCAGCAGCTGCATCAGGATGACCGGTGCCGGATACGCGGCGCTGCCGAGCAGGTACAGCGAGAGCGGGATGCCGATGTTGTTGGAGTTGACCTGGCCGGCCGCCAGGGCGCCGATCAGGGTCTCGCCGGCATCCCGTCGCCAGAGCAGGCGTGCAACGAGTGCGTGCACGGTCAAGACGGCGACGGCGGCGATGGCCGACACCGGCAGCAGCGCAGAGAACAGCGTGTGAACGTCGGCCTGGGCCAACACGACGAACAGGAGAAACGGCGAAAGGACGAAGAACGTGAGCCGACTGAGCACGTGCCGGGCATGCGGGCCCAGGAGGTCGATGCGTCCCAGGACGTAGCCCAGCGCGATGGCGACACCCACCACGACGAACCCCGTGAGTGTCTGCAGCATCCCTCAAGCCTATGACCGCCTCGTCGTCGGATATGTGCTGATAATGCTGATAATGCACATTATGTCAGTAATGAGATCGGCGCGGCGCGGCCAACTCCTCCCTTTCGCCCCGAGGGCGGCGAAAGCACCCCGCGGCCGGCCGCCAGGCCACGACAGGGAGCAGTTCGCCACACCCCCGCTACCCTGGACGCGTGACGACGACAGAACCCGAGCGGTGGCGTCGCATCGGACGCGGAAATCTTCACCTGGTCGGATACGCCGATCCAGGTGGACGTCGATCTGGATGCGCCGAAGGCCTACGTCGACGGCGAGAGGGTCGGGCGAGCTGATCCCGTGACCTCCACGTCCCCCCTGCCCTCGAACGCCGGCCCCGGCGCACGCGCCTGGTCCATCTGGGGTGTCGGTGTCGCCGGCTACATGCTCGCCGTCGTCAACCGCAGCTCGCTCGCGGCCGTCGGCGTCGACGCCGCCGAACGGTTCGGAGCGGATGCCGCCACCCTTTCGATGTTCGCCGTCGTTCAGCTGGCCGTCTACGGCGGCATGCAGATCCCGATCGGACTGCTGCTGGATCGCTACGGCGCCCGCCCCGTCATGGCCGTCGGAATGCTCGTGATGGCTATCGGCCAGCTCACTCTCGCCTTCTCCCCCAGCGTCGGTGTCGCCATCTTCGCGCGCACTCTGCTCGGCGCGGGAGATGCGGCGATCTTCCCCGGCGTGCTGCGCCTGATCGCGACGTGGTTCCCGGCCCAGCGCGGCCCCGTGATGAGCCAGCTGACCGGTCTCGTCGGGCAGTCCGGCCAGTTGCTGGCCCTCGCCCCGCTGGCCGCGCTCGTGCACACCACGAGCTGGGAGGTCGCCTTCGGCGGGATCGCCGGGCTGTGCGTGCTCTTCTCCGTGCTCGTCTTCGGATGCATCCGCAACCACCCGCCCGACCGCGACGGCGACGTCTCCGTGGATACGAGCACGGGAACGATCCGCGTCGTGCGCTCATCGATGGATACCGGGGTCGGCATCCGCGCCGCCTGGGCGCATCCGGGAACCCGCCTTGCCTTCTGGTCGCACTTCACGACGCCGTTCGCCGGTACCGCGTTCATGCTGCTGTGGGGCATGCCGTTTCTCACCGCCGGTGAAGGTCTGTCGAAGGCGCACGCGGCGGGCGTGCTGTCGGCCTATGTTGTGGTCGGCATGGCGCTCGGACCTGTCATGGGCGAACTGTCACGCCGCAACCCCTATCGACGCTCCCGCGCTCTGGTGCTGCCGGCGGTCGCGGCGCAGGTCGTCGCATGGCTCGTGGTGATCGCCTGGCCCGGCCCCGCTCCCCTGTGGTTGCTGTACGGCCTCGCGGTGGCGCTGGCGATGGGCGGGCCGGCATCCATGATCGCCTTCGACCACGCGCGCACTCACAACCCCGCTCACCGTCTGAGCACGGCGACCGGCATCACGAACGTCGGCGGCTTCCTCGCTGCCCTCAGCGCGATCTTCGCGATCGGACTCGCCCTCGACCTCCAGGGTGCCGGAACGCCCGCGACGTACCACCTCGACGCCTTCCGCTTGGCGTTCCTCACACAGGTGCCGCTGTGGGCGCTGGGCTGGACGTTCATCGTCATCGAGCGGCGTCGCACGCGGGTGGTCATGGGCATCGACGAGCCGCGAGGTGCGCGGGATACATGAAGCGGGGATCGAGATCGGGTCGGTTGCGCTGGTCTCGATAGGTGCGCTGCGCGCACCACTCAGCCGGCGGGAGGGGGCATCCGCGGCGCGATCTCGGTCCATCCACCGCCGAACTTCGGCTCGCGCCCGTCGCCCGACGAGGTGCCGGTCAGGCGTCGCTTGACCCACGGGCCGAGGTGTTCTCGCACGTACTCGCGGCGCGCCAGGGAGGCGGCATCCGACAGCTCGGGGAGCGACCACCAATCCTCCGGCACCCGCTCCCCCAGCGCCGTCAGCACGCGAGCGGCGACACGATGGTGTCCACGGCTGTTCATGTGCAGTCGGTCCTGCGACCAATACGACGGATGCGACAGCTGCGCGTCGGGCCAGTTCAGGGCTCGGATGACCTCTGTGTGCCCCTCGAGCCGGGCCACCACCTCCGCTGACATCAGGTCGCCTCGGCGCTGGATCAGCCTGCTCAGCGGCAGTTGCGACGACGGGTTCGCACCCGAGAGCAGTACCAGCCTCACGCCATCCTCGTCGCAACGGCGCAAGACCTGGCTGAACGCGTTGGCGATGTGTGCGACAGAGGTTCGCGGGCGCAGCATGTCGTTGCCGCCGCCGTTGAACGACAGATGCGTCGGCTTCAGGGCGAGAGCAGGCTCGAGCTGCTGCTCGACGATGGGCCAGACGAGCTTGCCCCGGATGGCGAGGTTGGCGTACTGGATCGGCTCACCGCGAGAATCGGCCCAGCCCTGGGCCGCGAGGTCGGCCCAACCGCGCACGGTACCGTCCGGCAGCTCGTCGCCGACGCCCTCGGTGAACGAGTCGCCGATGGCGATGAAGCGAACGGATGCCACCCGTTGAGCCTACTGGGCCAGCGCCATCCGCAGCGTGTCCAGGCCGACGCCGCCGAGCCGCAGTGCGCGCATGTGGAAGCGTTTGATGTCGAAGGCGTCGCCCTCGCGCGCAGCGGCCTCGTCGCGGATCTGCTCCCAGATGCGCTGGCCCACCTTGTACGACGGCGCCTGCCCCGGCCAGCCGAGGTAGCGGTTCACCTCGAAGCGGATGAACTCGTCCGACATGTTCACGTTGGCGCGCATGAACTCCAGCGCGTAATCGGCATCCCACACGCCGTGACCATCCGGACGCGGCTTGCCCAGATGCACACCGATGTCGAGGACGACGCGGGCGGCGCGCATGCGCTGGCCGTCGAGCATCCCGAGCCGGTCTGCCGGGTCGTCGAGGTATCCGAGCTGCTCCATGAGTCGCTCGGCGTACAGCGCCCACCCCTCGGCATGACCGCTCGAGCCCGCCAGCAGCCGGCGCCACGAGTTCAGCTCGGCGCGGTTGTACACGGCCTGCGCGATCTGCAGGTGATGGCCGGGCACGCCCTCGTGATAGACCGTGGTCAATTCACGCCAGGTGTCGAAGGAGTCGACGCCTTCGGGCACCGACCACCACATGCGGCCGGGGCGCGAGAAGTCGTCGGTGGGTCCGGTGTAGTAGATGCCGCCTTCGTTGGTCGGGGCGATCATGCACTCCAGGCGTGTGATCGGCTCGGGGATGTCGAAGTGCGTTCTGCCGAGCTCCGCGACGGCGCGGTCGCTCGTGGCCTGCATCCACTCCTGTAGGGCTGCCGTGCCGTGGAGCTTGCGGGAGGCGTCGTTCTCCAAGAAGGCGACGGCTTCGGTGACCGTGGCACCGGGCAGGATCTCGTTCGCAATGGACTCCTGTTCGGCGACCATGCGCTCCAGTTCCCCCAGACCCCACTCGTACGTCTCGTCCAGATCGATTTCGGCGCCGAGGAACCGCCGCGAGCTCAACGCGTACAGCTCGCGTCCCACCGCGTCCGCCTCGGATGCCGCCGGGGCCAGCTCGGCGTGCAAGAACGCCGCGAGTCTGTCGTAGGCGCCGCGCGCCGCTCCCGCTCCGGTCGCGAGATCCCGAGCCACGGATGCCGGCAGATCGCCATCGGTGAGAGCCGCGTCGCCGACGAAGCTGGCGAAGAACCCGCTATCGGCCGTGTACCGCCCGATCTGAGTGATGACCTCGGCCACCTGACGTCGCGCCGGAACGACTCCGGTGCGGATGCCCTCGCACAGCGTCTGGATGTAACCGTCGATGGCGGCCGGTACCGCGGCCAGACGCTTCGCGATGACGCCCCAGTCGTCGGCAGTGTCGGTCGGCATGAGGTCGAACACATTGCGCAGCTCTTGTGCCGGCGAGGCGATGACGTTGAGGTCGCGCAGATGCGCACCGCTCTCGTGCAGGGCGATCAGCAGCTCCAGAGAGCCGGACAGGTCGGCCTTCGTCACGACGTCGACGTCGTCGATGGGGGCGGCGGACTGCAACGCCAGGAGGGTGTTGCGAGCCGCGTCGAGGTGGGCCTGTGCCCCCGCGGGCGAGAGATCGTCGAGCCGTGTGTTGTGCTCGAACCGGCCGATGTAGGTGGCAAGCCCCGGCGAGAGCGCGGCTGCCGTGTCGACCCATGCCTCGGCGATCGCGTCGATCGGTGTGGGGGCGCGCTGGATGTCGGTCATCCTCCGAGCCTAACCCGGCGCTCTTCGCGGATGGCGGGCGATCCCGTCAGTGCGCCGCGATGTCCCAGTTCTCGCCACGGCCGATCTGCACGTCCAGCGGGACGGAGAGCGCGGCGGCGTCACCCATGCGGTCGCGCACGATGCGTTCGGCCGCCTCCCACTCCCCCGGAGCGACCTCGACGACGAGTTCGTCGTGAATCTGCATCAGCACGCGCGAGTTCAGCCCCCCCGTGCGGAACTCGTCATGGATGCGCAGCAAAGCGATCTTCATGATGTCTGCGGCGCTGCCTTGAATCGGGGCGTTCAGCGCGGCCCGTTCGGCGTTCTCGCGCAGTACGCGATTGGGGCTGGCGAGGTCGGGGAACAGCCGGCGGCGCCCGAAGATCGTCTCCGTGTAACCGTCGATGCGTGCCTGCGCGACGGCAGCACGCAGATAGTCCCGCACGGCGCCGAAGCGGGCGAAGTACTCGGTCATCAGCGCCCGCGCCTCGGCCTGATCGATGCGCAGCTGCTTGGACAGGCCGAACGCGCTGAGGCCGTAGACGAGACCGTACGACATCGCCTTGACCTTCGTGCGCATGAACGGGGTGACCTCGGCCGGTTCGACACCGAACACGCGCGCGCCGACGAACCGGTGCAGGTCTTCGCCGGAATTGAACGCTTCGATGAGCCCGGCGTCGCCGGACAGGTGCGCCATGATTCGCATCTCGATCTGCGAATAGTCCGCTGTCAACAGGGTCTCATACCCCTCCCCGACCTCGAAGGCGGCGCGGATGCGGCGCGACTCCTCGGTGCGGATCGGGATGTTCTGCAGGTTCGGGTCGGTGCTCGACAGCCGGCCGGTCTGGCTGCCGGTCTGCACGTACGTCGTGTGGATACGACCATCCGCACCGACGGCGGCATCCAGCGACTCGATGATCTGGCGCAGCTTGGTGGCCTCGCGATGCTGCAGCAGAAGATCGAGGAAGGGATGCGGGTTGCTCTCCTGCAGATCGGTGAGGACGGCGGCATCCGTCGAATATCCGGTCTTGGTCTTGCGGGTCTTCGGCAACGCGAGCTGATCGAAGAGCACCTCCTGCAGTTGCTTGGGCGAGCCCAGATTGACCTCGCGTCCGATCTCGGCATAGGCCAGCTGTGCCACGACGTCGGCACGGCCCCCTAACTCGGCAGAGAACTCCGCAAGCTTGGCGTGGGAGACGCTCACGCCGGCCAGTTCCATATCGGCGAGGGTGTCGAGCGTGGGCAGCTCGATGTCGTCGAGCACCGACGCGACGGACGCCGGCATGTCCGGGCGCATGGCAGCGGTCACCCTCAGCGCATACCAGGACAGCTGGCCGGGCGTCGCGCCCTCGGTCTCGGGCACCAGCTGGGTGGGGTCGGCCTCGGGCAGCTTCTCGTCCAGGTACCGGTCGACGAGGTCGCCGAGCCCCTTGTCGGGAAAGCTCGGCCGCAGCAGCCAGCCGGCGAGGATCGGATCGAACGCCAGCCCGCGCAGGCGCACGCCCACACGGCGCAGGGCCTTGACCTGCGGCTTTGCATCGACCATCACCTTCGGCGCATCGCTGTGCAGCCAGTCGCGCAGGACCTCGGCGGTTGCGGGCGTCCAGGTGCTCTCGACGGCGGCATCGATCGTGGCCAGTCCCACTCGCGACGGCACACCGCCGTCGATCGTGAGTGTGACGGCGATCTCGCCGTCGCCTGCGGCGGCGGCCCACGCGGCGAGGGCGGCCGCGTCGACCTGCTCAGCGATCGGCACGACGACGGCCGGCGGCGCCGACTCGGCCACCTCGTCGGGATCGGCGCCGACCGCGTCGAACACGCGCGGCAGCAGGGTACGAAACTCCAGTCGTGCGAAGATGTCGCGCACGGCCTGGGCGTCGATCGGCCGCACGGCCAGGTCGGCGGGCGTCACACCGAGATCGACATCGCGCAGAAGGGCGTTCAGCGAACGGTTGCGGCGCACGTCGTCGAGGTGCTCGCGCAGATTGCCGCCGACGACGCCGGTGATCTTGTCGGCGTTCTCCAACAGCGCGTCCAGCGTCCCCCATTGAGTGAGCCACTTCACGGCGGTCTTCTCCCCCACTTTGGGCACGCCGGGCAGGTTGTCGCTGGTCTCGCCCACGAGGGCTGCGATGTCGGGGTAGTTCGCGGGCGGCAGCCCGTACTTCTCGACGACGGCATCCGGGGTGTAGCGCTTGAGCTGCGAGACGCCCTGCACGCTCGGATACAGCAGAGTGACGTCGTCCGTGACGAGCTGGATGGTGTCGCGGTCACCGGAGCACACGAGAACCTCGTAGCCCGCGGCGGCGCCCTGCGTCGCGAGGGTCGCGAGGATGTCGTCGGCCTCGATCCCCTCCTGCGTCAGCACGGTGACGTTCATCGCCGCGAGACAGTCCTGCAGCAGCGGGACCTGGCCGGTGAACTCGGCGGGCGACGCCGAGCGGGTCGCCTTGTAGTCGGGGTATCGATCGGTGCGAAACGAATGCCGCGAGGTGTCGAACGCGACGGCCAGGTGGGTCGGCTTTTCGGCCTTGACGAGGTTGAGGAACATCGACAGGAACCCGTAGATGCCGTTGGTGTGCTGACCGTCCTTGGTCGTGAAGTTGTCGACGGGGAGAGCGAAAAAGGCCCGGTAAGCCAGCGAGTGGCCGTCGACGACGAGAAGGGTAGGCTTTTCGGAGTCCGTCACCCTGCCAGACTACCCAGCACGACGGACACCAGCCGCGCTGCGCACAGGCGCATACCGCACCGACGCGAAGGTGACCGATGACCGCTGAGATCCCGCCCGCCCCTGTGAACGCGCTCGACTGGGTGCGCTCGCGTGGCCTGGGCGCTCTCGCCGAGAAGATGGGCATCGAGTTCGTGGAGTTCGCTCTCGAGCGCGCCGTCGCGACGATGCCCGTCGAGGGCAACACCCAGCCGGTGGGCCTTCTGCACGGTGGAGCGTACGTCGTCCTCGGCGAGTCGCTCGGATCGATGGTCGCGAACCTGCATGCGGGTCGAGGCCGGCTCGCCGTCGGCGTCGACATCAATGCGACCCATACGCGGTCGGCGACGTCGGGATTCGTGACGGGTGTCTGCACGCCCGTGCACCTCGGACGCAGTCTCACGGTGCACGAGATCGCCGTCAGCGACGATCAGGGCCGCCGTTGCTCGACGATCCGCATCACGAACCTGATCCGTGATCTGTAGCCGCGGCATCCAGAGTCCGGGTCAGCCCTTCTTCGGCGAGAGCTGCTCGATGATTGCCTTGGCGACGTCCTGCATCGTCAGGCGGCGATCCATGGAGGCCTTCTGGATCCAGCGGAACGCCTCCGGCTCGCTCAGTCCCATCTTCTCGTTGAGCAGACCCTTCGCACGGTCGACGAGCTTGCGGGTCTCGAAGCGCTCGACCATGTCGGCGACCTCGGCCTCGAGGGTGAGGATCTGCTCGTGGCGAGCCAGAGCGATCTCGATCGCCGGCAGCAGATCGTTGGGGGTGAAGGGCTTGACGACGTAGGCGAGAGCACCGGCCTCGCTCGCGCGTTCCACGAGTTCCTTCTGGCTGAAGGCGGTCAGCAGCACGACCGGCGCGATGTGGCTCTTATTGAGCTTCTCGGCGGCGCTGATGCCGTCGAGGATCGGCATCTTGACGTCCATGATCACGAGGTCGGGACGCAGTTCCGTCGCCAGTTGTACCGCGGTCTCACCATCGCCGGCCTCACCGACGACATCGAAGCCGTTGTCGCGGAGAATCTCAACGATGTCGAGGCGAATCAGAGACTCGTCCTCGGCGACGACGACGCGACGCGGGGCGGATGCGGTGGGAGCCGTGCTCGATTCCTGCTCAGTCACCTTTGAATCCTACGGTATCGTCATTGCGAGCGCGTGAAGTGTGCACCTGCGCCGGTGTGGCGGAATGGCAGACGCGACCGACTCAAACTCGGTTGCCCGAAAGGGCGTGTGGGTTCGACTCCCACCACCGGCACGTACGACAAAGCGGGGGTGTACCCGGGGAGAGACCCGGGATGCACCCCCGCTGGTGCGTGTGCGCGGCCTACTTGACGGTCTGGTAGACGGGAGCCTTGCCCTCCACCGCGTCGCCGATGCGGTGGACACGGATGTCGTTGGTCGAGCCGATGATGCCGGGAGGGGATCCGGAGATCACCACCACCTTGTCGCCGATCTGTGCCAGACCGCTCCCGAGGAAGAACTCGTCGACCTGCAGGAAAAGGAGGTCGGTGTGGGTGACGTGCTCCCCCAGCACCGATTGCACCCCCCACGTGATGGCCATGCGGCGCCGGATGGCCGGGTCGACGGAGAACGCCATCATGGGGATGCGCGGGCGCAGCCGCGACATGCGACGCGCCGTGTCACCCGACTCGGTGAACAGGCAGATGTACTTCGCCTCGATGAACTCGGCCACTTCGTTGGCGGCGAGTGTGATGATGCCGCCCTGGGTACGCGGTCGGGTCGTGACCGGGGCGATGCGCTCCAGCCCGTGCTCCTCCGTGGATGCGATGATGCGCGCCATCGTCTCCACGGTGACGACCGGGTACTCGCCGATGCTCGTCTCGCCCGAAAGCATGACGGCATCCGCTCCGTCCAGCACGGCGTTGGCGACATCGGAAGCCTCCGCGCGGGTCGGCACCGGGGAGTAGGTCATCGACTCGAGCATCTGCGTTGCGACGATGACCGGCTTGGCCATCCGGCGACACAGTTCGACGGCGCGCTTCTGCACGATCGGCACCGCCTCCAGCGGCAGCTCCACGGCGAGATCGCCGCGGGCGACCATGATGCCGTCGAACGAGTCGATGATCTCCTCGAGATTGTCGACCGCCTGCGGCTTTTCGATCTTGGCGATGACGGGGACCTTGCGCCCCTCCTCCGCCATGATCTCGTGCACGCGCACGATGTCCGAGGCGTCGCGCACGAACGACAGCGCGATCAGGTCGGCACCGGCGTGCAGCCCCCAGCGCAGATCGGCCTCGTCCTTCTCGGACAGAGCCGGAACGCTGACGGCCACGCCGGGGAGGTTGATGCCCTTGTTGTTCGACACGGCGCCCGCGACGATCACGCGGGTCGTGACGACGGGCCCGTCGACGCTCTCGACGCGCACGCGCACCTTGCCGTCGTCGATCAGCAGGTCATCGCCCGGATTGACGTCGCCGGGCAGGCCCTTGAAGGTCGTGGAGACGATCTCCTTGGTGCCGACGATGTCCTCGGTGGTGATCTTGAAGATGTCGCCGGCGGCGAGGTCGTGCGGTCCCGCAGCGAACTTGCCGAGCCGGATCTTCGGCCCCTGCAAGTCGACGAGAATGGCGACGGCACGGCCGGCGTCATCGGCGGCCTTGCGCACGTTCGCGAAGCGGACTTCGTGATCGGGGTAGGCGCCATGACTGAGGTTCATGCGGGTCACGTCCACGCCCGCATCGATAATCGCGCGGATCATCTCATACGATTCGGTGGCCGGGCCCAGGGTTGCGACGATCTTCGCGCGTCTCACGTGGTGACTCTCCGCTCTGATGGGGGTTCGGGGATGGTTTCAGCCGATGGGAGAACGGGTCTACACGCCGATGGCGACATCGCGCGGACGCACCGGTGAGGGCAGGCTCGTGCGACCCATCAGGTACTCGTCGACGGATGCCGCCGCCGCACGCCCTTCGGCGATGGCCCAGACGATGAGCGACTGCCCACGTCCCGCGTCACCGGCGACGAAGACTCCCGGCACGCTCGACTGATAGTCATCGTCGCGCTCGACGTTGCCGCGCCGACTGAACACGGCGCCCAGCTGCTCGTCGAGGGTGACCTGTTCGGGACCGGTGAATCCCATCGCGATGAGGATCAGGTCGGCCGGGATCTCGCGCTCGGTGCCGCTGCGCGGCACGCGACGTCCATCCGGCAGGTACTCCGTCTCCGCGACGCGCAGGGCGCGCACTTCGCCGGCCTCGTTGCCGAGGAACTCGACGGTCGAGGCGAGGTAGGTGCGCTCACCGCCCTCTTCATGGGCGGAGGACACCTCGAACACGGTCGGCATCATCGGCCACGGCTGGTTCCCGGGGCGCTGTGCGGGAGGCTGCTTGCCGATCGCGAGGTTCGTCACGCTCAGGGCGCCCTGGCGGTGCGCCGTGCCGATGCAGTCGGCACCCGTGTCGCCGCCGCCGATGACGATGACGTGCTTGCCCTCGGCGGTGATCTGGTGCGGCACGGGGTCACCCGCGACGGCCTTGTTCGACTCGACGAGATACTCCATCGCGAAGTGCACGCCGGCAAGGTCGCGGCCCGGGATGGCCAGTTCGCGCGGCACCGTGGAGCCGGTGGCGATGACGATGGCGTCGTAGCGCGCGCGCAGGTCGCTCCAGGCGATGTCGGCTCCGATCTCGACTCCGGCGCGGAAGCGCGTGCCCTCGTCCTGCATCTGACGCAGGCGCAACTCGAGGTGACGCTTCTCCATCTTGAAGTCGGGGATGCCGTATCGCAGCAGGCCGCCGATGCGATCGTCGCGCTCATACACCGCGACGGTGTGTCCGGCGCGGGTCAACTGCTGTGCGGCGGCGAGACCAGCGGGACCGGAGCCGACGACGGCGACGGTCTTACCGGTCAGACGCGCCGGCGGCTCGGGCTCGACCCAGCCGTTGGCGAAGGCGTCGTCGATCGTGGAGACCTCGATCTGCTTGATCGTGACGGCGGGCTGGTTGATCCCCAGCACGCACGCGCTCTCGCACGGCGCCGGGCAGAGACGCCCGGTGAACTCCGGGAAGTTGTTCGTCGCGTGCAGCCGCTCGATCGCGGCTCGCCCCTCCCCGCGCCACATCAGGTCGTTCCACTCCGGGATGAGGTTTCCCAGCGGGCATCCCTTGTGGCAGAACGGGATGCCGCAGTCCATGCAACGCCCGGCCTGCCGGCGCAGCGTCGCGGGGTCGCCCGGCTCGTAGACCTCTTTGAAGTCGAGGATGCGCACGGGGACCGGCCGGCGCGCCGGCAGCTCGCGCTCGGTGGTCTTCAGGAAGCCCTTGGGGTCAGCCACCAGTCACCTCCATGATGCGGTTCCAGACGACGTCGCCGTCGGGGTCGAGTCCTTCTGCGAGTGCTGCTTCACGCGTTTGCAGCACGGCCGCATAGTCGCGGGGCGTGACCTTGACGAACTCTTCGGCCGTCGTCTCGAAATCGTGGAGCAGCTCGGTGGCCAGCGGAGAACCGGTGCGCTCGACGTGTTCGATGAGAAGACTGCGCAGCACCTCGAGATCTGCGCGGTCGAGGTCGCCGAGGACGAGCTCTCCGCCGCGCAGCGACTGCTCGTTGACGAGCTCGGAGCGCAGGCCCCGAACGTACGCGGTGCCGCCCGACATCCCGGCGCCGAGGTTGCGACCCGTGGGACCGAGGATGACGGCCAGACCGCCCGTCATGTACTCCAGGGCGTGATCGCCGACGCCTTCGACGACGGCGGTGGCGCCCGAATTGCGCACGAGGAAGCGCTCCCCCGCCACGCCCGAGATGAAGATCGTCCCGGCGGTGGCGCCGTAGCCGATGACGTTTCCGGCGATGACGTTCTCGTGCGGGGCGAAGACCGCGCTGCGGTGCGGGCGGATCGTGATGTCGCCGCCCGACAGCCCCTTGCCGACGTAGTCGTTGGCGTCGCCTTCCAGGCGCAGCACGATGCCGGGGGGCAGGAAAGCGCCGAACGACTGCCCGGCCGTCCCGTGCAGGGTCACGTCGATCGCCGCCCGCGGTAGACCGTCGACGCCGTGGCGCTTGGTCACCTCGTGCCCGAGCATCGTGCCGACGGCGCGCTCGGTGTTGCGGATGGGCAGCTCGATCACGACGGGTTCGCGATCGACGAGCGCGTCGCGGGAGAGCTCGATCAGCTGGACGTCGAAGTGCTCGGTGAGCTCGTGGTTCTGGCCGCGCTGGTGACGACGAGGCACGTCCGCCTCGAAGACCGGACCCTCCAGGATCGGCGTGAGGTCGAGGCCGCTGGCCTTCCAGTGCTCGATCGCGCCGTCCGTGTCGAGCAGTTCATTGTGGCCGACGGCCTCGTCGATCGAGCGGAACCCGAGCTCGGCGAGATACTCGCGCACCTCCTGGGCGATGAACTCCATGAAGTTCACGACGTATTCGGGCTTGCCGCTGAACCGCTGCCGCAGCACGGGGTTTTGCGTCGCGACCCCGACGGGGCAGGTGTCGAGGTGGCACACGCGCATCATGATGCAGCCCTCGACGATGAGCGCCGTCGTCGCGAAGCCGAACTCCTCCGCACCCAGCAGAGCGGCGACGATGACGTCGCGACCCGTCTTGAGCTGCCCGTCGACCTGGACGACGACGCGGTCGCGCATGTCGTTGAGCATGAGGGTCTGCTGAGTCTCCGCCAGCCCCAGCTCCCACGGGGTGCCGGCATGTTTGAGGGAGTTGAGCGGACTTGCGCCGGTGCCGCCATCGTGTCCCGAGACGAGGATGACGTCGGCGAGGGCCTTCGCAGTGCCGGCCGCCACCGCGCCGATGCCCGACTGGCTCACGAGCTTGACGTGCACGCGGGCCGACGGGTTGGCACGCTTGAGGTCGAAGATGAGCTGCTTGAGGTCTTCGATCGAGTAGATGTCGTGGTGCGGCGGCGGAGAGATGAGCCCGACGCCGGGTGTTCCGCCACGCGTGCGGGCGATCCACGGGTACACCTTCGCGGGCGGCAGCTGACCGCCCTCGCCCGGCTTGGCACCCTGGGCGAGTTTGATCTGGATGTCGTTCGCGTGCGTGAGATACATGCTCGTCACGCCGAACCGACCCGATGCGACCTGTTTGATCGCGCTACGGCGCTCGGGATCCAGGAGACGCTCGAGGTCTTCGCCGCCCTCCCCCGTGTTCGATTTCGCGCCGAGGCGGTTCATCGCGATCGCGAGGGTTTCGTGCGCCTCTTTCGAGATCGACCCGTAGCTCATCGCTCCGGTGGAGAAGCGCTTCACGATCGAGGACACCGGCTCGACCTCATCGATCGGAACGGGCGGGCGCACGCCGGTGCGCAGGCGGAACATGCCGCGCAGCGTCTTCAGCGACTCGGCCTGGTCATCGATGAGCTTCGTGTACTCGCGGAAGATGTCGTACCGCCGCTCGCGCGTGGAGTGCTGGAGCCGGAACACCGTGTCGGGGTTGAACAGGTGCGGGGCGCCGTCGCGGCGCCACTGGTACTCGCCGCCGGTCCACAGCTTCTCGTGTGCGCGGACGGCGTCATCCTCGGGGTAGGCGTAGTCATGCCGGGCCCGGTTCTCGATCTCGATCTCCTCGATGCCGATGCCGCCGAGCTTGGACTCGGTGCCGGTGAAGTAGTCGTCGATGAACTCCTGGGACAGCCCGACCGCCTCGAACACCTGGGCGCCGGCATAAGAGGACACCGTGGAGATGCCCATCTTCGACATAATCTTCAGCACACCCTTGCCGAGCGCGTAGATGAGGTTCTTGACGGCCTTCTCCGGCGCGATCCCGGTGATGAATCCGGCGCGCACGAGGTACTCGACGGTCTCCATCGCCAGGTACGGGTTGACCGCCGACGCGCCGTAGCCGATGAGGGTGGCGACGTGATGCACTTCCCGTACGTCTCCCGCCTCGACGATGAGCCCGACCTTCATGCGGTTCTCGCGACGGATGAGGTGGTGGTGGACCGCCGACAACAGCAGCAGCGACGGCACCGGGACGAGGTCCTTGGTGGAGTCGCGGTCGCTGAGGATGATGAACTCCACGCCTTCTTCGATCGCGGCGTCCACCTCAGCGCAGATCTCAGCGATGCGCGCGCGCAGGGTGCCGGGATCGGCCTCGTAGTGGTAGAGGCCACGGATCGTGACCGAGCGGCGACCCGGCATGAGACGTTCGATGTTCTGGATCTTCGCCAGCTCATCGTTGTCGATCACGGGGAAGTCGACCGTGATCTGGCGCGCGTGGTCAGGACCCCACGCGAGCAGGTTGCACTCCGGACCGATGCTCGAGCTGAGACTGGTGACGACCTCTTCACGGATGGAATCCAGCGGTGGGTTGGTCACCTGTGCGAACTGCTGCGTGAAGTAGTCGAACAGCAGACGAGGCCGGTCGCTGAGCACGGCGATGGGAGTGTCGCTTCCCATCGCGCCCAGCGGCTCGGCGCCGGTCTGCCCCATCGGGGTGAGGAGGATGCGCACCTCTTCCTCGGTGTAGCCGAAGGTGCGCTGACGGCGCGTGATGGATGCCAGCGGGTGGACGATGTGCTCGCGTTCGGGCAACTCGGCCAGTTCGAGTCGCTGGCGCAGCCACAGCTCCCACGGATGCAGGTCGGCGAGTTCGGACTTGATCTCGGCGTCGTCGATGATGCGGTGCTGCGCCGTGTCGACGACGAACATGCGTCCCGGCTGCAGGCGCCCACGGCGCTTGATGCGCTCGGGGGCGAAGTCGAGCACGCCCGTCTCGCTGCCGATGACGACGAGGCCGTCGGTCGTCTCGGTCCAGCGTCCTGGACGCAGTCCGTTGCGGTCGAGGGTGGCCCCCACGAGCGTGCCGTCCGTGAAGATCAGCGCGGCCGGGCCGTCCCACGGCTCCATCATCATGGCGTGGTACTGGTAGAACGCACGCAGTTTCGGATCGATGCTCGCCTGCTTCTCGTAGGCCTCGGGCACCATCATCAAGATCGCGTGCGGCAGGCTGCGGCCGGTGAGGGTCAGCAGCTCCAGCACCTCATCGAACGACGCCGAGTCGCTGGCCCCCTCGGTGCAGATCGGCAGCAACGGACGCATGTCGCCGATCAGCTCGGACTGCAGTTGCGACTGACGCGCACGCATCCAGTTGCGGTTGCCGCCCACGGTGTTGATCTCACCGTTGTGGGCGAGCATGCGCAACGGCTGAGCGAGCGGCCACGACGGGAAGGTGTTCGTGGAGTACCGCGAGTGCACGACCGCCAGCTCGGAGGCGAACCTCTCGTCCTGCAGGTCGGGATAGAACGGCTCGAGCTGCAGGGTCGTCACCATGCCCTTGTAGCCGAGGGTGCGCGAGCTGAGCGAGACGAAGTATGCGCCGTGTTCGTGCTGAGCGCGACGGCGCAGACGATACACGAGCCGGTCGAGCTCGATGCCGCTCAGGGCGGGGGCCTCACCGTGTGCGGGACGCGAGACGAACAGCTGCTCGAACGCGGGTCGCGCGGCGTGAGCGAGCTTGCCGAGGTGCTGCTGCTCGGTGGGCACGGTGCGCCAGCCCAGCACCGTCAGGCCCTCCGCCTGAGCAACCTGCTCGATGCCCGTCTTCTGCCGGGCGCGCGCATCTTCGTCCAACGGCAGGAAAGCGAGCCCCGCGGCGTACTCCCCCACCGGCGGCAGGTCGAACTCGGTGACGGCGCGGAGGAATCCATCCGGCATCTGCGTGAGGATGCCGGCGCCGTCGCCGGTGCCCGCATCCGAACCGATCGCCCCGCGATGCTCGAGGTTGCGCAGGGCGGTGAGCGCGAGCTCCACGATGTCGTGGCCAGCCTCGCCGCGGAGCGTGGCCACCATGGCCAGACCGCAGGCATCCTTCTCGAACGCCGGGTTGTACAGACCCTGTTTCGCAGGAAAGTTCCCGGAGAGGTTCATGCCTACCGTCCTCATACTCAAGCTGGTCGGGACGGCGTCGGCCCTAAAACGTGTTTCAGCGTGCAAACGCTCGTCAAACCGCGGGTGCGCTCAGGTCCACGAACTCATCGGTGTTTTGTGATTCTACAACCCCGTCGGGCACGTACTCACGACCCGGCACATACGGCGAGGGCTCGAGGCCCGGATGGCGCCTCTTCTGCACGAAGAGCACCACGAGCCCGACGACGACACCCGCGATCGCCATCCACACGTTGGTACGCAGCCCGAGGATCACCTGGCTCGGGTCGATGCGGATGTTCTCCCACACGATGCGTCCCGCGCTATACCAGATCAGGTACACCGCGAACAGTCGCCCCCACTGCAAGCCGAACCGCTTGCCCAGCCACAACAGGACGAGCACGCCGAGCCCGTTCCAGATGACCTCGTAGAGGAAGGTCGGGTGGAAGAGCGTGCCCTCGGGCAGCCCGACGGGCCAGGCGGCGTTCGGGTAGTCGATCTCCAGGCCCCAGGGCAGATCGGTGGGCAGGCCGAACAGCTCTTGGTTGAACCAGTTGCCGATGCGCCCGATCGCCTGGGCCAGCAGCAGGCCGGGGGCGAGGGCGTCGGCGAAGCTCCAGAAGCGGATGCCGGTCCACTTGCAGCCCAGCCAGGCGCCGACGGCACCTCCGATGAGGGCGCCGTAGATGGCGATGCCCCCCTCCCAGACACGGAAGACCGCCCAGAAATCGGTGCCTTCGCCGAAGTAGAAGCCCCAGTGCGTGACGACGTGGAAGATCCGTGCGCCGACGATGGCCAGCGGCACCGCGAGCAGGCAGATGTCGATGACGACCCAGGGCTCGGCACCCCGCTTGGTGAGGCGACGGTTCGTGATGAGCGCTGCGACGACGATCCCGGTCAGAATGCACAGGGCGTAGAAGTGGATCGTCACCGGGCCGATCTGGACGGAGCTGATCGGCGGGCTCGGGATGCTGGCGACGACGGTCGCGGCGGAGGAAAGCACGATCGGAAGTCTACTTCCCGCCGACCAGGGCCTGCGCCTCGGCGACCAGAGCGTCGATCCCGCCGTCGCGGAGAGCGCGTACGAGTGCCGTGCCGACGATCGCGCCGTCGGCGTACTCCAGCACGCCCGCGACCTGAGCGGGGGTGGAGATGCCGATGCCGACACACGCGTGCGCGACGCCGTGGGTGCGCAGGCGCGCGACGAGGGTGCGGGCGGCGGCATCCAGCTCGGCCCGCTCCCCCGTGATGCCCATCGTCGAAACGGTGTAGACGAACCCGGTGGAAGTCTGCGCGATCTGCGCGAGTCGCTCGTCGGTCGAGGTCGGCGCTGCCAGGAACACGCGGTCCAGTCCGGTGCGTTCGGAGGCGGCGATCCACTCGGAGGCGGCATCGGGAGTGATGTCGGGGGTGATCAGGCCCGCTCCCCCGGCGGCGAGGAGATCGTCGGCGTAGCGGTCGACGCCGTACTGCATGACGGGGTTCCAGTAGGTCATGACGAGGATCGGCACGTCCACGCGCGAGCTGATCTCGCGGACGGCGGTGAACGTGTCCCGCAGCCGAAAGCCCGCCGCGAGGGCGGCCTGCGTCGCCTCCTGGATGACGGGACCGTCCATCACGGGGTCGGAGTACGGCGGACCGAGCTCGAGGACGTCCGCTCCGGCTTCGGCGAGGGCGACCGCGGCCGCGATCGACGTGTCCAGATCGGGATAGCCGATCGGCAGATACCCGACGAACGCTCCGCGCCCGGCGGCGCGCGCGGCGTCGATCGCCGCGGCAACGCGGCTCACGAGCCAGCTCCCGCGTCGTCGGAGGTGACGGCTTCGTCATACAGAGCGAACCACCGCGCCGCCGTGTCCATGTCTTTGTCGCCACGACCCGACAGGCTCACCGCGATGATGGCGTCGGGGCCGAGCCCACGGGCGAGACGTAGCGCACCGGCGAGGGCGTGGGCCGACTCGACCGCCGGGATGATGCCTTCGGTGCGGCTGAGCAGCAGGAGGGCATCCATCGCCTCGGTATCGGTCGCGGGGATGTACTGCGCGCGGCCGATGTCGTTCAGCCACGAGTGCTCGGGCCCGACTCCCGGGTAGTCCAGGCCCGCCGAGATCGAGTGCGACTCGATCGTCTGCCCGTCCTCGTCCTGCAGGACGTAGGTCTTCGCACCGTGCAGCACGCCGGGTCGGCCGCGCTCGATGGATGCCGCGTGCTTGTCGGTATCGACGCCGTCGCCGGCGGCCTCCACCCCGTAGAGGGCGACTCCGGCGTCATCGAGGAAAGCGTCGAACATGCCGATCGCGTTCGAGCCGCCCCCGACACAGGCGACGACGGCATCCGGCAGCCGTCCGGTCTCGTCGAGCAGCTGAGCGCGTGCCTCTTCGGAGATGATCTTCTGGAAGTCGCGCACCATCGCGGGGAACGGGTGAGGTCCGGCGGCGGTGCCGAAGATGTAGTTCGTCGTCTCGACGGATGCCACCCAGTCGCGGTAGGCCTCGTTGATGGCGTCTTTCAGGGTGCGCGAGCCGGTCTTCACCGGGACGACCTCGGCGCCGAGCAGGCGCATCCGGGCGACGTTGAGGGCTTGGCGCTGCGTGTCGACTTCACCCATGTACACCGTGCAGTCGAAGCCGAACAGGGCCGCGGCGGTCGCTGTGGCGACGCCGTGCTGGCCGGCGCCGGTCTCGGCGATGACCCGCGTCTTGCCGAGTCGCTTGGTCAGCAGAGCCTGACCGATGACGTTGTTGATCTTGTGCGAACCGGTGTGGTTGAGGTCTTCGCGCTTGAGGAAGATGCGCGCGCCGCCCGCGTGCTCGGCGAATCGCGGCACCTCGGTGAGCGCCGACGGGCGACCGGCGTAGGAGCGCAGCAGCGCTTCGAACTCTGCCTGGAAGGCCGGGTCGGATTTCGCGGCCTCGTATTCTGCGGTCAACTCGTCGATCGCGGCGATGAGCGACTCGGGCATGAAGCGCCCGCCGTACTCGCCGAAGAACGGCCCGTGGGCGGCGCGCAGGCTCGTCGTGGTCATGATCCGGCCTCCAGGAAGGCGTGCAGAGTCTCGATCGGATCGTTCGTGACGAGCGCTTCGCCGACGAGGACGACATCGGCTCCGGCGGCCCGATAGTGCGCGACGTCGGCCGGCTGCAGCACGGCCGATTCGGCGATCTTGACGGCGTCGACTGGAAAGCGTTCGGCGAGCGAGCCGAACAGGTCGCGGTCGAGCTCGAAGGTCGAGAGGTTGCGGGCGTTGACGCCGATGAGCCGCGCCCCGAGGTCGGCGGCGCGGTCGAGCTCTTCTCGGGAGTGGGTCTCGACGAGCGGGGTCATGCCGAGCTGCACGACCAGCTCGTGCAGCTCCGTCAGCAGCGGCTGGTCGAGGGCCGCGACGATCAGCAGCACGAGATCTGCTCCGGATGCCCGGGCTTCGAGAACCTGATACGGCGTCGCGATGAAGTCTTTGCGCAGCACCGGCAGGCTCACGCGCTGGCGCACCGCCTCCAGGTCGGCGAGGCTGCCCTTGAATCTGCGACCCTCGGTGAGCACCGAGATCGCCGAAGCGCCGCCGGTTTCGTACAGCGCGGCCTGGTGGGCCGGGTCGGGGATGGCGGCCAGGTCGCCGCGCGACGGACTCGCGCGCTTGACCTCGGCGATGATCTTGACGCGGTCGGCTGGAGCGAGCGCCGCCAGGGCGTCGCGCGCGGGCGGCTGGGCGAGGGCAAGCCGCTCGATGAGCCGAAGCGGCCGATCGGCGCTGCGTTCCTCGGCATCCTCCACCGCGCCGGCCGTGAGGTCGGCGAGCACGTCAGTGCTTCTTCGGCGTGTACTTGGGGCCCTTCACGCCGTAGCCGGCCTTGGCCATGCCCCAGCCCACGATCAGACCAACGACGAGCAGGGCGGCGCACAACCACACGGCGACCGGCATCTCGAGCACGAAGAACAGGGTGCCCGCGGAGAACGCGACAAGCATGATGACGACGGCCGTCCAGGCCGCCGGCGACTCTCCGTGGCCGGGGTCCTCGATGCTGTTGCTCATGATGCTCCTTCGTTCTCCTGCGGCCGCTGGCTTCAGGGTCAGTCTAGCGGGCTGTGGGGTCGGAGCCGGTGTGGAAGATCGTCCCATCGCGGCTCGCCCCGTGGGGACGAGCGGCGGGTCAGCCGACGATCTCCGGGAACGGTCGCTCGACGGCGGGCACGAAGATCACTGGGAACCAGGGGAACTTGATCACCACTGGCGGAACCGTCGGAATCGTACAGTCATACATGCCCCACGAGATCTGGTTGTCGCCACTGGAAACGGTGGCGACTGGCACGTCGAGCATCGTGCTCCACGCTTCGTCCAAGGTTGTCGCAGCGATGTCATCGTATTCATCGGTGTCGGGGAGCAAGGAAGTCGGCTTATCGCTGAAGAGACTGAGCACGTCTTCGGCATTGATGTCCACACCAAGTCCGGCGAACCCGTTCGCTCCCGCCCAGCTATTCGTCACGGCGACTGTGGAATTGAAAGGCGGCCTGCATGGGAGAAACTGCCACGCGAGATCAAGCGCCGGATCGCTCCCAGCAGTCATGTGATCAACCGAAACGGCGTATCCGTTATCGAGAAAGAGCGAGTTGCCGATGGTCAGGTTGTTCCGCTCGCCGACGCTTACCGCCGTCTCCGCATGCAGAAAGACTGCTCCCTCGATGCTCGATGTGACCAGTGCTATCAAGGACTCAACAGACTGCGCTTCGATCCTGATGTGTGCGAGTGGAGTTCTTTCGACCGAAGTTTCGCTGCCATCACCGTTCGTATCGCCACCGAAAGTGTCGTCCAAGGGAGAGGTGAAGACGACCGGGTTCGTCGAAGTACCGGTCACGTTGAGTAAGCCACCGGCGCTGACCGTGATCTGCCCCTTCACGACCACACCCGCATCCACCGACAACGACCCGTTGACGGAGAAGGATTCTGCGATGAACGCGGATGCAGCAGAGTCCGCACTCAACGTGTAGTTCGCGTCATCCGGGACGACACTTGCGACGAGAGCGATCGCGCGAGACGCGGCAGTCTCTCCCACCATCGTGATTCGATCCGCTCCCGACAGCGGGACACCAGTCACGTCTTCCACGTTATAGAAGAACAAGCCAAAACTGCTCGCCTCTGAACTGGGGGACCCGATCTTGGTGCGCTCCACCACCGGCCGAGACACTGAACCGCCCCAGGTTTGGTGCCGCATCCTTTTGAGTTGATTGGATGTCATCATGCCGAAGCAGATCGATCCCGCGCTCCGTGAGCGCGCTGTCCGGCTCGTGCGCGAGCATCGGGCTGAGTACCC
>JASGEE010000053.1:0-6689 GCA_047606715.1 Microbacterium sp.
CCGGCGACGAGTCGGCGCTCGAGCTCATCAAGGCGGGCGACAGCGGCTTCGACGCGACGGTCGGCTACGCCTCGGAGTGGGGCGCGTGGGGCTCGATCGACACGGCCATCCGCGTGCTGGCAGGTCAAGAGCCCGCCTACATCGGCGAGGAGATCCAGCTCGTCGACGCCGAGAACAACATGCCCGACTCCGGCGACTACGTCGGCAGCGTCGACTTCAAGACGGCGTTCCTGACGTCCTGGGGAGTCGAATAGCCCCCACCCCGAATGCGCGAGGCCCCCGGATCCACATCCGGGGGCCTCGCGCCGTGTACGGACGCGGCGATAACAGCCATCTGCGCCACGGGGTCGCGCCGACCGGAACGTGGTGATTGCATAGTGTTCGACCCCGCACCTGGGACGACCGTGTCGACGAAGGAGTCGTGACCGTGAGTTCGGAGCAGACCACGCACGAGTACGTGCTGCACCTCCATGACGTCGAGAAGCAGTTCGGCGGCACGCGCGCCCTGCGCAAGGCATCCCTCGCTGTGCGCCCCGGTACCGTGCACGCCCTCCTCGGCGGCAACGGCTCCGGCAAGAGCACCTCGATCAAGATCCTCGCCGGCGTGTACTCCGCCGACGGCGGAGAGCTCGAGATCGGCGGCGAGCGTCGCGATCTGCGCACCTGGACCGCCCAGGACGCCCACAATGCCGGGTTCCGCTTCGTCCACCAAGACCTCGGCCTGTTCGAGGAGCTCTCCATCGCGGAGAACTTCGGCCTCGACACGGGATTTCCCACCTCGAAGCTCGGCAAGATCCAGTGGCGTGCGCTCGAGGCCGAGGTCGCCGACGTGCTCACCGAATACGACCTCGACGTCGACCCGCGGCGCGCGATCGCCGACCTGCGGCCCTCCGACCGCACCATGGTCGCGATCGCCCGCGCGCTACGCGGCAGCAGCGACGGCGAGCGCCGCATCCTCATCCTCGACGAGCCGACGGCCTCGCTCGCCGCCGCGGAATCCGCCCTGCTGCTGGAGAAAGTGCGGCGTCTGGCCGACCGGGGCCAGACGGTCGTCATGGTCAGCCACCGCCTGCAGGAGGTCCTCGACGTCGCCCACGACTTCACGGTCTTCCGCGACGGCAAGGTCGTCGGCACCCTGGTGGACGCCCACCCCACCGAGGACGAACTGATCTCCCTCATGGCGGGCGGTCTCACCGTCGCCCTGGCTCCCACCGGCGAGCGCTCGCACACGCGCGGGGAGGCCACGCTCGACGTGTCGCACCTGTCCTCCGGGCCCCTGCGCGACGTGACCTTCACGGCGCACGCGGGCGAGATCCTCGGCATCGCGGGTCTGCAGGGCTCGGGCCGCAGTTCGCTGCTGCAGGCGCTGTTCGGCGTGCATCACCCGAGTTCCGGCACCGTCTCCCTCGTCGGTGCGCCCTTCACCCCGCGCGATGTGCACGACGCGATGGCCGTGGGCGTCGGCATGGTGCCAGAGAATCGGGTGCGCGAGGCCGCTTTCATGGACCTCACCGTCAGCGACAACCTCGCCCTCGCGATGCTCGGAGAATACTTCACCGGCGGACGGATGCCACGCGAGCGCGAACGCAAGGCCGCGACGGCATTGATCTCGCGATTCAACGTCAAGGTGGCCGGCGCCGATGCCCTCTTCAGCTCGATGTCCGGCGGCAATCAGCAGAAGGTCATCATCGCGCGCTGGCTGCAGCGCGAACCCCGGCTGCTGCTGCTGGACGAGCCGACGCAGGGCGTCGATGTGATGAGTCGCGCCGAGATCTACGAGACCATCCGCGTGGCCGCTCGTAACGGCTGCACCGTCGTCGTCGCATCCAGCGACATGGCCGAGCTGCATGCGCTGTGCGACCGCGTGCTGATCCTGGCGCGCGGTCGCATCACGGGCGAGGTGCTCGCCGGTGAGGCCGATGTCGACGGTCTCACCGCGCTCGTGCTGCGCGAGCCGAGCACGCGGCGCACCATCTACGAACCCGAACCCGCCCTCGAAAGGACGAAGACGTCATGACCTCTCCCGCATCGGTGGCACCGACCGACACCGTCGTCATCGCGAAAAGCCCGTCCCGCGTCGCGGCGTTCTTCGAGAAGTACACGCTCATCATCCTCACCCTGGCCGTCATCGCCTTCTTCGCGGTCTACCCGGGCACGAGCACGCAGTTCCTCACCGTGACGAGCCTGAACACGGTGCTCACCAACATGCTGTGCGCCCTGATGGTCGCCCTCGCCGCGATGTTCCCGTTCGTCGCCGGCTACATGGACTTCTCCGTCGGTGCCACCGCGGCGTTGACGTGCGTCCTGGCCGCACGGCTCATGGACACGACGGTCAACGGCTTCGGCTGGCCGGTGTGGCTCGCGATCGTCGTGCCGGTGCTGCTGTCGCCGATCATCGGATTCGCGAACGGGTTCTTCGTCACGAAGCTGAAGATGAACCCGTTCGTGACGACGCTCGGCATGTCGCTGCTGCTCTACGGCATCTCGATGCTGTGGACCGGCGGCCAGCGTCTGTCCGCCCCGGCCGGGTCGATCATCCTGAAGTTCGCCACGACGAAGTTCCTCGGGCTGCCGGTTCCGGTGTACGCCGTCTTCGTCATCGCGCTCGTCGTCTGGTACGTCCTCACGCACACCCCGTTCGGTCGCTCGCTCTACGGCATGGGCTCCAGCACGCCGTCCGCGCGTCTGGTCGGCATCCGCGTCGACCGCAACCTGTGGTGGGCGTTCGTCATCGCGTCGCTGCTCGGCTCGCTCGCCGGGATCATGCAGCTCGCCCAGGTCGGCAGCGCGACGGCGAGCGATGGCGGCTCGCTGCTGTTCAAGGGCATCACGTTCATCTTCCTGAGCGCGACCGCGATCACGCCCGGCTTCTTCAACGTGTGGGGCGCGGTCATCGCCGGCGTCCTGCTGTCGGTGTCGGTGACCGGCCTGACCTTCATGGGCTTCGCCGGCTGGACGACGAACGTCTTCAACGGCATCGCGCTGATCACCGCCGTCGCCCTGTCGACGTATCTCGGGCGGCGCAAGAAGCTCGGCTGATGTGAAGGTGCGACAGGGCAGCGGCACGGCGGGCTCCACGTTCACCGGACCCCGGCAAGATCGTCGAAGACCGCGCACCGGGCGCTCCGTAAGATGGGCCCTGTGACCGACGTCCGCAAGCTCGATCTGAACCTCATCGTGGTGCTCGACGCTCTACTGAGCGAACGCAACCTCACGCACGCGGGCGAGCGGGTCCGGATGACGCAACCGGCCGTCAGCGGCGCACTGCAGCGGTTGCGCGAGATCTTCAACGACCCGCTGCTGGAGCGCGAGGGGCGCCAGTTCGTGCTCACGCCGCGCGCCGCGTCGCTCATCCCGGGCGTCACCGAGTGCATGGCATCGATCCAACGCACCTTCGATACCCTGCCGGGATTCTCCCCGGCCGAGAGCACACGCACGTTCCTCGTGTCGGCATCCGATTACGTGCTCGCCGAGATCACGAGTCCGCTGCTGTCGGTGCTCGCACGCGAGGCGCCGCGCACGCGGGTCGAGTTCTCGCCGCTGCCGATCGAAGACGTCGTCTCGCCGGTCGATCTGCTGCGCTGCGACGTCACGATCGCCGGCACCGGCCGCGGCGTGCCCGGCAAGCGCGCCTCGCTGTTCTCCGACCGGTTCGTGTGCATCGTCGATGCTGCCAACCCCGCGCTCGACGACGGCACGCTGTCCCTCGAGGCACTGCGCTCGCTGCGTCAGGTGCGCTGCGTGTTCGGCGCGCACTCGTCGACCCACATCGACGACATGCTCAGCGCCGCCGACATCGCCCCGCGCACGGCACTGACCGTGCAGGGGTTCATGCCGGTGCCGTTCGCGGTGACCGGCACCGAGTGGGTCGGCTGGGTGCCCGAGCGCACCGCCAACCGCTACGCGGAACTGCTGGGGCTCATCATCGCGAGCACGCCCATCGCGCCGGGCGTGCTCATCGAAGCGGCGCACTGGCATCCGTCGAAGTCCGACGATGCGGCACTGCAGTGGCTCGTGCAACAGTTGCGCCACGCCGCCGAGATCGTCGAGTTCGGCGACGACGAGGACTGATGCGGCACCGCCCTCTGCACCGCTCGTCCCTTCAACACGCACCAGAAGCTGTCACGTCTTGCGGGCGTGATGACATGTACAGGGGTGTAAGGCGGATACGAGAGGAATGCCGATGAACACTCCGACGATGCAGGATGACAGGGTGCTGGCTGCGCTGGCCGAGGCCGATCCGGGACGGCACGTGACGATTGCCGAGGGTTCCGGAGCGCGACTCCTGCGCGCGGCGACGGTCGCTTCGGCGCCGAGGTCGCGACGCCGATTCACGATGGCCGCAATCGCCGGAGCCGCGATCTTGGCTGTCGGAGTGCCGACCGGCGCGATGGCCGCGGGATATCTGGCGCAGACGGGTTGGTTCGGGTCTCCGAACCCGGGAAATCCCGCAGGGACCGCCTCGAAGGGCACCGAAGCTGACGGCTCGGAGTGGATCGACGTCTCCGCCGCAGACTATGTGGACTTCGCGGCTGGCCAATGGCCGACCTACGCGGTGCTGCCGGAGGGGTACACGACGGGCGATTTCGCGATCGCGATCGCGGAGCGGACGGTCGCTGCGAACGGTGGGGGGGTCCACGCTGCGGCAGGTGACCGGGATCGTCGGCGAGTTCGAGCAGTACGCGCGGTGCGCGTGGCGAGCCGAATGGCTGGCGGCCGACGACGCCGGCGACACCGCCCGCGAAACGACGGCGGCGTCCACGCTGCGAGCGGCGGCCTCATGGCCGGCGACCGTGGCGAGCGATGGCGGCGGTCTCGTGGCTGGAGAACTGGCGGTCGCGAACGCGGCGATTGCGGACGATCGCGCGAGCGTCGAGGCAACAGACGCCTGGTGCGATGACCTGCTGAACGGGCTCGACCGGTGACCGTCGCAGATCTGGGCGCGCCCGCGGGAACGCTGCCGCAGGCCCTCACCGTGCGCCCGGTCACCGACGAGGCTCGGTTCGAGGCGGCGGTCGCTCCACTGATTCCCGAGCTGGTGCGCTACTTCGCCCGCCGTGTACAGCCGACCGAGGATGCCGCTGACTGCGCCGCTGAGACGGCTTTGGTGATGTGGCGGCAGCGCCGCAGACTTCCCGCCGAGACCGGGGAGCAGCGAATGTGGGCGTTCGGGATCGCCCGCAACATCCTCGCCAACCACACGCGCAAGCGGGTGCGCCGCTCGCTCATCGACGACGCCCTGCGAGCCACCATCCAGGTGCAGGAGGAGGAGATCAGCGACGCGGCGTTCGCCGCCGCGGAGGCACTGAAAGTGCTGCCCGCGCCCGATCAGGAACTCATCCGCCTCATCGTCTGGGATGAGCTCACGATCGCGGAGGCCGGGACGGTGATGGGCCTTCGAGCTGCCACGGCGCGGAAGCGATACGAGCGCGCCCGAGCCCGCCTCCGTGACACCTACCGCACCATCTGGCCCACCGGCGAGAGGTGACCTCATCTTCTCCGTGGAAACGCCCTCGGCCACCGGCCGGGGGCGTTTCATCTCCATCGGGCACTGCATTCCCGCTCGAGCCTGCGGTGCTCGCCCGGCCGCGCCGTCACCGATCCAGATCGTCCTCGATGAGCTCGACGATGCGAGCGCCCTCGGCGGGCGCGGCCGCGACCAGTGCGCGCAGCGCAGAGGTCGGATAGCCCTCCGCAAGCCAGCGCTGCGCGAGTTGGGGGATCGGCGGCAGGGGCTCGGATTCGGCAGATCCGTCGCGAGCCTCGGCGAGCGCTGCGCGTGCGAGGCGCCGCCGCAGCGGGTCGCGCACGTGCGCCGTGAGCAGCGTCTCGCGAGCCAAGCGCAGGGCACGTTCGGGGTCGCCGACCCGCGCCTCCCGATCTGCGAGGGCGGCGAGCGCGGTGGCGTCACCGTGCCGACGGAGCGAGAGCTCGGCGCGGTCGCGCAGCGCCGACATCGCTGAACTGCGCTCGGGGTCGGCACCGGCCGCGGCGAGCGCCGACACCATCGTCCAGGCGATCAGCCCGCTGGCGGTGGCATCCCAGCGCCCGGCCGTGCCGGAATGCTCGGCATCGGCCGCCGCCACACCCAACTCGAACAGCCTCGGGTCGGTGTCGGTCGACAACACCGCGGCGACCTCCGCGAGCGGCCGCGCGCGCGCCGGCGCCGGCACCCGTCCGCACATGGCCAGGGCGCTGCGCGCCGCGTCTCGCGCTGCGGCCGTGTCTCCCGCGCGGGAGAGGATGACAGCCGCCTCGGCGAGCACGACCGCCTCGACGCGCGCGCGGGTGTGCCGCTCGAGCGTCGTGCCGTGCCGTGCCGTGCGCACGTGCGCGATGGCGGCGACAGCGGTCAGGCGCAGCAGCGCGTCATCGGCGGGCAGTGCCCCCGCGGCCGCCACGAGCGTGCCGCGCACCGGGGTGGCGCCGTCATCGAGCAGCCGATCGAGGATCGTGCGCGCCGCGGCGGCGGCCCGGGCCTCGTCGCGGACGGCGGGCAGATCGGGCCAGTCGCCGTCGATCACCAGGTTCCCGGCGAGCAGTCGCGCCACCGACGCGAGGCTCGCCAGGTCGCACGCGGACGAGAGAGCATCATCGGCCACCGCATCGGCGGCCTCATCGAGCACGGGCAGCGGCGGCGCGCCGGGTGCCGTCCGCACGCGCAGGCGCGCCGCGAACGCCGCCTCGGC
>JASGEE010000054.1:0-6318 GCA_047606715.1 Microbacterium sp.
GAGACGATGCGGGTGCTGCGGGTCTCGGTCCTCTCCGGGTTCGCGCTGGAGCTGCTGGCATCGATCTCGGTCGCGATCGTGGCCGTCTCGATCGGGTTCCGGCTGCTCGACGGCGCGCTCGAGCTTTCGGTCGGGCTGTTCGTGCTGCTGCTCGCTCCCGAGGCGTACCTGCCGCTGCGGCAGGTCGGCGTGCAGTTCCACGCGGCAGCCGAGGGGGTCGCCGCGACCGACGACGTCTTCGCGGTGCTCGACGAGGCGCGGGCGCGCGGCGCGGCGGCTCGGGAGGAGATGTGCGTTCGGGAGGATGCCGACGCGGCATCCGATCCTCCCGAAGCGATTTCTCCTCCCGAAGCGCACGTTGCGCACGGGCTGCGCGGCACCCTCGTCGTGCGCGACGTGCGGGTGCGACGCGGTGACACTCTGCTGCCCCCCGTCTCCTTCACCGCCACACCCGGCACCGTCACCCTGATCGAAGGGCCGAGCGGGTCGGGCAAGTCGAGTCTGCTCGCAGCCCTGCGCGGCGGCGCCGCGTTCGAGGGCGCCGCATCCGTGGGCGGGATGCCGGTGCGAGCGCTGCCGCCATCGAAGTGGCTCGCGTGGGCCGGCCAGCAGCCGGGCCTGGTCTCCGGCACGATCGCCGGGAACATCGCCCTCGGCGACGCGGACGCCCCCGACGACCTGGTCGCGCGGGCCCTCGAGCTCGCGCAGGCCGGCGACCTCGACCCCGCACGTGAGCTCGGCGTGCAGGGTGCGGGGCTCTCCGGCGGACAGGCGCAGCGCGTCGCGGTCGCGCGCGCGATCCACCGGCACCTGCGCGGGCACGCCCCCGTGATCGCCCTCGACGAGCCGAGCGCGGCCCTCGACCCCGACACCGAGGCAGCGCTGTGGCGGAGCGTCCGGCAGCTGGCGGATGCCGGGGCGACGGTCATCCTCGTCTCGCACCGCCGCACCGCACGCGAGATCGCCGACCGCACCGTGACCCTCGCGACGCGCGAGGCGGTGACATCGTGACAACCGCGAACGACATCCTGCGTCGCGCGATGCCGCCGCTGCGGCGGTTCTGGCCGGGGGCTGCAGCGGGTTTCCTCTCCGAGGCATCCGCCGTCGCCCTGCTCGCGTGCAGCGCATGGCTCATCGTCCGTGCGAGCGAGCAGCCGGCCGTCATGTACCTCTCGGCGGCCGTCGTCGGGGTGCGCGCGTTCGCATTGGCCCGGGCAGCGTTCCGGTACACCGAGCGGCTGGCGAGCCACGACGCGGCGTTGTGCCAGCTCGCGGTGACCCGCACCGACCTCGTGCGCAGGCTCATCCCGCTCGCCCCCGACGCTCTGTCGCGCACACGCCGGGGGTCGGTGCTCGGCGCGCTCGTCGACGACGTCGACGAGCTGCAGAACCTGCCGTTGCGGGTCGTGCTGCCGCTCGTGTCGTCGGCCGCGGTGGCGGTCGGGGCGGTCGGGCTCGTCGCCGTCGTGTGGTGGCCCGCCGCGCTGACGCTGCTGGGGTGCCTCGCGGTCACCGCGATCGTCGCGACGGCGTGGGGGTGGGTCTCGGGCTCGCACGCCGAACGGTCGATCGCGCCGCTACGCGCGCGCCTGGCCGACGCCGTGCTCGACCACCTCGCGAGCCTCGACGTGCTCGTCGCGTTCGGCGCCGAGGGCGAGAGCGCTCGGCGCATCGCCGACGCCGACGCGGAGCTCCGTCGCGCCGTCACCCGCCGTGCGGGTGCCCAGGCCGGCACCGCGGCCCTCGTGTCGCTGTTCGCAGGAGGGTCATCGGTGCTCGCGGTGCTGGTCGCCTCCCCCGCCGTGACCGGTGGTACGCTCGCCGGTCCCGCGTTCGCGGTCGCCGTCCTCGTGCCGATGGTGGTGTTCGAGGTGTTCTCCGCCGTGCCCGCCGCCGCCGCGTCATGGCGTCAGGTCCGGGCGGCCGCGCGGCGGATCGCGGAGTCGGTGCCGAACGGCATCCCCGCGGGCATCCCGGCCGAGCCCACCCCCAGTCCCCCGGGCGCGGCGGCCGACCTCGGCTCCGGGATCGCACTGCGGGGAGCATCCGCCCGTTGGCCGGGCGAGCCAGACGTCGAGGCGCTGCGGGGGGGAGACCTCACCGTCGCCCCGGGCGAGCGCGTGCTCGTCGTCGGGTCGAGCGGTGCGGGCAAGACGACCCTCGCGCACGTGCTCGTGCGTTTTCTCGACACGCCCGCCGGCACCTACACGATCGGCGGTGTCGACGTCTCGACGCTCGCCGCCGACGACGTGCGCCGGACGGTCGGACTGTGCGAGCAGCAGCCGATGCTGTTCGACGAGGACATCCGCCAGAACCTGCTGTTCGCTCGCGACACGGCGACTGATGCCGAGCTGGAGGACATCCTCGCGCGCGTCGGACTCGGCCCGTGGCTGCACGAACGGGGCGGGCTCGACGCGCGCGTCGGCGAGCGCGGCGCGCTCGTCTCGGGCGGTCAAGCGCAGCGCATCGCGCTAGCCCGCGGCATCCTGCACGGCTTTCCCGTGCTCGTGCTCGATGAGCCGACGGCGGGCGTCGACGCCGACCAGTCGGACGCTCTCCTGCGCGATCTGCTGGGCGCCGTCGGACCTGATCAGGCGGTCGTGCTCATCTCGCACGTGCGCGTGCCCGATGCCCCCGGCGGTCTCATCGACCGCGTCGTACGTCTCACCGAGGGGCGGGTCGTGTCATAGGTCTCTCACGGAGCGGCGGCCGACGACGGCCGCTCTCGACGCCGAGCCGGCCCCGATGATCGAGACCCGCTCCGCACGCCGAGACCCGGCATCCACAACCCGGGTCTCGGCGTGTAGAGCGGGTCTCGCCGGCCCGGAGCGGGGCGCCCGCTGGCGACGACCAGCCAGCGCACGGTGCTGCGGCTCATGCGCTACCTGCAACCCGACGGGTCGATCAGCGACGAGGGGGTCGACGCGCTCGTGGATGCCGTCGCCCAGGCGCGCGAGCTCGTCGCCCGGGAGAACGTCGCCGAACTGCTGGCGACGGCGACGAGCGCCGTGCGTGAGGCGCGCAACGGCGCCGAGGTCATCGCGCGCATCGAAGCGGCCCTCGGGCAGGGGCTCCAGGTGCTCGGCGGCGAGGCGGAGGCGCGTTACACCTTCCTCGCGGTGCGGCGGTGGTTCGGGTGGTCAGCCGGTCAGATCCTGCTGTTCGACATCGGCGGGGGCTCGCTCGGGCTCGCTCGGGCACCGAGGAGGTGCCGGAGGCGGCGGCATCCGTGCCGCTGGGCGCGGGGCGGATGACGGTGCAGTTCATGCCCGACGACCCGCCGGGGATGGATGCCGTCGAACACCTGCGCGCACATGCCCGCCAGGTGCTGCGCCCCGCCGCGGCGGCGCTGCGCACGTTGCCGACACCGAACCACGTCGTCGGCTCGTCGAAGGCGATCCGCTCCCTCGCCCGCCTCGCCGGCGCACCGATGCCGGCGTGGCCCGGCGAGGAACGGATGCTGCTGCACCGCGACGGGCTCGGGTCGTGGATTCCGCGACTCGCGAAGATCCCGGCATCCGCCCGCCAGGAGCTGCCGGGGATCACCCCCGACCGCACGTTCCAGATCGTCGCGGCCGCCGTCGTGCTGCACACCGCGATGGAGCTGCTCGACGTCGACGAGCTCGAGACCTCGCCGTGGGCGCTGCGCGAGGGCGTCCTGCTGCGCTACATCGAATCGCTCGGCTGGAGCGTCCCCACCTGAGCCGCACCTGTCAGCATCCGCCCTCAGCCGCGCTCGGCACGGCGGTTCCCGACACCCCTGCCGGACGCCCGCGCCAGCGGCCACCTCGGCGAGCAGTGTCGGCATGCGCCGCAAGACGACCGCCCATCGCTGACGGCGATAGGTTTGGAACGGCAACGTATCGAGGAGGATGCCGTGAAGTTCACCGACGGGTTCTGGCAGCAGCGACCGGGGGTCACGGCCCTCTACGCCCAGGAGGCGTACGACATCTGGCCGGCGGACACGCCCGACGGCGACGGTCTGGTCATCACCGCACCCACGGCTGTGATCGCATCGCGCGGCCATACCCTCAATCGCCCCGTCCTGACGGTGACGCTCTCCTCGCCCGCCGACGGCGTCATCCGCGTACGTATCGCACACCACGAGGGCACCGCGTGGCACGGCGGCTTCGACCTGCCCGGTGCCGGCTCCGAGACATCCGCGTGCGCCGTCGCGATCGGCCCGGACGCAGGCACGCTCACGACCGGGCCGCTCACCGCCAAGATCGTGAAAGGCGCCGGCTGGGATCTCTCCTTCCACCTGGACGGCAAGCGCCTGACGGGGAGCGGACGCCGCGGCACCGGCTACGTGCGCGTCGCCACGGATGCGCAGGTGGATGCCGGGATCGTCGCCGACGCGAAGACCTCCCCGACCGCTGAGCGCACGTACGTCCACGAACAGCTCGACCTCGGCGTCGGCGAGCTGATCTACGGGCTCGGCGAACGCTTCGGTCCGCTCGTCAAGAACGGTCAGACGATCCAGACGTGGAACGCGGACGGCGGCACCGCGAGCGAGCAGGCGTACAAGAGCATCCCGTTCTATCTGTCGAATCGTGGGTACGGCGTGCTCGTCAACGACTCGGGGCATGTCTCGTTCGAGGTCGGCTCCGAGGCCGTCGAGAGGGTGCAGTTCTCGGTCAGCGGCGAGGCGCTGGAGTACTTCGTCATCGCCGGCCCCACCCCCAAAGACGTGTTGGCGCGCTACACCGCCCTCACCGGTCGCCCGCCGATCGTGCCCGCGTGGTCGTACGGACTGTGGCTCTCGACGAGCTTCACGACCGACTACGACGAAGCCACGGTGACGGGTTTCATCGACGAGATGGCGCGGCGCGACCTGCCCCTGTCGGTCTTCCACTTCGACTGCTTCTGGATGCGGGAGTTCAACTGGTGCGACTTCGCATGGGATCCGCGCGTCTTCCCCGACCCCGACGGCATGCTCGGACGCCTGCACGAGCGGGGCCTGCGGGTGTGTGTCTGGATCAACCCGTACATCGGCCAGCGCTCCCCGCTGTTCGCCGAGGCGGCATCGGCGGGTTTTCTCGTCGCGCGCGCCGACGGCTCGGTCTGGCAGTGGGACATGTGGCAGGCCGGCATGGGGCTGGTGGATTTCACGAACCCCGACGCCGTCGCCTGGTTCCAGTCGCACCTGGCCCGCCTCGTCGCCCAGGGCGTCGACTGCTTCAAGACGGACTTCGGCGAGCGCATCCCGACCGATGTCGTGTGGTTCGACGGCGCCGATCCCGAGCGCATGCACAACCGGTATGCACAGTTGTACAACCGCGCCGTGCACGACGTGCTCGTCTCGGCGCGCGGAGCAGACGACGCAGTGCTGTTCGCCCGTTCCGCGACAACGGGCGGCCAGTCGATGCCGGTGCACTGGGGCGGCGACTCGACCTCTTCGTACTCCTCCATGGCCGAGACCCTGCGCGGCGGACTCTCGCTCGCCTTCAGCGGATTCGCCCATTGGAGTCATGACATCGGCGGGTTCGAGGGCACTCCCGACGCCGGTGTGTTCAAGCGGTGGACGGCGTTCGGGCTGCTGTCGAGCCACTCCCGGTTCCACGGCTCCGGGTCGTATCGGGTGCCGTGGCTGGTGGACGAGGAGGCCGTCGAGGTGACACGCATCTTCACGCGCCTGAAGATGCGACTCATGCCGTACCTGTTCTCGTGCGGGGTGGATGCCGCGGCATCCGGCACGCCGTTGCTGCGCCCGATGGTGCTCGAGTTCCCAGACGACCCGGCCTGCGCATACCTCGACCGGCAGTACATGCTCGGCCCCGATCTGCTCGTGGCGCCCGTGTTCTCACCGAGCGGGGACGTCGAGTTCTACCTGCCGGTCGGCACCTGGACCTCGCTGCTCACCGGCGACGTCGTCGACGGGGGCCGCTGGGTGCGCGAGACCCACGGCTACACGAGCCTCCCGCTGTATGTGCGGCCCGGCGCCGTGATCCCGTGGGGTGCGCGTGACGATCGTCCGGACTATGACTACCTCGACGCGCTCACGCTGCGCGTCTTCGCCGGAGGGGAAGGGGCAGCCGAGGTCACGGTGACGACGCCCGACGGCCGCACCGGGACCTTCTCGGTGGATCGGTCGGCGATCACGGGCTGACACGAGCCGGAGGATCACGCGACGGGGCGTCCTGGACGGAGGTTCAGACATCGCCCTGGGCGCGTGCGCTGCGGCACATGACCGGCGGGAGCGCCCGGGCCTGAGCCGACGCACGACGTCTGCGGCGGCGATTCCTCCGCCGCCCGTGCCAAAAGCAGGCCAAATCGGGACACCCGCGCCGCGCACAGCGAGAAACGGCTCCTTTGGCC
>JASGEE010000055.1:0-10618 GCA_047606715.1 Microbacterium sp.
CGACCGCGCTGCGGGTGCGCGACGTGGACTTCGCGCACAACATCATCCGGGTCAGCCGGTCGCTGAGCCCCGGCAGGAACGGCGAGCTGGTGGAGCAGAGCCCCAAGAGCCACAAGTCCCGCGAGGTGCCGCTGATCGCCGCGCTACGCCCCTACGCCGAGGACGCCGCACGAGGCAAGAAACCGGACGACCTGCTGCTGTCCGGACCGGACGGCGGTCGGCTCACCAATCACAACGCGCCGCGCCGTCGACTGGGATGTGCTGCGGACGGCGATCGGCCGACCCGACCTGCGGATGCACGACCTCCGGCACACCTTCGCCACGATCCTGTTCGACGCGGGGGCCAGCGCGCCCGACGTGCAGGCGACCCTCGGGCACTCCAGCCTCCAGGTCACCGAGCGCTACTCCCGAGCCCGAGAAGGTGTCGCGCTGCGCGCCGGTGCCGTGCTCGACCAGGCCCTTGGCGGCGGCGCCGGCAAGGGCGCCGGGCCGGGGCGCAAGGGCAAGTCCGGCCGTGGAAATGGCCCAAGAATGGCCCGATCTCAGCAGAACTGGCAGGGGGGCGAGGCGTCAGGCCGGAAAAAGCCTGATCCGCCGCGCCTTTAGGTGGTGGCTCCGACGGGCGTCGATCCCGTGACCTCACGATTTTCAGTTGTATTCGAGGGGTTTGTGGGTGCTCACGAGTGCTCGTTTGCCGCGTGATTCCGCGGAAGTCGTGCTCGTTGGTGGTGGCTGGTTCTCGATGGTTTCAACCGAGTTCCCGGCCCGGGACCGGCACACCTACCCTGGTGTTGGCCAGCGCTACTGAGGGTTTTCCAGCAGACGCGCCACCTCGGTGGCGAAGTAGAGGCGTCCGTAAGAACCCCCAGTGACTTCGCGGATCACTCCGAGCGCCTCAAGCTCTGCGACCCTCCGCGTCGCGGTGTTGATCGCGATGCCAACTCCGCGGTGGAGCTCGTTGATGGAGAAGACTGGGTGACCGATCAGGAAGTCTGCAACCTCAACTCCTATCCGTCGGCTACCTGCTTCAGTCGCGCGGGCGACGACGCTGTCGCGGTACTCGAAGAGTCGGTTCACCGTGGCGACGGCAGCGTCAGCTCGTTCTTTCACCGCGACACAAAACACCCGGATCCATGTGTCGAAGTCGCCGGTGAGGCTGACATCCCGTAGAGCGTCGATGTACTCGCTCTTACGGGGCTCGAACCAGGCGGAGAGGTTCAGCACCGGATGTGTTAGCTCGCCGGCAGTGATCAACTGAAGAGTGATGATGAGCCGGCCGAGTCGACCGTTGCCATCGGAGAAGGGATGAAGGGTCTCGAACTGGTAGTGGGCCATCGCTACTCGTGCCAGCAGAGGGATGACGACGTTGTCGTCGTTGACCCAGCGTTCCCAGTCCGAGAAACCGGTGTTGAGGGTCTCTCCCGGTGGAGCGGGGACAAAACGGGCATCTTCGACAGGAGCATTTTCTTCGCCAACGAAGACCTGCTTCTGACGGATTGAGCCTGCGTCGTATCCGTCCCCTCGGGTGCCGCGTACCAGGATCGCGTGGAGGGGCTCGATGAGTCGGCGACTGATCGGAAGTGTGTCGATCAGACTCAGAGCTTGGAGTGCAGCCTCAATATAGTTCCGGACTTCTCGCACTTCACGCGAGAGCGGGCCATCCACGTACTCTGCTGCGAGGATCTCATCGAGGGTCGCGTACGTGCCTTCGATCGCTGAGGTGGCCTTCGCCTCGGTCGCTAGGGCTGGGCGGACGAGTAGCGATGGGTTGGGAAGGAACTGTACTCGAGCGTTGATGTGTCCGAGAGCCCGGTCAGCTTCGGACATGACGATGAGCGTCTCAGGTGACAGGGTGACGGACGTCGGCAGTGGGTGGGGCACAAATGCTGAGTGGCGATACGGGCGGTCGAACCGCGCGTCATGACCGGCGATAGCAACGAGGTCACCGATGGGCGACGATCCGAACGCTTCGAGATCCATAAATGTCATTCTACGGCCTAGATTGAAAATCTAACGGTCAGACTGTCCATCTAGGACGAGAGTGCGGCTCCAATGTCCAGGATCAGCTCAGGTTGAAATTTGCTTCCACAGAATGTCAAGTTGCCGCGAGGCGGGTAGGAGTGGCGCCGAGGAGCGCCCGGACCGCAGCGGAGCGAGGACCGGACGCACCGCAGTGCGGCGCTCCTACCCGCCTCGCGGCCGGACGGAGGCCGGCCTTGAACGAGTAAAGAAAGTCTTCACAGCTCGGCTCACGCGCCTGACCGACGGACACGGGTGGCTTTGGCCTTCACGTCCTCAGGCTTGATCGGTCGGGCTTCGAAGCGCCGGTGCCACGCGTCGAACACTGGCAGGAGCTCCGGCTCGCGGCGCTTCAAAGCCGTGCTCATGAACCCGGAGAGGTCGTCGATCGGGCGAGTGATCCGTTCGTCGGCCGGATTTCGGACGAAGCCCATCTGCTTGGGGGCGTTCTCGCCGAAGAGGGCGACGAACTCCTCGGAGACAATGCTGCGCATGCGGGTGCGGAGGCTCAGCTGTTCGTCCAGTTCCGGACTGATGCCCTTGAAATCGCTGTCGACCACCGCGATGAACGGCTCAAGGACAATATCGATCAGGGGCTCAGGCTTGAGCAGCTCGCGCACTGACTGTACGTGCTGCTCGTTGTACCGGTGCCGTAGGGCGCTCGGGGACACACGCTGCCACTTGGCGAGCATCGACAGTTCGGGACGCGGATCCGCGACTGCCTGGCTGTAGGCCGTCAGCAGCGCGCGAACATCCGCTGAGCGGTCCGCCAACTCGGTGCTGATGCCTGCGACGCGCTGGAGCCACTCTTCCGTCGTGTCCTCGGGAAGGTCTGTGGCCGTCGGTGTCCAACGAGGCGGTACCGAGCGCTCGAAGTCCGCGGCGGGGTCTGTCTGGACCCTCGTGAGGTTGGCAAGGAGCCCGGCGACAGGTGCCGGTATCTGTAACTGATTCAGATTCTTGCCCACCCGATCAGCGTACGGCATCTCGTGTTGCTAAGTACTTGCGCAAAGTACAGTGGCAAAGTACTGTTACAAACGTAAGGCAACCATCTCTAGTTGAAAGGAGCCAGCGGTGGCACTTCAGTCAGGAATCCCGGTCAGCTTCGAGGCGTACTTCCCTGTCGGCGCGTTCGCCATCGGCGAGGTCACTCCGGTCATCAAGTGGGAAGACGGGCAGCCCCACGGGCAGGACCTCGACAAGAACACCGGTCACCCGCTGTGGCAGGTCCGCGTGATCGACGCTGATCCCGATGCGCGGAAGGGGCAGAACGAGATCACGGTGAAGCTCGCGAGCGTCCTCGAACCGCAGCTTCCGCCGGAGGCGAATGGCCTCCCGTTCCGGCCGGTGGTCTTCGACGGGCTCTTCGTGACCCCGTACATCCAGGAGACCGGCGGACGTCCCCGTGTCGCGTTCTCGCTCCGCGCCAGGGAGATGAAGGCCCCTAGCAAGCCGAGGGGCGGTGAATGATGACGTGGTCATGGCGTCTCGAGCGCGCGTACTGGGCGACGGAGATTCCAGTCCTCGTGCGGCGCGGCTGGTGGCTGCTGGTGCTCATCGTGGTGCTCACGATGTTCAACGCGATCCCGTTCGTTGGACAGCTCATCAACTGGCTGCTCGTAGTCGCGATCGGAACCGTGGTGGTTCGCCGAGTGATCGCGAGTCTTCGCTTCGCCACGCTGGAGCGCGACCGTTGGCAGTTCCAGATGGCGAACTGGATAACCGGAGTCTGGCCATCCCTCGCGGTGCAGCTCGGACTCGAGGTCAGGACCTACAGCGGGCAGAAGCTCGTCACGGGCGCGGGTCGGCCGACATGGCATGGGGACACGTGCATACTGCCGGTTTCGATGCCGGCTGGACTGGCGCGTGAAGACCTCGTCGCAGCGTCGGGCCGCATCGCTCAGGCGTTCAACGCTGTCCGGGTCACCGTCACGGGCGCGCATGTCGGCGAGCTCGCCCTGCGTATCGACTACGTCGACGCTCTCGCCGAGCCGTTCAGCTTTCCGCTGGGCGGCACTTGGGACGGAGCATCCGTTCTCATGGGCGTCACGGATGGGGGAGAGGAGTGGCGTCTGCCGCTTGGCCCTCACACGCTGGTCGCCGGGTCCTCGGGGAGCGGTAAGGCCTCTCTGGTGTGGGGCCTCCTCCTCGGTCTTGTGCAGCCGATCCACTCCGGCCTTGTCGAGGTCTGGGGTATCGATCGCAAGGGCGGCATGGAACTCGCGATGGGCCGCGACCTGCTCACGCGGTTCGCGTCGGATGCTGCTCACTCGGTGGCGCTGCTCGAAGAAGCCGTACAGGTAATGCAGGCGCGTGCTCGAGACCTCGCTGGAGTCACACGTCAGCACACCGCAACCGCCGAGAGCCCGACGGTCGTCGTACTCATCGACGAGTTGGCTGCCCTCACGGCATATGAAACGGACCGCGAGATGCTGCGCCGCGCGAACGCGGCCATCGCGACACTCGCGTCGCAAGGGCGGGCAGTCGGCTTCATCCTCTTCGCATGTCTTCAGGATCCGCGGAAGGAGACGCTGCCTGCGCGTGGACTCTTCACCCAGACCGTTGGGCTGCGCCTTCGCGACCGCGTCGAGACCGGGATGGTGCTGGGGGACGGTGCCGTCGCGGCCGGGGCCATGTGCCATGAGATCTCGCCGCGGACACCCGGCGTCGCTTACGTGCTCCCTGAGGATGGGGCGCCTCCCGAGCGCGTGCGCGCAGCCTACGCCGCAGACGAGCAGATCCGCGACGCAGCGCTCGGATACTTCGCGCCCAACCCTCGTCCGATCGAGCTGCCGGAAGCGGACGACGGACCAAAGCCTCGACGCCCGCGTGCTCGGAGGAACAGAGAGACGACAGAAACAAAGGAGGAGTCATGAACAAGACGACAATCACCGTGACTGCGGTGCTTTCCGGCCTGCTTCTGCTTGCCGGCGGCGGTGCAATAGGAGCGGCCATGCGCCCCGCACTCGAGACGAGCGCGGAGACGGTAACGAATCCCGTTCCCTGCAACCTGAGGCTCGTATGGGACCGCTCTGAGCAGACGTTTCAGGCCGTCTACGAAGACTCGGCGATGATCAGCTATACGCCTACGTACGGTCGCGTGGCGAACCTCTCCTGCACGGATGCCGAGATGCTCGAGTGGCAGGGCCAGCGGGAAGCGGACGGCCAGGACTCAGACGTCTGCCGCCCTGTGCTCCAAAGCGACGTCGCGGGCAACGTGTACCCGATCGGCTGCGCCAGCCCGACGATGGTGGTGACCGGTGAGCCTCGCTGAGTCCGTCGCAGCCCGGCTGCGGAGCCCGGAGTTCGACTCGTGGATGGCCGGCGCGGCGAGAACCGGATACTGCTCCAACCCGGTGCGGCTCTCCGGCTCGTCGTCGACACTGCATCCCGGAACCGGCGAAGTGCTCAGCGAGTTCAGCAGCACCTCCCAGCCGGACGGGCTGACGTACACCCGCTGCGGCAACCGGCGATCCCGTCGGTGCGAGTCCTGCAGTCACGAATACAAGGGCGACACCTGGCACATGATCATGGCGGGTGCAGCCGGTGGGATGAAGGGTGTTCCGGAACGAATCGCCGAGCATCCGATGGTCTTCGTCACGCTGACCGCGCCATCGTTCGGCACGGTGCACTCGACCTCGCGCTCACGCATTCATGGCACCTGCGAGCATGGTCGCCCTCGAGGCTGCCGCTGTGGTCATGAACCGGGGGATCCGGTGCTCGGCGACCCGATGTGCCACGACTGCTACGACTACGAGGCGCACATCGTGTGGCAGTACTTCGCTCCAGAGCTCTGGCGACGGTTCACGATCCAGCTTCGTCGCAGTCTCGCGCACGAGCTCGGCCTCACCCAACGAGCCGCAGCCGAGATCGTACGGGTGCAGTTCGCCAAGGTCGCGGAGTTCCAGCGACGGGGCGCCGTGCATTTCCACGCGATCATTCGACTCGACGGTGTCAGCCCGGATGAAGAGTTCCCCGCCGCTCCGCGCGAGGTGACGGAGGTGCACCTGAGTGCCGCAATCCGATCAGCGGTACGTCTTGTCGCCTACGCCGCCCCGCCGCTCACGTCTGGTGCTGAGCCACGCACGCAGCGATGGGGTGCTCAGATCGACGTCCAACCGATCGTGCGGCGCGACGGGCTCGACGGAACGCTCTCCGACCGGGCCGTGGCTGCATACATCGCGAAGTACGCGACCAAGGCGACGGAAGACCTTGATGGCGGCGTCGGCGCACGGATGCACATTCGCAGGCTTAAGGAAATCTCGACCCGGATGGGTGAAACCGGCGACGCGGATGGCCCATACGCGCTGCTGCCCAAGTGGGCTCACATGCTCGGCTTCCGAGGTCACTTCTCCTCGAAGTCGCGTCGCTACTCCGTCACTCTCGGGTCCCTTCGCAGCGCTCGTCAGCGCTGGAGACTCGACCGCATTGTCGAGCGCGCCCAGAGCGACGGGCACGACGTCGAAGAGGTGCTCGTCATCGGTTCGTGGAGCTTCGCGGGCATGGGATGGCGATCCGACGGTGACCGCGCGCTCGCGACCGAAGCGGCTCGAGCTGCGCGGGAATGGCGGGGCGGGCGACGGGTCCGTTTCGAAGACAAGAAGGGAGAGAAGGATGCGCGACGCAACTGAACTCGTGGACGAGCGAGCCGACGTCGAATCCGTTGAGATCGACAAGTACATGACGAGGAGGGAGGTCGCCGAGCGCTGCCGCGTACCGCTCTCCACGTTCGACTCGCTGAGGCGACAAGCACGCGTGCCATTTCCGGATGCTCACGTGGGCAAGCACATGCTGTGGCGGACATCGACGATCGAAGCGTTCCTGGATGCGGGAGGCACTCGTGTCCTCCCATAGCTCGCGGATCGATCCGAAGACTCGAAAACCACTGCCCGAGGGCATTCGTTACCGCGCCGATCGGAACAAGTATCAGGTGCGTGTGTGGGCCGTCGGCATGAACGGCGAGGACCGGGAACGCAGCTTCCTCGTCGACACGCTCGCAGAGGCGAAGAAGGTCCGCAGCGAAGCGCGGTTGACCGTTCGCCCCGAAGGTGGGATGACCCTCAACGCCTGGCACACGAGGTACTGGCCGGTCCTCACCGAAGGTATCCGACCTGCGACCGAAGCGGCATACGAACGGGGATGGCGACTTCGAGTGCAGCCGTGGCTCGGTCACCGCAGGCTTGAGACGATTTCGGTCTCCGACATCGACGGTGCCATCGCCGAGTGGAGTGGATCAGCGTCGACACGAAATGACGCACTCGCGCTGCTCAGCCGCCTGCTGGAAGGTGCGGCTCGAGCAGGGATCATCGTCGCGAATCCTGTCCGCCTGGCTCGCCGACCCCGGCCCGAACGGCCGGAGAGTGTTCGGTCGCGAGCGCTGAACACGGCCGAGGTCAGGGTGATGCTCGACTTCGTAGGCGAAGGGCCGCATCGCGACTACCTCGCAGCGTTGGTCTACACCGGGATGCGCGCGGGAGAGGCCAGCGCATTGCGAGTGAGTGACGTCGATCTCGATCACGGCGTCATCAATGTGCGGCGGAGCTTCTCGCCGGCGGGAGGCGGCAAGGTGAGCGAACAGTCGCCAAAGAGCCATAAGGAGCGCACCGTTCCGCTTCCGGCTGCGCTGCGCCCGATCCTGGTGCGACGCCTGGACGGGCTCGGCCGGAATGAGCTGGTGTTCACCGGTGCTCGGGGTGGCCGGCTCAATCCCTCGAATGTTCGGCGGGCCGTCGACTGGGATGGGCTGCGATCAAGGCTCGAGCGTCCGGATCTGCGCATCCACGACCTTCGCCACACACTCGCGACGCTGCTGTTCGACGCGGGGGCAGCAGCGAACGACGTCCAGGCCATCCTCGGGCACTCCTCGATGCAGGTGACCGAGAAGTACAGCCGTGCGCGGTCGGATGCCGCCGTGCGAGCGAATGGTGCGCTTGACCGCCTGCTGGGCGGAACCCGAGCAGTAGCGACCGAAGGAGAGACCCGATGAACACGAACGTTGGCCTCTACCGGTATACGAGTCTCACGGCCGCGATCAGCGATCGGGCCTCGCCCCTGCGACAGTTGTTGACCGAGGAGTTCCCGAACACGCGTCTGATCCAGGCCGAGTATCGCGCTGCGCGGCCGACCCTCCGTGTTGAAGGCGGGTCGTCGAACCCGGGCACACTGGGCGGCGCTTTCGACTACGCCACGCGGTTCCGGCTGGATCACTCCTACAGCGCTGACCTCGCACGGTTGGCTTTCCTTGGCGACGAGGATGACCTCGCTAACATCGACGCAGTGATCGTGGCAGCTCAGGTCGCGCAGTCGATCGGGGATCGCTCAACTGTCTTCCGGGCGTCGTGGGCGCTGTCGCTGCTCACCGAGGTATACAGGATCGGGCTTGCCGGGGGATCGCCGCTGGCTGCGCTGCGTAAGGACGCCACATTCGATGCCATGCACCTGCTTGAGCTGGCCTCGGAGGACGCGCTGCGTCAACTGGACTCTCTCGTCACGCTTGCCGAGACGGCACTGATTCCAAACATCGCGGGGCCGTTCTGCATCGGGCCGATCTTCGACGGGTCTACGTTGTGCGCTGCAGACGCCGACATCATTGCGGGTGATCTGCTCTTGGATCTCAAGACGAGGCTCGGCGACAAGGTCAAGCGGGAGGGGGGACGATCGGACACCTTGCGGATCCAGGACCTTCTGCAATTGGTCGGATACGCCCTGTTCGACCGTTCTAACACCTACCGCGTCGGACGAGTGGGCATCTACTCCGCCAGGTTTGGACGCATGGTCGTGTGGGGCCTCGACGAGCTACTCGAGAAGCTCGCGGGGAAGCCCATCAATCTCAGCGAGCTGCGGGAGCGGGTCTGGGTGGTACTTGGAGGAGACTCCGATGGCGAGTGAGATGCGGCCCACGGACGTAGTTGGCGAAATGAAGCAGACGCTGATGGTCGGTGCGCTCGAGGAATATCGAACGTTGTTGCTCGGTAATCATGAGACCGCCGTGTCGGCCGCCGAGGCTGCGTACTTTGATCAGACGATCGAGCTCGTCGATGAGATGCTCCGCGACCTGAACGCGGATGGCTGATAGAGGCGCTGCCATGGTGCAGATCGAGTTCCGCGAACGGATCGTCGGCAGCGCCGTGCGCCGCGTGATTGGAACGCTGACCGTGATTGCGGAACTCAACACCTACACGGTGTCCGGCAGCCTTCCGCTGGAGGATCTCCCGATTCTCGACCGCGCGATGCCCGGTGGGCGTTTGTGGCTCCACAACGATCCATCGCGATGGGCACGCAAGTGCCACCGGCTGTTCCGCAGCGGATACGTCGTCGCGGTTCGAGTGAACCTGTCTGGCCTCTACCCGCGACCTAGCTTGGCGCCGCTTCGCTGAGTCGCTCCACGAGCGCGGCCCCCGACGGCTCCCGGTATCGGTGGGCCAGCGGTTCGAGCATCTCCTTCAGGCGATCCGGACGCAGCAGAGTCCCTCGTTGAATCGCCTGCGCGACGGCATCGGACACGAGGGAGAGGTCTTCCTGCGATTCGACGAGGTCTGCGATCGTCCGTTCGACGGTCATGGTCGGCATACCGTCGACGAACACGGTGTCTTTGGCCTCCAGCGATCTGATCCGGATTCGGACCCCGTCAATCCTCGTGGTCCGTCGAGTGGCGGCGACGAACTCGGATGCTCCAGGGAGCCAGTCGCCGATCTCGTGCAGCGCCGCTGCCGACCTTCCCGCTGCGATCACGGAGGTCGTGCCCCCGAGAGCGAGCCAGTGAATTCTGATGGTGTCGATCTCGAGCATGGCAGCCGGTGCGCCGGCCATCCGATAGACGCCCTGCGCGAGACGCTCGAGGGCACCGGAAGTCGTCAGGCTTGAGAGCGTCTTGCGAGAGATGCCGGCGCTGGCCGCCTGCGCGGTCGTGACCATGCCCCAGCGCTCTGCGGCGATCGCGCCGAGCTTCGCGATCGTGGAGCCTGCCATGCAGCATTTGTACACCAGATTGGCTACAAATGCTGCACGCGGGCGTCGCCGGGGTTTCGACTCGCGTGCAGTTACAGCGTGCCGAGAAGTCGCTCGCGACGAGCTGATCTCACAAGGCCTTGAGGTTGACTCCGAAGCGGGCCGCGACGTCGCTAAGAGGCTCAGTGTCCATGTAGCGACGCTCGTGCAGAATCGCAGCGATCTCCTGATCCTCGAGCGCTGCCAGCGTGGCGTTGCGATCCCAGTTCTCACTGGCGTCCATGCGATCGCCTCCTCCGTTGCAACGCTACGCCACCCGGCGTCCGAGTGTCGTTGGCGGCTGTCTACCGGCACAAAACCGGCACAACCTCTCCGAGGAGGCCGTTTCGTCTCGCTCCGCTCGCGCAACGACCAGGTAGGGGAGGCCCGTTTCGTCTTGCTCTGCTCGCTCACTGGCCGAGGGCGGAAACCGTCTCTCACCAGGTCAAAGCAAAACCTCCGCCATGTAGAAGCTAGTGTGTCACATCGTTAATTCATTTCTAGTTTTGTAGAATGGAGTATGTCGCGACGAGGACCTGTGCTGCCCGAGTTGACGCTCTCGGATGTGGAGCGTGATCAGCTGGAGAGGTGGGTGCGTCGCCGGAAGTCGGCG
>JASGEE010000056.1:0-5791 GCA_047606715.1 Microbacterium sp.
CCTCGCTCGCCGAGGCCGAGCGCTGGGCACGAGCGGCCGCGGACGCCGCGATCGCCCGCACCCACTGACCGCCCGCGTGCCGCCCCGTGCCGCCCCACCGTGGCGAGACCCGCTCTGCACGCCGAGACCCGCGGCCCGGAGGCGGGGTCTCGGCGTCGGGAGCGGGTCTCGCTGTCGCGGGGGGCTACCAGCCGGCGGCGCGCAGGGCGTCGAGCGCCATCCGGCGCGGGTTGTACGCGGTGCGCACGCCCTGGATCTCGCGGTGGTCCTGGTGGCCAGGGCCGAACCAGAGGATCGCGTCGCCCTCGCCCACGAGCGAGACCGCCTTCACGATCGCGTCCTCGGGCGGCGTGATGTCGTACAGTCCGCCCTCGGGGGGCATCTCGGCCGCGCCGGAGTACAGGCCGTCGCGGATGACCTTCGGGTCCTCCCAGCGCGGGTGGTGGTCGGTGACGATCGCGATGTCGCTGTTGCGCGCCGCCGCGCGGCCCATCGCGGGGCGCTTGGTCGTGTCGCGTGAGCCGTCGGCGCCGAACATGATGAGCAGCTTTCCGGGGGTCTGACGCCGGACGGCTCGGGCCGTCATGTCGAAGCCGTCGGGGGTGTGCGCGAAGTCGAGATACACGACCGGGCCGCGCCCCGTCGTGACGACCTCGGTGCGCCCCGGCAGCATCGCCCGGATGCCGCCGTCGCGCTCCAGCGTGGCGACGATGTGCTCCCACGAGGCCAGACCCGCCTCGAGGATCATCACGATCGCGAGCCCCGCGTTGGCGACCATGTGCGGGCCGGTGACCGGCACGGTCGTCTCCAGGTACTGTCCGTCCGGGCCGCTCAGTGCCATCCGGCTGCTGTTGATGGCTTCGTCGAGCATCCGCACCGTCCACTGGGCGGTGGCGGCGAGGGGGGCGTCCTCCGCGATCTCGGGGGTCGCAATGGTCGTCACGGGGATGTCGGCGGTGTCCACGACGACCTTGCCGGCGGGCGTGTCGAGCGAGACGACGGCGCGGCGCGCGCGGTCGGAGCGGAACATGAGGAGCTTGCCGCGCAGGTACTCGTCCATGTCGGCGAAGTCGTCCATGTGGTCGTACTGCAGGTTCGTGAACCCCGCGACGTCGTAGACGACGCCGTCGACGCGGTGGCGAACGATCGCCTGCACGCTGACTTCGAGGGCGAACACCTCCACACCGCGCTCTTTCATGTGCGCAATGAGCGCGTGAAGCTCGGTCGACTCGGGGGTCGTCAGCCGCGCCATGATCGACTCGCCGAGGATGTGACGCCGCGCCGACGACGACATGCCCGAAGCCAGGCCCAGCTGGAGCAGCAGCGCATCCTGCAGGTGCACCGTCGAGGTCTTGCCGTTCGTGCCGGTGACCCCGAGCATGACCGGCGTGTCGCCCTCGGTGCCGTAGACGAACGCCGCCAGCTCGGCCAGGCGCCCGCGCGGGTCGTCGGTGACGATGATCGGCACGCCCGCATCGGCGGCCAGCTGCGCGCCGTCCTCGTCGGTGATGACCGCAACGGCGCCGGCCGCGGCGGCATCCGCCGCGAAACGCGCGCCGTGCTGACGCACGCCGTGGATGCCGACGAACACATCACCGGGTTGCAGATCGCCGGTGGACAGGGTGATGCCGGTGACGACGACGCCAGCGGCCTCCCCGACCACGCGCTGCGCGCAACGCGCGGCCACCGCGCTCAGGTCCCTGCCCGGCGGATTCTGGGGGCGCAGGATGGGCGGGATGCTGAGGGGCACATCGGGTGTCGTCATAACCGCTCCATCCTCTCACCCGCACCTCACGCCTGGCGACGTCCCCGCATGAGCGGCGCGTGGTGGCGGCTCGGCAAACTCAAAGCGCGCGCAGGTAGCGTGGGGGAGTGACCGCCCTCGCCTTCCTCATCGGCGTCGTGCTGCTGGTCGTGGGGCTGGCGGCATCCATCGCCCTCCACGAGTTCGGCCACCTGCTGCCCGCGAAGGCCTTCGGCGTGCGCGTCGGCCAGTACATGATCGGGTTCGGCCCGACGCTGTGGTCGCGCCGGTTCGGTGAGACCGAATACGGCTTCAAGCTCATCCCGCTCGGCGGCTATATCTCGATGGCGGGGATGTATCCGCCGTCACCGCGCACCGCCGACGCCACCTCCGGGCGGGCCGCCGGTGGCTTCTTCGCGACGATGGTCCAGGATGCGCGCACCGCCAACGACCAGACCCTCGACGGTGCCGGCGAGCACCGCGCGTTCTACGAGCTGCCGGTGTGGCAACGCATCGTGATCATGCTCGGCGGCCCGGTCATGAACCTGCTGCTGGCGATCGTCCTGTTCACGATCGTCTTCAGCGGCATCGGGGTGCAGACGGCCACGACGACGGTCGCGTCAGTCAACGAGTGCGTGCTGCCGGCGGATTCGACCCAGACCGAGTGCACCGCCGATGACCCGGTATCGCCTGCCGCTGAGGCGGGCATCCTCCCGGGCGATGAGATCGTCTCGGTCGGCGGCACCGCCGTCGACACCTTCGCCGAGGCGTCGGCGATCATCCAGGCCGCACCGAACGAGACTCTCGAGCTCGTCGTGCTGCGTGATGGAGTCGAGCAGACTCTGCAGGTGACGCCGATGCTCGCCACGCGCGAGGTGCTGGATGCCGACGGCACCCTCACGACCGCCGAGGTGGGCTTCGTCGGGATGACGGCATCCGTCGAGTACGTCTCGCAGCCGATCTGGGCCGGGCCCGAGGCGGCGCTGACCCAGACCGGCCAGGTCGCCGGCATCATCTGGCAGCTGCCCGCGAAGGTGTATCAGACGGCGGTCGACATGGTCACCGGCGCGCAGCGCGACCCGAACGGACCGCTGTCGGTCGTCGGCGTGGGGCGTCTGGCGGGCGAGGTCGCCGCGACCGACGCGCCGGTGCTCGACCGCGTGTCGAGCCTGCTCGCAATCCTCGGATCGTTGAACATCGCGCTGTTCGTCTTCAACCTCATCCCCCTCCTGCCCCTCGACGGTGGGCATGTCGTCGTCGCCCTGTGGGACGGCGTGCGTCGGGCGTGGGCGAAGCTGTTCCGTCGCCCTCCGCCGGCCCCCGTCGATGCCGCCAAGCTCGTGCCGGTGACGTTCGTCGTCGTGATCGCTCTGGTCGTGATGGGCGGCGTCCTGATCCTCGCCGATGTCGTCAATCCGGTGCAGCTCTTCGGATGAGGTGCGTCCTGCGCACAACTCCGACGATCTCACGCGCCATGAGACGGTCTCGCGCGGTGACGGAGGCCTCGACACCGGACACCGTCGCCTCGCCGACGCCGTATCCGGCCGCGGTGGAGCACGCCGACCTCTCGCCGGTCGAACGCTACTGGGCCGCCGACGACTGACGATCCTGCCCCAGGGCGTGGCCGATGAGCCGCTCCAGGGTCTGCATCCCGTCGCGGGAGAGGATCGACTCCAGGTGGCCCTGGATCGACGCGTAGCCGGGGCCGCGCATCGCGTAGACGTCGCCGGATGCGGCATCCGCCGCGATCTGCGTCTCACCCACCGAGGCCGTTCCCGGCTCGACGCGCGCCGTGAACGTGTTGTAGAACCCGATGGATGACGGCACGCCGAACACGTCGATGCTCTTCTGCAGCCCCTGGTGCGGCGAGGCGAGAGGGGCCAGGTCGATACCGAGCCGGTCGGCGAGGACCTGGTGACTCAGGCACACCGCCAGCAGGGGCCGGCCCGATGCGAGCCGGTCGCCGACGACGCGGCGCATCGCGGAGATGCGCGGGTTGGCCTCGTCGCGGGGATCTCCCGGGCCGGGGCCGGCGACGACGAGGTCGGCGCCGGCCAGCAGCGCCGGATCGGCCTGGCTCCACGGCACGATCCGGGCGGCGAAGCCCAGGTGGCGCAACTGGTGGGCGAGCATCGTCGTGAAGCGGTCTTCGGCATCCACGACGACGGCGGAGCGGCCGGCGAACGGCCCGGTGTGGCCGCTCTGGGGGTTCAGCCAGAACGGTGCGAGGCGCTCGTTGCGCGCCGCCAGCAGCGCCGCGACCTCGGGAACGTCGGCCAGGCGTCGCGGCTGCGCCGTCGGCGCGTCTTCGTCGAGCGCCGCCGCCTCGGCGGCGACGTCGCGCGGGATCGCACCGATCGCCCCGAGCACCCCCGCCGCCTTGCCGTGCGTCTCGCTCACCTCGCCGTCGGGGTCGGAATGGCGCACGAGGGTCGCCCCGACCGGCACGCGCAGTTCGCCGCCGGTGAGATACGCGGTGCGGATGAGGATGGGGGCGTCCAGGTCGTGCCCGCCGGAGACCGCCGGGGTGAACAGCGCCGCCACCCCGGAGTAGTACCCGCGCGGCATCCGCTCGTGTCTGCGGATGACGGCGCACGCGTTCTGCATCGGCGACCCGGTGACGGTGGGGGCGAACATCGTCTCGCGGAGGATGTCGCGGGGGTCCATCGTGCTCGTCCCGCGCAGCATGTACTCGGTATGGGTCAGCCGCGACATCTCCTTCAGGTGCGGCCCGGTGATGCGCCCGCCGTCGCTGCAGACCGCCGACATCATCTTGAGCTCTTCGTCGACGACCATGAACAGCTCCTCGGTCTCCTTCGTGGAGGCCAGGAACTCGGTCAGGGTGTCCACCGTCGCCCCGCCCGCGGGGTGGCGGAAGGTGCCCGAGATGGGGTTCATCGTCACGGTGCTGCAGCCAGGCCCCGCCGGTGGTCCGCCCGCCGCGCTCACGTGGGCCTCGGGGCTCGCCCCGACGGCGAGATGGCCGGGGGTGGAGACGAGGAAGGTCCAGTACGCGCCGCGTTCGTGTTCGAGCAGAGCCCGGAACCAGGCGAGTCCCGCTGTGAGGGGATCAGCGTCGACGGATGCCGTGAAATCACGGCGGATGACGAAGTTCGCACCCTCGCCGCGACCGATCTCGTCGGCGATGACGCGGCGGACGATGTCGGCATACTCCTCGTCGGCGATGTCGAAGCCGGCGCCGCCGAGGGGGATCGCATCGCCCGGCAGGGCCTGGAGCACGTCGCCGAGCGGCAGACGTTCGTGCGCGTCGACGACGAGGCAGCGCAGCGGCGCGCCGTCGTCGTGGCACTCGAACCCGCGCTCGACGATCTGCCGGTACGGGACGAGGGCGAGCACTTCGCGTGCGATGCCGGCGGCATCGTGCAACGGGATGTCCGCGAGCAGCGGGACGTCGACGACGTCGCCGGTGAGCAGCTCCACGGTGACGCCGTCACGGGCGATCAGCGCGAAGGGGCGCCCAGAGCGCACGGCGTCGTGAAGGGGGGCGGGGCTCGGGGTCATCGCCGGGCCTTTCCTGAGGTCGGGCGGACTGCTCGTGGCACGAAAAGACCGCCTCTGCGGGCGGTCGGTGTCACGTTCGCGCGCACTCCGCCTCAGCGGGTGGGCCACCAGGTGGTGTTCGCGAACATGCCGCCACGATAGCAGACGCGCGGCGCCGGTCAGGCGCTCGTCTGCTCCGAACCGGCGGCGCGGCGAACGCTCACCTCGTGCCAGACGACGAGGGCGACGGCACCGAACAGAGCGATGACGAAGGTGAGGTCGAACGGCAGCTCCAGCGGCGTTGCGGCGCGATGCGCTTCGAGCGGATCGGGGATCATCAGTCGGGGCACAGTCGTGAAGGCAAGCGTAGGCTGGAGCGGTGCCAGCAGTGAATCTCGGGGTGCCGCGTGTGCCGGACATCCTCGCCCCGCGCCGGAAGAGCCGTCAGATCAAGGTCGGGAAGGTGCTCGTCGGCGGTGACGCACCGGTTTCAGTGCAGTCGATGTGCACGACGCCGACGACGAACATCAACGCGACGCTGCAGCA
>JASGEE010000057.1:0-13342 GCA_047606715.1 Microbacterium sp.
CGCCGCCGAGACCGCGCCGCCGGCCGCATCGGCGGAACCGCGTCGCGCGAGCGGGCAGGCGCGCCCGGCGACGGCGTAGAGCGCCTAGGCTCAAGACGTGGCCGTCGATCGTGACCGCGTCGCTGCCGCCGTGCGCGACCTCCTCGAGGCGATCGGGGAGGACCCCGACCGCCCGGGGTTGAAGGCGACCCCGCAGCGCGTCGCCGAAGCGTACGCGGAGTTCTTCGCGGGAGTGGGCGAGGATGCCGCCGCCCCCCTTGCCCACATCATCTCGGTGTCGCGGGGTCCGGCGCCCGATACATTGCCGTCGGGCGCCGTGCTGTTGCGCGACATCCGGTTCCGCTCCGTGTGCGAGCATCACCTGCTGCCGTTCGCGGGCCGCGCGCACCTGGCGTATCTGCCCGGCGAGCAGGTCGTGGGGCTGGGAGCGCTGCCGAAGGTCGTCGGAGTGCTCGCCGCGCGTCCGCAAGTGCAGGAGCGCCTCGGCGAGCAGATCGCCGACACGATCGCCGGCGCCCTCGACACCCGCGGCGTGCTCGTCGTCCTCGACGCCGTGCACGAGTGCGTCACGATGCGCGGCGGGCAACAGCCCGACGCCGCCACCGTCACGGTCGCCGCGCGCGGCGACCTCGCAGACCCCGCGGCGCGCACCGAGATCATGGCGCTCATCGGGAGGACGTCGTGACGCTCGTGATGGGCATCGTCAACGTGACCCCCGACTCGTTCAGCGACGGCGGGCGCTTTCTCGATGCGGATGCCGCCATCGCCCACGGCCGCGCCCTGCGCGCCGCCGGCGCCGACCTGCTCGACGTCGGCGGCGAGTCGACCAGACCCGGCGCCCAGCGGGTGAGCGTCGAGGTGGAGCAGGAGCGCGTCGTCCCGGTGATCGCGGCCCTCGCAGCCGAGGGGGCCGTCGTCAGTGTCGACACGATGAACGCCGCGACCGCGGCCGTCGCACTGGATGCCGGCGCCCGCATCGTCAACGACGTGTCGGGAGGGCTCGCGGATCCCGACCTGTTGTCGGTCGTGGCGGCATCCGGCGCCGACGTCGTGCTGCAGCACTGGCGCGGCCCGTCGGCCGACATGTACGCTCACGCCGTGTACCGTGACGTCGCCGGCGAGCTGGCGGGGGAGCTCTCCGCCCGCGTCGATGCCGCCGTCGCCGCCGGAATCGACCCCGACCGGGTCGTCATCGACCCGGGCATCGGGTTCGGCAAGCAGGGGGCGCAGAACTGGCAGGCGCTGCGCGCGCTGGAGGGAATCGTCGCGATCGGCCCTCGCGTGCTCGTCGGAACGAGCCGCAAGCGCTTTCTCGCCGAAACGCTCGCCGGCGCGGATGCCGCTCTCGGCGGCGTGAGCGATCGGAGTGAGCCGGGTGAGGCGCGCCGTGATCTGGCGACCGCCGTCACGAGCGTGCTGGCCGCCCAAGCCGGGGCGTGGGCGGTGCGCGTGCACGATGTCACGGCGACCCGCGACGCGCTGACGGTCTGGCGGGCCTGGGCGGCGGGAGGGGGATGACGGTGCAGGCCGGGGACGAGATCACGCTGACCGGGGTGCGCGCGTTCGGGCACCACGGGGTGCTCGCGCACGAGCGACGTGACGGGCAGGAGTTCATCGTCGATGCGATCCTGTACGTCGACACGGAGCGGGCCGCCGCGTCGGACGACGTGGCGGACACGATTCACTACGGCGAGGTCGCCGAGCGCATCGTCGAGATCGTCTCCGGCGACCCGGTGAACCTCATCGAACGCCTCGCGGGGCGCATCGCCGACGACCTGCTCGCGCGCGGCGACGTGCGAGGCGTCGCGGTGACCGTGCACAAGCCGCAGGCGCCGATCGCGGTGCCGTTCGCCGACGTGTCGGTGACGGTGCGGCGCACCCGATCGGCGGATCCGGATGCGGAGAACACAACATGAGCCGGCGGCTCGCGCAGGGGTATCGGGGCGAGACCCCGCGCCATGACCACGGCGAGAGCGTCGCCGTCGTCGCCATCGGCGCCAATCTCGGCGACCGCGCCGCAACCCTGGCCGCCGCCGTCGATGACCTCGCCCGGATGCCGCTGACGAGCCGCGTCGAGTCGGCCGAGCCGATCGAGACGGTCGCACTGCGGGTGGGCGGTCCGGATGCCGCGGCCCCCGCCTACCTCAACACGGTCGCCCTCGTCACCACTCGGCTCGCCCCGACCGTGCTGCTGGGCTACCTCCACGCGATCGAGCAGCGCCACGGCCGCGAACGCCACGAGCGCTGGGGCGACCGGACGCTCGACCTCGACCTCATCGCCTATGGCGATGTCGTTTGCGGCACCGAGTCGCTGACGCTGCCGCATCCGCGCGCCGCCGAGCGCGACTTCGTGCTCGAGCCGTGGCTGCGCCTGGACCCCGACGCGGTGCTGCCGAGGCGGGGTCGCGTCACCGACCTGCTGGCGCGGCTGCGGGCGGGAGGGGAGCAGCAGTGAAGCGCACGAGTGCGGGGATGCTCGTCGCGGTGTTCGCCGCAGGCGTGCTGGTCGGCTTCGGCGCCGACCAGCTGTTGACGGCATCCGGCCGCCCGACCTTCACGCCGTCGATGCTGCTGCCGGTGCTGCTCGTGCTCCTGGGCGTCGGGCTCGTGCTGCTCGCGCTGCCGATCCGCCGCTCGATCACCGGTGCCAGCGCGGCACCGGTCGACCCGTTCCGTGCCGTGCGCGTCGTGATGCTCGCGAAAGCCTCGAGCATCGTCGCGGCGGTCGTCGCGGGGGTCGCGACGGGTCTGCTCAGCTTCCTGTTCACGCGTCCGGTCGCGCCCTCGCTAGGCTCGGCGAGTGCCGTGATCGCCGCGCTCGCGGGTTCCCTCGTGCTCATGGCCGCGAGCCTGATCGCCGAGCACCTGTGCACGATTCGGAAGGACGACGATGACGAAAGACCCGGAAGTCCCCTCCCTCCCGAGCCCGGGCTCGGACTCTCCCACCACGACTGAGCTCGACGAGGGCACCTACCGCGGGCTCGTCGAGCTGCGCAGCGAGAACCGGCTGCCGTCGCAGATCGGCGACGGCCAGTGGCACCAGATCTCCCGCAAGTACGTCTCCGTGCAACTGATCTCCACGGGCGCGTTCTTCGTGCTCGGTGTCGTCGCGGTGCTCGTGGTGTGGTTCTTGTTCGAGCCGGTGTGGATCTGGCTCCTGCTCGGGGCCGACATCGTCGTCACCGGCTGGACGCTCGCGATCGTGCCGCGCCAGGCCCGCTCGATCGGTTACCAGTTGCGCTCCGACGACCTCGTCTTTCGCCGCGGCATCCTGTGGCAGCGCATGGTCGCCGTGCCCTACGGGCGCATGCAACTCGTCGATATCACCCACGGTCCGCTCGACCGCGGCTTCGGCATCGCCCAGCTCAGGCTCGTGACGGCCGCCGCCGCGACGGGGGTCGTGATCCCGGGGCTGTCGCAGCAGGCCGCCGAGCAGTTGCGCGACACGCTCATCGCCGTCGCCGAGACCCGCCGGACGGGCCTGTGAGCCAGGACGGTGCGGCCCCGGACGCCGCCACCCGGTCGCCCCTCAGCGACGGGCAGTGGCACCGCCTGCATCCGCTGACCCCGGTGCTGCGCGGCGGGCTGTTCCTCGTCCTCGTGATCGGCATCGTCGTGGCGAACCTGCGCGATCGGGTGATCGGCTGGCTCCTTCCCGCGATGACCGGTGGGCCGGGCCCCGGGTGGGACGAGTACGAGGAGGACCCCGTCGACTTCATCGTGGCGAACGGGCTCGTCATCGTCGCCCTGATCGCCGTCGTGGTCGTCCTGGCCGCGTTGGTGGCCTGGTTCTCCGTCTCCTGGCGATTCCATACCTTCCGCATCACCGACGATGACGTCGAGGTGCGCAGCGGCATCCTGTTCCGCACGCAGCGGCGCGCCCCGCTCGACCGCGTGCAGGGTGTCAACCTGACTCGGCCGATGGTGGCGCGACTGCTCGGCGCCGCGAAACTCGAGGTCGTCGGCGCCGGGAGCGATGCCAACGTGGCGCTGGAGTACCTGTCGACGGCCAACGCCGAGGCAGTGCGCGCCGACATTCTGCGCCTCGCCTCGGGGCGTCAACTCGCCCGTGCCGCGGCAACGGCCGGTGGTGCCGGGCGCACGCACGCCGCCGTCGCCGCCGTGGGGGCGGGGTTCATGGGGCTGATCGAGGGTGCCGAGCATCCCGTCGCCGAGGCGGAGTCCGTCGTGCGCATTCCCACGGGGCGCCTGGTCGCCGCTCGGCTGCTGTCGGGGCCGACGCTGCTGCTGGTCTTTCTGATCGGCGTCGTGGTCGTCGGATCGCTCCTCGGCGCGCCGTGGGTGCTGTTCTCGATCATCCCGATGCTCATCGGTTTCGGTGCGCTGTGGCTGCGGCAGATCACCCGGTCGCTGCGGTACTCGATCGCGCCGACCCCGTCGGGGGTGCGCATCACGTTCGGCCTGTTCACGACGATCACCGAGATCCTGCCGCCGGGGCGTGCGCACGCCTTCGAGGTGCGTCAGCCGCTGCTGTGGCGGGGCTTCGGGTGGTGGTCGCTGCGCGTGAACCGGCTCTCGGGAGGCTCGGGGGATGTCGCGCAGGTGCAGGCCGAGGCCGAGGTGCTGCCGATCGGGACCCGCGACGACGTCGAACGCGTGCTGCGGCTGTTCTTGCCGGACATCACGGGTGAGCACTGGCGTGAGGTGATCGAGCAGGGGCTGATCGGGCGGGGCGCTGCGGCCGACCCGTACACGACGACGCCGCGGCGGGCGCGGTGGCTGCGGCCGCTGTCGTGGCGGCGCAACGGGTTCCTCCTGACCGCGGATGCTCTGCTGTTGCGCCGCGGGCTGCTGCGGCGCGACCTGGCGATCCTCCCGCTCGCACGGCTGCAGTCGGTGAAGCTGAGGCAGGGGCCGCTCGCCCGCGCGCTGCGGGTCGCCGCGGTCGCCGGTCACACCGTGCTCGGCCCCGTCTCGGGTGGGCTCGGGGCGATCGACCGCGATGCCGCTTACGACGTGTGGCAGGCGGTCGCGCGCGATGCTGTGCGCGCGGGAGCCGCCGACCGTTCGCACCGATGGGACGAGGGCGGCCCGGCATCCGCGGGGCCGGATGCCGTAGCCTGCGAAGCCGGGGAGGTCACGCCGTGAACGGTTCATCGCGGTTGGGAGTCGGGATCATCGGGGCGGGCAGGGTCGGACCGGTCGTCGGCGCGGCGCTGGCCGGCGCCGGTCACGCGCTGCTGGGGATCACGAGCGGGTCAGACCCCGATCGCGTCGAGGCGATCCTGCCCGGCGTGCCCGTGCTCAGCGCCGAGGAGGTCGTGCGCCGCAGCGAGCTCGTCGTCGTGGCGGTGCCGCACGACGAGCTGCCGGGACTCGTGGCCGGGCTCGCCGAGCTCGACGGGTGGCAGACCGGCCAGCTCGTGCTGCACACCGACGCGTCGTGGGGTGTCGAGGTGCTCGCGCCGGCGGCACGGCGGGGCGCGATCCCCCTCGCCGTGCACCCGGCGATCGCGTTCACCGGCACGACGATCGACCTGCGGATGCTCAACGGTGCCTACGCCGCGGTCACGGCGCCCGGCGCCGTGCTGCCGATCGCGCAGGCGCTCGCGGTCGAGCTGGGTTGCGAGCCGGTCGTCGTCGCGGAAGCCGATCGGGCATCCTACGGCGAGGCCATCGCGACGGCGACCGAGTTCTCGGCATCCATCGTGCGCCAGGCGGCGGGACTGCTGCGCGGCGCCGGCGTGGAGGAGCCGGGGCGCTACCTCTCCGCCCTCGTGCACTCGACGATCGACCGCGCTCTCACGGGCGCCGACGCCTGAGTCGGGTGGCGGGTTCGCAGGGTTCGGGCATCCGACTTGTTGGCACTTGTGGTGGGGTCGAAGGGGCCGGAGGGGGCCACGAGTGCCATGGAGTTGGGTGCTTCGCTCGGAAGGAAGGCCCGCCGATAGACTGGGGCGTCGATCCCGAGGAACACCGTGAGGACCTGCGTCACGCCATGACCGAGAACACCACCGCGCCCGCGCCCGAGTTGTTCGAGGCCGACGTGCACGAGCAGAAGGCCGTGCGCCTGGCCAAGCGCGAACGTCTCGTCGCCGAGCGGGCGGATGCCGCCGGCGGCGCCTACCCGGTCGCCGTGCCGGTCACCGACACGATCGCCGCCGTGCGCGCGCGGTTCGGTGACCTCGAAGCAGGTGCCGAGACCGGAGTGACCCTGGCGGTCGCCGGGCGCATCGTGTTCAGCCGCAACACCGGCAAGCTGTGTTTTGCGAGCCTCCAGTCCGGCGACGGCAGTCGCATCCAGGCGATGGTGTCGCTGGCAAGCGTCGGGGAGGAGTCGCTGGTGCGCTGGAAGGAGCTCGTCGACCTCGGCGACCACGTGTCGGTCACCGGCGAGGTGATCTCCAGCCGTCGCGGCGAGCTGTCGATCATGGTCACCGACTGGACGATCGCCGCCAAGGCGCTGCTGCCTCTGCCGAACCTCTACACCGAGCTCAGCGAGGAGAGCCGCGTGCGCTCCCGCTTCCTCGACCTCATCGTGCGCGAACAGGCCCGCAACACGGTGCGCGCGCGGGCCGCCGTCAACGCGTCGCTGCGGCAGACCTTCGCCGCCCGCGACTTCATCGAGGTCGAGACCCCGATGCTCCAGGTCCAGCACGGCGGTGCGTCGGCGCGTCCGTTCGTCACGCGCTCGAATGCGTTCGACACCGAGCTGTATCTGCGCATCGCTCCCGAGCTGTTCCTCAAGCGCGCCGTCGTCGGCGGGCTCGATCGGGTGTTCGAGATCAACCGCAACTTCCGCAACGAGGGCGCCGACTCCACCCACAGCCCCGAGTTCGCGATGCTGGAGGCCTACCAGGCCTACAGCGACTACCACGGCATCGCCGACCTGACTCAGGAGCTCATCCAGAACGCGGCGATCGCCGTGGCCGGATCGACGGTAGTCACGTGGGCCGACGGCACCGCGTTCGACCTGGGCGGGCAGTGGGATCGCATCTCGATGTACGACTCGCTCAGCGCCGCCGCCGGGCGCAGCATCACGCCGCAGACCAGCGTCGCTGAGCTGGCGGCGCTCGCCGGTGCCGAGGGCGTCGACGCTCCACCGCACGCGACCCACGGCAAGTGGGTCGAAGAGCTGTGGGAGCACTTCGTCAAGGGGTCGCTGAGTCGCCCGACGTTCGTCATGGACTTCCCCCTCGACACGAGCCCGCTCGTGCGCGAACACCGCTCGATCGCCGGGGTCGTGGAGAAGTGGGACCTCTACGTGCGCGGCTTCGAGCTGGCCACCGGGTACTCCGAGCTGGTCGATCCCGTCATCCAGCGCGAACGCTTCACCGAACAGGCCAAGCTCGCCGCCGGCGGCGACCTGGAGGCGATGACGATCGACGAGGAGTACCTGCGCGCGATGGAGCACGGCATGCCCCCCATGGGCGGCATGGGCATGGGCATCGACCGGCTGCTCATGGCGATCACGGGCCTGGGCATCCGAGAGACGATCCTCTTCCCGCTCGTCAAGTAATCGTCGTGTCGTCCTCGCTCTGGATGACGCTGCTGCTGGCGTGCGTCGTCATCAGCTTCACTCCCGGTGCCGGCGCCGTCAACACGATGAGCAACTCGCTGGTGCACGGGTTCCGGCGCGCGATCTGGGGGATTCTCGGTCAGCAGGCCGCCCTCATCGTGCACATCGCGATCGTGGCCCTCGGGGTCGGCGTGCTCGTCGCCTCCTCTCCGCTGCTGTTCGAGATCATCCGATACAGCGGAGCGGCCTACCTCGCGTACCTCGGTCTTCGCCTGATCCTGCGGCGACCGGACGAGGCGAGCGAGGGCGAGGCGACGGATGCCGCCGATCCGGCGGCGACCGAGTCGCGCTGGTCGATGTTCCGTCGCGGACTGTGGGTGAACCTGCTCAACCCCAAGGCGATCGTGTTCTTCCTCGCCTTCATTCCGCAGTTCATCCGCCCTGCCGAGCCCCCGCTGCCGCAATACCTCACGGTCACGGTGACCGTCGTCGCCGTCGACATGGCCGTCATGTGGGGCTTCTTCGCCGTCGCCGCGCACGGGTTTCGCCGCTTCTCGCGCACGGCGCGCGGTCAGCGCACGATCGACGTCGTCTTCGGCTCGCTGTTCATCGTCGTCGCCCTGCTGCTCGCGTTCGTGCACTGAGCCGGGCGCTCACCGCGCACCTCCCGCCGTGGAGAACGCCCAGTCGGGCAGATGCGCCGCGGCCACGAACGAGCGGACGATGTCGGCGAGTCCGTGCGTGCGGTCGCACTGCAGGGCGAGCCGAGCGTAGCGGTCGGCGTGCGTGGACCGACCCAGCGCCCACGACAGCCACGCGCACACCGCCAACCCGCCGGCACGCCGCCGCTTGGGCAGCAGCGCCGTGACCTCACGGACGAGGGCGAGAGCGCGTTCGATGCGGGCGGCGTCCGGTCGCACTCCCTCTCCCCACAGCACCGACGCGAGGTCGGAAGGGTATTCCTCGCCGTCCTCCCAACGCCGTTGCGCCTCCAGGGCCACGTCGCCGCCGGCCAGATCGCTCGCCCACTGGACGAGGGCCACATCCCGCAGCGACGGACGCTCCAGACACCACCCGATCATCGCCGCCGTCATCGCGGTCACCTCGGCGGGCTCGGTCTGCAGGGCGTGCTCGAAGAACGTCGGCAGGTCATCGAGCCGGCACGCCGCCTCCAGAGCTGCCGGATCGATCCGCGGGTTCGGAGAGTCGTCCTTCCCGTCGGATGCGCGTGTTGCCGGCGGGATGCCGCAGATCAGCGCGAGCGCCGCGTCCAGCGACCGCAGCGATTGCGCCACGGCCCGCCGCCGACCCGGGGCCGGTTCAGGCAGTCGGGCACCCTCGCGCTGGTCGCCCGCCGGTGTCGCACGGCCGGCGACCGGGGCATCGCCGGCCGACAGCTCGCTCAGCGGCCGTAGGTCGACCTCGCCGCGGTAGCTCGCCCAGCCATCGGCGGCGACGAGCAGCGCGCCACGCACCGCCAGCCCGCAGGCGTCGGCACGGGCGACGACGGCATCGATCAGCTCCCGGTGCACCAACTCGTGCGGCGCGGACGGCGCGGCGGCGGCCGCATCCGTGTACACGACGGCGACCAGCCCGTCGGCGGCGGGGATGCGGCACATCAGGCCGATCGCCGTCGCGGCGACGGCATCCCTCGCCGTGCGGTCGCCTGCCGGCGGCAGATCGACGCGTAGCGCGCCGAGACTTCGCGCGCCCGACAGCGCGACGACCACGAGACTTCGGGCCGGGTGGCAGTCGAGCAGATGCGGGACGAAGGACAGGAGCTGGGCTGCGCCGGCGGCGCGAACGATAGTGGTCATGCGCCGAGACTGGCCCTTCGCGATCGGGCGTGGGGAGCGCAGAGCGCGATCCGTGGACAGATCGCGAAAATCGCGGTCTGTGCAGGGGGCGATGAGACTGCCGCGGGCAGCAGACTGGGCGAGGGATGCCGCGCGTACCATGGAGACATGGACTCGTACTGGCTCGCCGTCATCTGGTCGGTGCTGCCGACCATCGTCGTGTTCGGGCTGTTCGCGTTCGTCCTCCGCTCGATCCTGCGGATGGATCGCACCGAGCGCCGTACGTACGCGAAGATCGAGGCCGAAGAGCGGGCCAAGCGCGGGCTGCCGCCGGTGGGAACCACACCCGCCGCCGAGGCACGACCCGACGCGGCGGCGAACTGAGCGGCACGCCGCGTCCGGTCGCTACGCTAAGCGCAACGGCAGTTGCGAGCGCAGCGGCGGGGGGAGCGAATCGTGTTGGCCATCACCGTCGACTGGACGTGGACCTGGTGGGTCGTCCTGTTGGCGCTGGTCGATGTCACGATCCGCATCCTCGCGATCATCATCGTCCCGCGCAATCGCCGGCCCACGGCGGCCACGGCCTGGCTGCTCGCGATCTTCTTCATTCCGTACATCGGGGTGCTGCTGTTCCTGCTCATCGGCAACCCGCGCCTGCCGCGCAAACGGCGCAAGATGCAGCAGCAGATCAACGACTACATCCGCGACACCAGTAAGGGCCTCGATTTCGGCACGCTGCGCCCGAACGCGCCGGACTGGTTCGGCTCGCTCGTGTTCCTGAACCGCAACCTCGGCGCCCTCCCGCTCACGGGCGACAACGGCGCCACCATGATCTCCGACTATCAGGAGAGCCTCGACGCGATGGCCGCGGCCATCCGCACCGCGCAGCGCTACGTGCATGTCGAGTTCTACATCCTGCAGACCGACGCGTCGACCGACGGGTTCTTCCGGGCACTGGAAGATGCCCGCGCCCGGGGAGTGACGGTGCGGGTGCTGATGGACCACTGGGCCAACCGCGGCAAGCCGTTCTACGCGCAGACCCAGCGTCGGCTCGACGAGATGGGGGCCGAATGGCACCTCATGCTGCCCGTGCAGCCGTTGAAGGGCCGGTATCAGCGCCCCGATCTGCGCAACCACCGCAAGCTGCTCGTCGTCGACGGCCGCGTCGCCTTCACCGGCTCGCAGAACGTCACCGACTCCACCTACAACCTGCCGAAGAACATCCGGCGCGGGTTGCATTGGGTCGACATGATGGCGCGCGTCGACGGGCCCGTCGTCGCTTCGGTGAATGCCGTCTTCCTCAGCGACTGGTTCAGCGAGACCGGCGAGACGATCGACGGGATGGAGCTGTTCGACCTGCAGACCGGATCCGGCGACGTCGACTGTCAGATCATCCCGTCCGGTCCCGGTTTCGAGTTCCAGAACAACCTCAAGCTGTTCATGGGGCTGCTGTTCGCCGCGCAGCGAAAGGTCATCATCGTCAGCCCCTACTTCGTCCCCGACGAGGGGCTGTTGACCTCGATCCAGACCGCGTGCCAGCGTGGCATCCATGTCGAGCTGTTCGTCTCCGAGGAGGGCGACCAGGCGATGGTCTACCACGCGCAGCGCAGCTACTACGAGGCGCTGCTGCGGGCCGGCGTGAAGATCTGGATGTACAAGCGGCCGTACATCCTGCACTCCAAGTCGATGTCGATCGACGACGACGTGGCCGTCATCGGGTCGAGCAACATGGACATGCGCTCGTTCGGTCTCAACATGGAGATGTCGATGCTCGTGCGCGGCGAGGAGTTCGTCGCCCAGCTGCGCGCCGTCGAAGACCAGTATCGCGCCGATTCGCGCGAGTTGACGCTCGACGAGTGGATGCAGCAGCCCCTGCGCTCGACGGTGCTCGACAACCTCGCCCGGCTCACCTCGGCGCTGCAGTAGCCGCCGCGGCGCGGTCGCCGTCTCGTTGAGTCGCGGCGGATTGCGGGTGGGCCGCGTCGCAACCCACACTTTGCCGCGACCGAACGCGCCGGTAGGCCGGCGCAGTGTGGCCGGCGCACCGCGCATCGCCTCCTGCACAGGCGGCGAGTTCACCCGACTCGGTGCCGGGCCTGTGGATAACCGCTCGCTGCGCTCGGAAGTGGAGCACTCTGAACGGATGCAGCGGCATCCTCTTCCCCCCTCTCTCGGCACGGCGTTCGCCGTCGGCACCGCTCTCGGCCTCGGTGTGACGCCGTCGCGGCTTCGCGCCCATGACCTGCGCGCGCCGTTTCACGGCGTGCGTGCGCTGCGGGCCGAGCACGCGCCGGACACTCCCGAGTCGGTCCTGCTCGAGCGGGCGGACCATTACGCGAATCGCATGAGCACGCACGAGTTCTTCACCCACGTCACGGCCGCGGTGATCTGGGGTCTGCCGTTGCCGTACGGCGTGGTCGCCGGTCGCCGTCTGGAGGTCGCGGTGACGTGGCCGCGGCGCGCCGCCGAGGGTCGGGGGATCACCGCGCACGCGATCAGACCGACGCTGGCGCATCGGTGCGTGCATCCGGGCACCGGGCTTGCGGTGAGCACACCGGCGACGACGTGGGCCCTGTTGGACGCCGTGCTGACGCGGTTGGAAGATCTGGTCGCCGCGGGGGACGCGATCGTGCGGGTGCCGATGTACGCGAAGGATCCGCCGGCGCTCGGCACGATCGACCACCTGCGCGCGGCGATGGAGGCGGGCCGCCGCGTGGGGATCGACCGCCTGCGGGAGGCGCTTCCACTCGTCATCGAGCGCTCGCGGTCGCGCCCGGAGAGCTGGTTGCGGCTGATCCTGCAGGATGCCGGCCTGCCGGTTCCCGAAGCGAACTTCGACGTTGTCGAGCGCGGTGTGTGGCTCGGTCAGGTCGATCTGGCGTACCCCGAGCTGCGGATCGCGATCGAGTATGAGGGCGAGCATCACCTCACCGATCCCGTGCAGTGGGCTGCCGACATCGCCCGTATGGATCGGCTGGTCGAAGCGGGATGGCGGGTCCTCCGCGTCACGAAAGAGGGAGTTTTCGCCCACCGGGGGCGCACCGTGGAGCGGGTGCGCCGCGCCATCGCTGACGCCGCCGCGGCGCGGTAGCCCGCCCGGCGCATTCGGTCGCGGCAATGTGCGGGTGCCGGCATCCATCCCTCGCATCTTGCCGCGACCGAACGAAAGGGGTCCGCGTGCGCGCCGCGTGCGGTGCGCCGACGGCGAACACGGGCATGCAGGCATCCGCGGCTGGTTAGCCTCTAGGTGAGTGCCGGAAGACTCGGCGCTCGGAGAGTCGAGGAGTCGACGATGTTCGAGAGATTCACGGACCGTGCCCGTCGTGTGGTTGTGCTCGCCCAAGAAGAGGCGAAGATGCTCAACCACAACTACATCGGCACCGAGCACATCCTGCTCGGTCTCATTCACGAGGGCGAGGGCGTCGCCGCGAAGGCCCTCGAAAGCCTCGGCATTTCGCTGGATGCCGTCCGCGAACAGGTCCAGGACATCATCGGCCAGGGCCAGCAGCAGCCGACCGGACACATCCCCTTCACGCCGCGGGCCAAGAAGGTCCTCGAGCTGAGCCTGCGCGAAGCGCTGCAGCTCGGCCACAACTACATCGGCACCGAGCACATCCTGCTCGGCCTCATCCGCGAGGGCGAGGGTGTCGCCGCCCAGGTGCTCGTCAAGCTCGGTGCCGACCTGAACAAGGTCCGCCAGCAGGTCATCCAGTTGCTTTCCGGCTACCAGGGCAAAGAGCCCGCGGGCGTCGCCGCCGGCGCCGGCGAGCAGAACGCTCAGGCCGGAGCGCAGGGCGGCTCGGCCGTGCTCGACCAGTTCGGCCGCAACCTCACGCAGGCCGCGCGCGAGAACAAGCTCGACCCCGTCATCGGTCGCGAGAAGGAGATCGAGCGGGTCATGCAGATCCTCTCCCGCCGCTCCAAGAACAACCCCGTCCTCATCGGCGAGCCCGGCGTCGGCAAGACCGCCGTCGTCGAGGGCCTCGCGCAGGCGATCGTCAAGAACGACGTGCCCGAGACCCTCAAGGACAAGCAGGTCTACTCGCTCGACCTCGGCTCGCTCATC
>JASGEE010000058.1:0-23812 GCA_047606715.1 Microbacterium sp.
GAGCGTCGGACATGGTGCGCAAGTCCATGCCGATCGCTTGACGTGCGGCGCGGATGTTCGCGGCGACGTGTGCATTGGTGATGCCGGGAGGGTTGCCCCTCACTCGCTCCGTTTCCATAGTGAGAACATACAGCGCGGTACTTGACAATACAACCCTAGGCTTCTACCGTGGATTGCACTCTTCTTCTCTCGCGCGGCAACGAACGGATGGTGCGACATGCGGCCGAGCACTCTCGACATCGACGACCTTCGCCGCCGTCGCAGCCTCGTCATCACCCGTCAGGAGGCCGCCGAAGCTCTCGGAGTCGATCCCCGCACGATCACGGTCGGCATCGAGGACGGCACCATCCCCTCGGTGAAGATCGGCCGCCGCGTCGTCATCCCGCGAGAGAAGTTCCTCGCCCTGTTCGCGGACGACACGACTGCCGATTGACTAACCATGGCTCGATGCCTGCTATTTCTCGGCTAGTACATCTAAACTAGAAATAGTGGCGATGGAAGGGAGGCTGTGATGGGTGAATACGTCGAGCGCCTGTGGCATCCCGAGGACGCGAGCGGCTTGAGCCGCAAGGATCGCGCGCCCGGCCGCTACCTCGCCTATGTGCCCGACGAACTGGGCGAGCGCCTTCCGACGTTGGGCGTCGAGGCGCAGGGTGCGGCGGAGGACGCGCTGGCGGTGCTCGCCCGTGCGGACGAGCGGATCGGCGCCCGGGGCCGTTACCTGAATCACCTGCTGATCCGTTCGGAGTCCATCTCGTCCTCGTGGATCGAAGGCAACCGGGTCACGCCCAAACGCCTCGCGATCGCGGAGTTGCTGCACCAGGGGCCACGTCAGGCGCTCGACGTCGTGGCGAACGTGCGGGCGACAGAGGCCGCGATCGCCGAGCTGGCCGACCATACGCGCCCCATCGAGGCCTCCGACATCGTGGGCCTCCAGCACGTCATCGAGCCGAGGCTCGAACGCGGGCTGCGACAGGAGCAGAACTGGGTCGGCGGGCCTGGCTGGTCGCCGCTACGAGCCGCCTTTGTCCCGCCGCCGGAGACCGAGGTGCCCCGCCTCGTGGCGGACCTCGCGCGGTTCGTCACCGACACGAGCGGGAACCCGGTGGTGCGGGCGGCGATCGCGCATGCGCAGTTCGAGACGATCCACCCGTTCATCGACGGCAACGGCCGTACTGGACGCGCCCTCATCCACACCGTTCTGCGCCGTGCCGACGCGCTGAGGAACGCGCTCATCCCGATCAGCACCGTCTTCGCCGGAGACACTGACGCCTACATCGCGGGCCTCACCGACTACCGCGCCGATCCGCCCGCGCTCGATGAATGGGTGATCGGCTTCGCGCAGGCCGCGGAGAAGGCAGCCGGGAACGCGGTGAGGCTCGCGGAGGACATCGCCGCGCTGGACCGGGACGTGTACGACCGACTGGTCGCCTTCCGTCGTGACCGGGGTCTGAACCCCGCGGCGCCGCGGCGGGATGCGGTCGTGCTGCGTATCCTCGACACGCTCGCCTCCGATCCGGTACTCACCGCCGAATCCGTCAGCACACGCCTCGCTGTCTCACCGGCCGCAGCGCACCGGGCACTCACCGAGCTGGCCGAGGCGGGCATCCTCGACCGCACGAAGGACCAGCGCGGCCGCCTGGTGTGCTGGACCGCCGACCGTCATCTCGCGCTCGTCGCGCTCACCGAGCGCAGTAACCGCGTCGGCGGTGGGGACACTCAGAGGCGTAAGCCGCGGCTCGGGCCTGCGTTGCCTGACGTGAGCCAGTTCGGTGCACGGCGCCCCGCATCCACCACACGACGCGACGCGCCGGGTCTGTAAGGCGACGAGGTCGGCCCTCTTGCCTTGATCGATGAGTCGAGCGTGCAGGGCTTCAGGCGTCCGGCCGTGCGTCGGCGATCTCGCTCCCGCGGACGATGACGCGCAGTTCGCGGTCGAGGAGGTCGCGGTCGCGCCAGGCGGGAATGCCGTCGTCGAGTTCGTGGCTGCGCAGGCTGTCGTCGAGAAGTTCAGCTCTGGCGCGACCGGAGTCACACGCATCGGCCGATGCGGTGCTGAGGCGGCGTTTGAGTTCTTCGAGCGCGTGCTGTTGCTTTTCGTTGAGCAGATCGGTGGTGTGCTCGGCAAAGACGTCCGCGGCTGCGCTGAGGTCGATGAGCGGGTCGGATGCGGTGAGCTCTGCGACCACGGGGGCGAATGTCGTCATGAAGCTCTCGATCAGCCGGGCGATATCGTGCTCGCTGCTGTCGGGTCCGAGCCAGCCGAACCGTTCGGAGATGTCCGCTACCGCGGGGACGAGTTGGGGATCGCTGAGCCGTTCGTAGAAGCGGGCGATGTGCGGCATTCCCTCCTCGCCGGCGAGGTGGGCCAGGAGCACAGACTGATCGCGGTCGAATCTCGCCAGCTCCGGTGAGAGACTGGCGGCGAACACGGTGAGGAACGGGGCCAGCTCGGGCGGGAGGTCCGGGGCCGCGCCCGCGGCCCGGAGACGGGCGATGAGGTCACGTTGCTTGGTGAGGTGGTCGATCTGCGCGGCCAGTTCTGCATCCAGCTCGTCCAGCAGGTCTCCGGCGTCATTGCTGGTGTCATCGAGCAGGCTGGTCATCCGTTCCAGCGGGATGCCGAGCGAGGCGAGGCGCTTGATCCGTACGACGCGGATCAAGTCATGGACGTCGTACTCGCGGTAGCCGTTGCTGCGGCGGTCGGGCTCTTCCAGGATGCCGACTTGGTGGTGGTGCCGGAGCGCGCGCACGGTCACTCCGGCGAGCCGTGCCATCTCGTTGCTATGCACTCTCGACCACCGCCGTTCCGTCGCTGTCTGTCTGCGTGGTCTCCGGTTCCAGGTTACGCAGCGACCGGGAGGACAGGCCGACGACCACAGCGACCAGCCACACAGAGGCGAGGGTCGCGGCGGCGACGTTCACCCCGGCGTACTCGGTGAGCACTGCAGCGGCGACGATCCCCACCGGCGGCGCGGCGGTCATGATCGCGTTCTGCGTCCCCATGATCCGCCCGCGCATTTGCTCAGGGATGCGCTCGATCATGAGCACTCCGATCAGGCTCCCGAATAGTCCGCTGGAGATCCCGACTACGAACGCGCCCGCGAACACTATCCACACGGACGACAGGGCGGCGATGATCCCGAATCCGAGTCCGCTGCCGATCAGCCCGGCAAGGAACCAGGCCCGGCGGCGTCCGCGCGAGCCGACGACCGCGTAGATCGTGCCGCCGACGAGCATCCCGGCGGCAAGCGCCGTGAGAACGAAGCCGAGCATTTCGGGCCGCGAGGCGAGCGTGAAGTAGACCGGCAGGAGCAGCCCTTGCAGCGAGGCGAGCACGATCACCGACGCGAGGCTGAGCGTGGTCGTGACCACTAGGAACGGGCTGCGGAACAGCACCCGCCACCCGTCGCGGAGCTGCGCCCAGCCGCTCCCGCTCGTCGCCGCTGCCGCGCCGTCGGCGGCGACGATCGCGCCGACGCGATGCGGGATGAGCAGGGTCAGCAGCGCGGCAGCCAGCGAGGTCGCCGCCGTGATCCACAGCACCGTGGACCCGTCGAACAGCACCATGAGCGTCCCGGCCACTGCGGGACCAAGTAGGAGAGCGAGCGCGCCCAGCGCCTCGCGGATGCCCATGAGCCGCGCCGAGGCGATGCCACCGTGGCGCACGATCGCCGGGAGCAGCGCATCCGGTGCGGTCATGCCCGGCACGTCCCCGAGCGACCCGATGATGCCGAACAAGATGAACCAGCCCAGACCCAGCGCGGAGAACAAGTCGATCAACGGCAGAGCTGCGACCGATGCGGCCGATACAAGATCGGTCACGACTGACGAAGTACGCCGGTTGATCCGGTCGATCACAACGCCCATCAGCAGGCCGGCGAGCACCGCGGGGATCGCGGTCGCCGCGGCGACCGCTCCCGCGCCGAGCGCGCTGCCGGTCACCTGCAACACGATTAACGGCAACGCGATCCCGGCGATCGAATTGCCGAGCGACGACAGCAGATAGGACGCGAGATAGGCGACGGGAACGAGCTTCATACATCCAGTCACAACCATGACGTAAGGGCGGGGTCAATCGGGCACGCCCTGCGAAGGCACTGACTCATGGGGCAGGCGATGGGGCACGGAGTGCGTTTTCGCAGCTATCACGCTGTACGCGAGCGCGGACGCGACCCCGAAAACCGTTGATTTCATGCGGCTTTCTGGCTCTCGGTGTGGGTGCCTGTCCGCGCGGGGGCAAGAGTTCAACTCCCCCCTCGCGCACAGCGTGAGAACAGTCCGCGCTCGGGATCCCGGGCGCGGACTGTTCCGTTTCCGCGGCGATGCCGGTTATCGATCCGGGGTCGCGAAATACGGAAATGCCGTGAAAAACGGATGCGGTGGGCCTCCGGCATCCGTTTTTCGCTGTTTCTCCGTCTTCGGCGGGCCGGGACTCTGGATATTTCGGGTTTTTCCGGTCCGTACGCCTGTACCCCGGTCTCCAGCGTCAGTACAGTGAAGTTGGCCGCGCTGTGCGTGGCCTATCCGGGGGGATCCGTCGGCGCCCGGGCGTGCGCAACTGGCGCAATCCGCCCGGGCGTCGAATGGTTAACCGACCTGTCGTGCAACATTTGCGTTACCATCTCTCGCACGGCGCTCTGGGCAGCCCGACCCGCCGCTAGCGTATGAACCGTCGGCGCACTCGCGTCGGGAGTCGCACGTAGTAAGGCAGTTCATGAGCACCAGCGGTACCGTCAAATGGTTCAATTCGGAGAAGGGCTTCGGGTTCATCGCTCCCGATGAGGGTGGCGCGGACGTGTTCGCCCACTACTCCGCCATCCAGTCGAGCGGCTACCGCTCGCTCGAGGAGAACCAGCGCGTCGAGTTCGAGATCGCCCAGGGCCCCAAGGGCCTGCAGGCGGAGAACATCCGACCCATCTGAGTTCTGACCCCTGTTCGCGGGGTGTCAGAGTTCGATCAGTCGGCCATGGTCCGCGATGGCGATGGCTTCTTCGGCGTGTCGGACGGCATCCAGCGCTTCCACCGGGTCACTGGCCGACCGCGCTTTCGCCGCCTCCTGTTGTGCTGCGGCCAGCCGCGCGCGCATCGGCACTCGCGTGCCACGGTCAGCGTGCCGGGCAGCGCCGATCGGGCGCCGCGGCGACGTGCCGCCTCGCACTGACGTTCTGCGACATCCGTGCGGATGTGCTCCGCACGTGCGTGCGCCGTCATGCGAGCCCGTCGCAGATGCGCCGGTGCCGACCTGTCGGAGAGCGCGCCGGACAGAGTGATCTCCAGGCCGGGCGTCATCGAGCCGTACGAGCGCCGCTCCGGCCTCGATGCGTTCGGTCCCGGCGGCGGCCCGCGGGGAGGGGGGAGGTGCGGTGTGTGCGCACGAGCCGAACGACGAGGGCACTCAGGACGGTCGGGGCGCCGAAGACGAGGAGCGCCGGGATCCCCCATCCCCAGGCGTCGGTCGGCGCGGTCACGAGCCGCTACGCGTCCGGATCGTCGATCAGCAGCAGCGCCCGCAGCTGTTCGGGGGTGTCAACGATCGCCGCGGCGCCCTCCGACTCGTGTGGCCAGCCGAAGCCCCACCGCGCGAAGATCACCGGCACGCCGGCTGCGGCTCCGCCCTCGATGTCGTGGTGGCGGTCGCCGATGAGCACCGGACGGCTCGTGTCGAGTCCGGCGGCATCCAGGCGTCGCAGCGCCTCGGCGACGATGTCGGCCTTCGCCGCCAGGGTCTTCTCGTCGGGGGTCGCGCCCGTGATGATCTGCAGGTGCGGGGCGAGCCCGAAGTGATCGACGAGGGCGGCGACCTGGACCTCGGGCTTCGAGCTGGCGGTCGCCTGGGCGATGCCGGCGGCATCTACCTCGGCGATGAGCTCGGCGATGCCCGGATACAGCCGCGCACCCGTCGTGTAGCCGTCGGCCTTGCCGATGACGCGGTAGTGGGCGGTGGCCTCGGCGGCCTGCTCGGGGCTCATGCCGACGTTGGTCTGGAACGACTCGTGCATGGGCGGGCCGATCCAGTGCACGAGCTCCGCGTGGGTCGGGGCGGGCAGACCGTAGTCGGCGAGGCACCGGGTGAGGCGGCGCAGGATCCCTTCCGAGGCGTCCACGACGGTGCCGTCGACGTCCCACAGCACGCAGGTCCAGGGTGATCGCAGCGCCATGACCTCAGCCTATCGGGGGCGGTGGAGCTTCTCTCAGGCCGGGAAGGCCAGGCGGCGCAGCAGATCGCGCAGAAGCTCGCGCTCGGCGACATCGAGCGCGCCGAGAGACTCCTCCTCGGCGCGGACGGCGAGCTCTCGCGCCTGCCGGTAGACCCGATGCCCTTCGGCGGTCGCATCGATCACGCGCAGCCGGCGGTCGCTCGCGTGCGGTTCGCGCACGACGAGCCCGCGGGCTTCCAGACCGTCGATCAGCGCGACGATCTGGCTCGGGTCGAGGCTGAGATACTCGGCCAGTTCGCGCTGCGAGGGGTGCAGGTCGCTGGCCGCGAGCGAGAGCGCCGCATAGTCGCGCACTCGCAGACCGAGTTCCGCGAGGTGGCGATTGGCGCGCATGGTGCCCACCGACCGGGCGCGGGCGAGCAGGAACTCCACGTCGTCGGCGAGTGCGCTCTGCGCGAGCCGCCGCGCGTCGGTGCCGGATGTCGTCGCCTCGGCCCGGTCTGCCATCGTTGCCTCTCCCGCGTGCGCCGACGGAGGGGGACGGGTTCGCGCACGTCGCTTGGATGAGAAAGTATATCGTTGACAAATTCAAGAATATAGGTTCTCATGTGTTCAGTCACTCTTTCACACGGGGCCATCCACTCAAGGGCGTCGGGTCCGGCGATCAGACCCCGCTGCACGTGAGAGTGACAAGCATCGAAGGAGCATCCATGTCACTCGACGGCAAAGTTGCCATCGTCACGGGTTCGGGTCGCGGCCTGGGCCTCGCCTACGCCCAGGAGCTCGCCCGTCAGGGCGCGACCGTCGTCGTCAACGACCTCGACGCCGACGCAGCGACCGCAGCCGTCGCGAGCATTCGGGCCGCGGGCGGCCGCGCCACCGCCGTGGTCGCTCCCGTCGGCCCGACCCAGACCGCGAAGCAGCTGGTGGATGCCGCCGTCGACACGTACGGCAGGCTCGACATCCTGGTCACCAACGCCGGGCTCCTGCGCGACACCGTGCTGTGGAAGATGAGCGACGACGACTTCGACACCGTCATCGGTGTGCACCTGCGCGGCACGTTCACCTGCGTGCGCGAAGCGGCCATCCGTATGCGCGAACAGGGCGAGGGCGGTCGGATCATCTGCATCGGCTCGCCCACGGGTCAGCGCGGCAACTTCGGCCAGACCAACTACGCCGCCGCGAAGGCCGGCATCGTCGGCATGGTGCGCACGTGGGCGCTCGAGCTGAAGCGCGCGAACATCACCGTCAACGCGGTCATCCCGGTGGCGGCGACGGCGATGACCGCCACCGTGCCCTACTTCCACGCCGCGGTCGAAGCCGACGAGCACGGCGAGCCCATGCCGGAGTTCTTCCGCAGGGAGATCGGCTTCGGCGGAGCCGCCGACGTCGCTCCCCTGATCGCTCATCTCGCCTCCGATGCCGCCGCCGGCGTCACCGGACAGGCGATCGGCGTGGGCGGCGACCGGCTGCAGCTGTGGTCGCATCCCGAGCCCGTGCTCAGCGTCTTCCACGACGGCGGCTGGACGGCCGAGGCGCTGGAGGCCGAGTTCGCCGACACGATCGGCGCTCGCCCGCAGTCGGTCGGCGAGAAGTTCCCGCCGCTGCCGGAGGAGCTGCAGCCCCCGGCACCTGCCGTCTGAGCAGTGCGGCGATGACTCGGTACGAACCCGCCCTCGATCTCGACGACCTCGTCGCGATCGACACGCACGTGCACATCGAGCTCGATGCCCACGGACGCAGCTCCCTGCCCGACGATCTGGCCGCCGCCGCCGCCGCGTACTTCAAAAACGGCGGCCTGCAGCCCGAGCTCGACGCGGTCGCCGACTACTATCGCCAACGTCGCATCGCGGCGGTCGTGTTCACCGTCGACGCCACGACGCATCTGGGTCACGACCCCATCTCCAGCGCCGAGATCGCGCAGGGCGCAGCGCGCCACAACGACGTGCTGATCCCCTATGGCTCGGTCGACCCGCTGGGGCCGGATGCCGTCGACCGCGCTCGCCGACTCATCCAGGATCACGGCGTGCGCGGGTTCAAGTTCCACCCCACCGTGCAGGGGTTTGATCCGAGCGACGAGCGCCACTACCCCCTCTACGCCGCTCTGCAGGATGCCGGTGTGGTCGCCCTGTTCCACACCGGACAGACGGGCATCGGCGCCGGCATGCGCGGCGGCCGCGGCCTGCGCCTGGCCCTGTCGAATCCGATGCTGCTCGACGGCGTCGCGGCCGACTTCCCCGACCTGCAGATCGTGATGGCGCACCCCTCGGTGCCGTGGCAGGACGAGGCGCTGTCGGTCGCCACCCACAAGCACAACACGTGGATCGACCTGTCCGGATGGAGCCCGAAGTACTTCCCCGCCGAGCTCGTGCGATATGCCGGCACGATCCTGAAGGATCGCGTGCTGTTCGGGTCGGACTTCCCTCTGCTCACGCCCGACCGCTGGCTCGACGACATCCGGCAGACCCCCCTGAAGCCGCAGGCGCTGCCGGGCATCCTCAAGGACAACGCCGTGCGGCTGCTCGGACTGGGGGGTTGAGGTGGCCGACAGGACGATCTTCGCGACCGAGCCGTTCGGCATCGATCCGTTCCGCTTCACCGAGGGTCGCCTCAGCGACGCCGCGTTGAGCGCGTTGAACGCGCTGCAGGACGTGCTCGACGCGCGGGTGAAACCCCTGCTGGTCGAGGCGTGGGAGACGGCGACGATGCCCGACGAAGTGCTCGCCGCGCTCGCCCCACTCGGGCTCATGCGCCCTCCCGGCGTCTGCGCCGCGGAGGCCGACAGCTCGCTGTTTCGCGGACTGCGCACGTACGTGCTCGCGCGCACCGACGTCTCGGTCGCCACGCTCTACAACGCGCAGGCCGGGCTCTTCCGCGCCGTCGTGCGGCTGGGCGGCTCGCCCGAGCAGGTCGCCGCGCTCGACGGGCGCATCCGCGACTTCAGCCTGACCGGTGTGTTCGCCCTCACCGAGCCCGACCACGGCAGCGACATCGCCGGGGGCCTGGCCACCGCCGCCGTCCGCGACGGCGGCGACTGGGTGCTGGAGGGCACCAAGCGGTGGATCGGCGGAGCCATCGGCGCCGATGTGCTCGCTGTCTTCGCGCGGGATGCCGCATCCGGGCAGATCGGGTGCTTCCTCGTGCCGCGCACCGCGGAGGGCGTGGAGATCTCGACCATCGCCGGCAAGATCGCGCTGCGCCCGATGCAGAACGCCGAGATCGTCCTGCGCGACGTGCGGGTGCCCGACAGCGCCCGGCTGCAACGGGTCAACGGCTGGCGCGACGTCTCGCGCATCATGGGGACCCTGCGCGCCGACGTGGCCTGGATCGCCGCGGGCCTGCAGGCCGGGGCACTGGAGGCGGCCATCCGCTACGTGCGCGAGCGAGAGCAGTTCGGCCGCCCGATCGCCGGTTTCCAGCTGGTGCAGGAGAAGCTCGCCCGCCTGGCGGGAAACCTCACCGCCTCGCTCGGCATGGTCCTCCAGCTCTCCGAGCTGCAGGATCGTGGTGTCGTCGAAGACGCCAACTCGTCGCTCGCGAAGATGTGGGTGGCCCAGCGCGCCCGCGAGAGCGTCGCTCTGGCGCGCGAGGTCGCCGGCGGCAACGGGCTGCTGCTCGAATACGACGTCGCCCGGTTCTTCGCCGACGCCGAAGCCGTCTACTCCTACGAAGGCACGCACGAGATCACCGCCCTGATCGTGGGGCGGGCCCTGACCGGCTCGTCCGCCTTCGTCTGAACCGTCACTCACACCTCCGCATGCGACACCACAAGGAGCACTCATGACCACCATCGCCGCCTACGCCGACGCCCTCACCCTCGCCGGCACCGATCTCGGATTCAGCGAGTGGCTGGAGGTGACGCAGGACCGCGTGAACCTCTTCGCCGACGCCGTGGACGATCACCAGTGGATCCATGTCGACCCCGAGCGAGCCGAGAACGAGAGCCCTTTCGGCGGCCCGATCGCGCACGGCTTCCTCTCGTTGTCGCTCGCGACCGCCCTGTGGAGCGAGCTGTTCGACCTGGAGGGCGTGACCACGAAGGTCAACTACGGACTCGACCGCGTGCGGTTCGTCTCGCCCGTGCGCGTCGGCTCGCGCGTGCGCATGCATGCCGTCATCGCCGAGGTGGCCGAGGTGGCCGGCGGCTACCAGTTCACCGTCGACCAGACGATCGAGATCGAGGGCGGGCCCAAGCCGGCCGTCGTCGCTCGCGGGCTGTACCGCTTCTACGCCTGAGGACCCTCTCAGCATCCCGGCCTCGATGGAGAGACGACATGCAGAATCACGGATTGGGCGCCTGGCTGCCGATCAGGCGCGCAAAGTCACCCGACGCGATCGCCCTGGTCCACGGCGACGACGAGCGCGTGAGCTACGGAGAGCTGGCCGACCGCACCGACCGGCTCTCCGGCCTGCTGCGCCGGGCCGGCATCCGGCGCGGTGATCGCGTGGCGATTCTCGCCGAGAACTGTCCGGAGTTCCTCATGACGCTGTTCGCGGCGGCCCAACTGGGCGCCGTGTTCGTGCCGATCAACACGCGCCTGGCGGCACCCGAGATCGAGCACATCCTGCGCGACAGCGGGGCGCGGCTGCTGATCCACGGCACCGAGCTCACCGAGCGCCTCGCTGCGGTCGACCCGGCCGTCGCGCCGCAGCGGCTGCGCATCGGGCCGCGCGGGGCGGATGCCGCATCCCCCGATGCCGCCTCCCACCTGGACGCGCTGCTCGACGGGGCGGAGCGCGGTCACGCCTCCGGACACACCGATGCCCCCACCGCCCCGGATGACCCGGCGATGATCCAATACACCTCGGGCACGACCGGCAAGGCGAAGGGCGCCGTGCTCAGTCACGCCAACCTCACCTGGCAGTGCATCAACGTCGTCATCGACTACGACGTCGTCTCCAGCGACGTCGCGCTGATGATCTCGCCGCTGTTCCACTCCGCCGCCCTCGGCATGGGGGCCTTGCCGGTTCTGCTCAAGGGCGGCACCCTCGTGCTGGAACCGCGATTCGAGCCGGGCCGCGCGCTCGCGCTCATCCAGCGCTACGCCGTGACACAGCTCAGCGGAGTGCCTACGACCTATCAGCTGCTCGCCGATCACCCCGACTGGCAGGCCACCGACCTGTCGAGCGTGAAGAAGCTGAGCTGCGGCGGTTCGGCGGTGCCCACCCGCATCCTCGACGCCTACGAGGCACGCGGGCTCTCGTTCTCGCAGGGGTACGGCATGACCGAGACCGCGCCCGGCGCGACATGCCTCTCGCCGCGGATGACCCGGGTGAAGCAGGGCAGCGTCGGTCTGCCGCACTTCTTCACCGAGGTGCGCATCTCGGCGATCGACGACGACGGGCGGCGCCTGGGCCCGGCCCCCCGCGGCACGATCGGCGAGATCGAGGTGCGCGGTCCGAACGTCTTCCTGGGATATCACGGGCTGCCCGAGGCGACCGCAGCCGCCTTCGTGGACGGCGGCTGGTTCCGCTCGGGCGATCTCGGCCACCTCGACGACGACGGCTATCTCTACATCGCCGACCGGTTGAAGGACATGATCATCTCCGGCGGCGAGAACATCTACCCCGCCGAGATCGAGGACCAGCTCGCCAGCATCGACGGCGTGACGGGGAGCGCCGTCATCGGGGTGCCGGACGAGCACTGGGGCGAAGTGCCGTGGGCGGTGCTCACCCTGCGGGCGGATGCCGACCCCGCCGCCTTCGACACCGAGACGATCCGTGCCGCGCTGGAGGGAAGGCTCGCCCGCTACAAGCTGCCCAGGCGGGTGCTCGTCGCGGACGAGTTGCCGCGGACGGCGTCGGGGAAAGTGCGAAAGACCGAGCTGCGCGCCCGCTACCTGCCGACATGACCACCGCGGGCGACGGGACGGCCCTCTCGATCAGCTCTTGGTCGTGCCCCCGGCGGTCCGGTGGCGCCGGCTCGCCGGGTGTCGGTCTTCAAGCCCTGGCTCGATGCGCGCCGCGAGGCCGGTTCGGTCGCGGCACCTTGCGGGTCGTCGCGACGCGCACCCGCGCTCTGCCGCGACGCAAGGGGGTTGCGCTCGCCGCCGGTGGCTTAACCCGCCGTCAGAACAGGGTCGGGGCGCCGCTGGCGGTGCCCTTCATGGCGTCGTAGTCGAGCGCGACGCACGCGATACCGCGGTCGCCGGCGAGGGTGCGGGCCTGCGGGGCGAACGACTGCGCCGCGAGGACGCCGCGCACGGGCCGCAGATGCGGGTCGCGGTTGAGCAGGTCGAGGTAGCGGGTCAGCTGCTCGACGGCGTCGATGCCCGCCTTGCGCTTGACCTCGACCGCGACGTGCGCCTCGGCGGTCTTCTCGTCCGGGTCGCGCAGCATGAGGTCGACCGGGCCGATCGCGGTGGGGAACTCGCGGCGGACGAGCGTGAGGCCGTCGCCGATGACCTCGACCTGCTCGGCGAGCAGGCGTTGCAGGTCGGCCTCGACGCCGTCCTTCTGCAGGCCGGGATCGACGCCGAGCTCGTGCGACGAATCGTGCAGCACCTCGTAGATGCGCACGAGCAGGGCATCCCCCGTCTTCGCGTGCGTCACGCGCCAGTGCTCCTGCACGCCGGCCGAGGCCGACTCCTCGTCGGGGGTCTCGACCGTGAGGGTGCACGGCGGGCTCATCCAGTTCAGGGGCTTGTAGCTGAGCGCGTCGGAGTGGACCAGCAGTGAGCCGTCGCCCTTGTGGATGAGGAGCCGGGGCGCCAGCGGCAGGTGCGCGGTGAGCCGGCCGGTGTAGTCGACGGAGCAGCGGGCGATGACGAGTCTCACCGCTCCACGGTACTCGCGCTGGCACCAGCCGGGGTCATGGCTCATCCGTCACATATCACGGGTATCGCTGTGCATGGCCGCGATATGCGACGGATGGAGGCGGGGCCCGCGGGGCTATCGCAGGGGCGCGCGTGACGGCTATGCGACCGTCTCGATGAGGACGAACGCGGCGAACGCGACCAGGCACAGCCCGCAGACGAGCTCGACGACGGCGTTCGCCGCGGGGCGCGTGAGGAAGCGGCGCACCGTGGCGGCGAAGACCGCGACGGCCGACAGGTACAGCAGGCCGATCGCGCCGTGGATCGCCCCGAGCAACGCGCCCAACCACACCGTGACGTCGGCGGGGGCGAACAGCCCCGGCATGACCGCGAGGTAGAAGACACCGATCTTCGGGTTGAGCAGGTTCGTCAGGAGCCCGGTGAAGAGGGCCGAACGCGGAGTCGGCACGGCGACCGATGCCGCCTCCGCCGCGTCGGACGCTCGACGCCACAGTCTGGCGGCGGTGCGCACGCATCCCCAGCCGAGAAAGATGAGGTACAGCGCTCCGGCAACGGCGACGGCGGAGTAGACGACCGGCCATCGAGAGATGACGAGTGCCACTCCCAGCCCGGCCAGCGCTCCCCAGATGACCGGGCCGCACACGACGCCGGCCGCGGTGACGACCGCCGTGCGGACGCCGAAGCGCAGGCTCGTCCGCAGGACGAGGATGGTGTCGGCGCCGGGCATGAGGACCACGGCGGCAGCGATGGCGGTGAACCCGAGGATCGAGGTGAGCACCGACGTGCGTCTCCTCTCGTTTCGTTCTCGCCGGTCCAGGGTACCCGTCATCGGGCCGAGACAGTGGGCTCGGACCGCCGTCTGCGTGACGTCGTGCGTCGCCACGTTACCGACGGATGTGCGCAGTGGCGTCCGACCGCATAGCGTTCCCTGGGTCGATTGCTCAGATCGACTCAAGTTCACGAGGGCGTCTCATCATGGCCGTGTCCACCGCGATCCGCATCGCCGGCGTCGACGTCGCGCGCGTCGGATTCGCCGGGCTGCACCTCGCCGGCGCCGGCGGATGGGGCCAGCCCGACGACCGCGAGGCCAGCGTCCGTCTGCTGCGCACGGCAGTCGAGCTCGGCATCGGACTCATCGACACGGCCGACACCCTGGGCCCGGGGGTCTCGGAGCAGATCATCCGGGAAGCCCTCCACCCTTACGCGCCGGGCATCGTGATCTCCACGAAGGCCGGTATGACGCGCGGCGGCGAGCGCGCGTGGGGCGTGCTGGGGCGACCCGACTACCTCAAGCAGCAGGCCTACACGAGCCTGCACCGGCTGGGGCTCGACCGGATCGGGCTGTTCACCCTGCACCGCGTCGACCCCGCCTATCCGCTCGCCGACCAGGTCGGAGCGCTGCGGGAGCTGCAGGACGAGGGGGCGATCGCCCACATCGGACTGAGCGGGGTCACGCTGGCGCAGCTGGAGGAGGCGCGGCGGATCGCGCCCATCGCATGCGTGCAGAACCACTACAACCTGGTCAGTCGTGCCCACGACGACGTGGTGGCCAGAACCGCTGAGCTCGGCATCCCTTTCGTCGCCTTCTGGGGCCTCGGTCACGGCCCCGCACTGATCGAGTCGCCCGCCGTGCAGGCGGTCGCCGCACGGCACGCGGCCACCGGGGCGCAGGTGCTCATCGCGTGGCTGCTGCAGCGCTCCCCCAATCTCGTCGCGATCCCCGGCACCGGCAATCCCGATCGGCTGCGCGCCAACTTCGCCGCGCTCGAGCTCGAACTGGATGCCGCAGCCATCGCGACGCTCGAGGAGTTCGCGGCCACCGCCCGCCCCGTTCCCGACCTCGCGCCTTCCCCCGTCACCCCCTGAGACCACACACGACCCGACACCGAGAGAGACACCCATGACAGCACGCACCCCCCGCCGCATCGCGGCCGCCGCGCTCGCGGCGACCGCCCTGGCGCTGAGCGCCTGCGCCGGCACGACGTCCGATGCCGAGCCGTTCGTGTTCCTGAGCGATCTCGAGCCGGTCTGCTTCGACACCGGCGCGTACAAGAACCTCGCGAACTACAACGTCGCCCGACAGATCCTCGAGCCGCTCGTGCGCCAGTCGGTGGACGGCGAGTTCTCGCCCGCGCTCGCCGAGTCGTGGGAGGTCTCCGACGACGGGCTCGTGTGGACCCTGACGCTGCAGGACGACGTCGTCTTCCACGACGGCACGACGCTCGACGCCAGCGACGTGCAGGCCAGCGCCGACCGCTTCTTCGTCGAGGGCAACACGCTCTCCAGCCCGAGCTGGCTCACCGAGGGGAACTACCGCGTCGTCGACGACCTCACGTGGGAGTTCACGCTCGAAGAGCCCCGCGCCAACGTGCTGCAGCAGTTGTCGACGCCCGATTTCCCCGTGCTCTCCAGCGAGTCGATCGAGGAGTACAGCGACGGCGACCGGTGCGCCGATCCCACCACCCTCGTCAGCGCGGGACCGTTCGTTCCCAGCGAGTACGTCAAGGGCGAGTCGCTGACCCTGACCCGCAACGAGGAGTACAACACCGGGGCGCGCGAGGGCACCGCCAAACTCGAAGAGGTCGAGATCCGCTTCGTGCCCGAAGCGCAGGCGCGCATCGGGGCCCTGCAGTCGGGGCAGGCCGACGCCGCCTCGGCCGTGCCGCCGCTGAATGCGGACGCGCTCGAGACCGCCGGGTTCTCGCTCGTCGACGCCCCCGCCACCGGAGTGCCGTTCGTGGCGGCTCTCAACACCGCCAGCGGGCCCACCGCCGATCTCGCGGTGCGCGACGCCCTGTTCCGCGCCGCCGATCTCGACGGGATCATCGACAGCATCTATGCGGGCCGCTACGACCGCGCCTGGACGGTCCTGGCCCCCACCACCCCGCCGACCGGATCGTACGACGACTCGATCGCCGGAAGCTGGACCTACGATCAAGAGGCGGCGGCCGACCTGCTGGCGGAGGCCGGCTACACCGAGAAGAACGCCGACGGCATCCTCGTGAACGAAGACGGAGAGTCGCTCGTCCTGCGCTGGATCTTCGACAGCGGCGACATCCGCGACCAGCGCGACGTGCTCGCCGAGGCGATCCAGGCCGACGTGCGCGAAGTCGGCATCGACATCCAGATCGAGAAGCTCGACACGGCGGCCTACCTCGCCCGCATCGACGAGGGGTCGTTCGAGATCGCGGCGGAGTCGTGGGGCCAGTCCGACGCCTACATCCTCCTGACGGTGGCCGGCCCCATCATCAACTACCCCAAGTATCAGGACGACGAGGTCGACTCCTGGCTGTTCGAGGCGTGGGCCACACTCGACGACGACGAGCACCGCGCCGAGCTGTACCGCAACATCCAGCAGCGGCTGAACGAGCAGCGCGTCGTGCTCCCGCTGTGCGTGCAGAACTTCATCGTCGCCTCCAGCTCCGACATCACCGGCATCGCCTTCGACCCGGTCGGCTACCCGACCTGGTTCACCGACGTCGAGCGAGTCGCCGATTGAGGACCCGGAAACGCCGATGACCGTCGAGGCGCTGCACGGCGGAGCGGACCGTGAGGTCCGCTCCGCCGCCTCGGCGCGCCAGCGGTTCGCCGCCGTGGGCCGCACGGTCGTGCGCCGGCTCGTGGACGTCGTCGTCGTGCTGTTCGTCTCGGCCACCTTCGTCTTCGCGATGCTGCAGCTCATGCCGGGTAAGCCCGAGGACGTGCTGCTGCGCGGGATCTTCGAGATCACCGACGCCGTGCGCGCCGAGGTCATCGCCGACTACGGTCTCGACCGTCCGATCCTCGTGCAGTACGTCCAGTACATCCTCGGCATCCTGCACGGCGATCTGGGCACGAGCTATCAGATCCGCAAACCCGTGACCGAGATCATCGCGGCCGATCTCGGCAACACGGCGGCCCTCGCGGCGGCCGGTCTGGGGCTGGCGATCGTGCTCGCGACCGTCATCGCGACCGTCTCGGCCGGCCGGGGCGCGCTGGCCTCGGCACTCACCCAGACCGTCGAGCTGTTCGCGATCTCGGTCCCGTCGTTCTGGATCGGGTTGCTGCTGCTGACGGCGTTCTCGTTCATCATCCCGATCTTCCCGTCGTCGGGTGCCGACGGCATCGCGGCGCTCGTGCTGCCGGCGATCACTCTGGCCATCCCGCTCACCGGAGTGCTCTCGCAGATCCTCCGGGAGCGCATGGACGAAGCCCTCGACCAGCCGTTCGTGACGACCGTGCGCACGCGTGGCGCCGGAGAGTACCGCGTGCGGGTGGGACACGTGCTCCGTCATGCCGTGCTGCCCGCGCTCACTTTCTCGGGTGCCGTGCTCGGGTCGCTGCTGATCGGCACGGCCGTCATCGAGACCCTCTTCGCGCGGCCGGGGCTCGGACGCGTGCTGCTGAACGCGGTCGTCGCGGGAGACATGCCCCTGATCATGGGGATGATCGTCTTCGGCGCGGTCCTGTTCGTCCTCGTCAACTCGATCGTCGACGTCATCGCCGCCGCGGTCGACCCGCGGCTGCGCCTCGAGGCGGGGGTGAACTGACGTGGTCGTCTCCAGCGCCGCCCTCGAGGCGGGCGTCGCACGCTCCCGCCCCTTCCCGGGCGGGACGGTCGTCGCCGTCATCGCCGGCGCGGTCCTCGTCGCCGTCGTCGCCCTGGCGCTGTTCCCGAGTCTGTTCGTGCACGCCGACCCCCTCGCCGCCGACCCCGCCGCGGCCCTTCAGGCCCCGAGCGCCGCGCACCCCTTCGGCACCGATCAGCTCGGCCGGGACGTGCTCGCTCGCGTCGTCCACGGCGCCCAGGCGAGCCTGCTGCTCGGGGTGGGAGCGGTTGTGGTGAGCCTCGTCGGCGGCATCGTCATCGGTGTGCTGGCGGGTCTGTCGCGCGGCGCGGTCGACCGACTGCTGTCGCGGGGCCTGGACATCCTGTTCGCCTTCCCCGACCTGTTGATCGCGATCGTGCTGGTCGCGATCCTCGGCGTCAGCCTGCCGACGCTGCTGATCGCGATCGGCATCGGCGCCATCCCCGGTTACGCCCGCATCCTGCGCTCCCAAGTGCAACTGGTGCGATCTGCCGGTTACGTCGAGGCGGCCCGGGGCATCGGCGTGCCCGCGGTGCTGGTGGCCATCCGTCACGTCATCCCCAACGCGATCGGCCCCCTGCTGGTGCTCGCGACGATCGGCGTCGGCACCGCGATCATCTCCGCGTCGGCCCTCAGCTTCGTCGGGCTCGGGGCGCAGCCCCCCACACCGGAATGGGGCCTGATGCTGGCCGAGAGTCGCAACTACCTCGCCATCGCGCCGTGGCTCGGGGTGTGGCCCGGAGTGTTCCTGGCCGTCACCGTCGTCGCGATCAACCTCGTCGGCCGACGCCTGCAGCGCGTCTTCGTGTCGGGAGCGGGGCGATGAGCGCGATCCTGTCGGTGCGCGATCTGTCCGTCGGCTTCGACGGTGGCGCGACCACCGTCGTGCGCGGCGTCGACTTCGACATCGCCGCGGGGGAGTGCGTCGCCCTCGTCGGGGAGTCGGGCTCGGGCAAGTCGGTGACCGCCCGAGCGCTGCTGGGCGTCGTCGGCCGGCACTCGACCGTGACCGCGGGGCGGCTGCAGTGGCGCGACACGGACCTGCGCGCTCTCGACGAGAAGGGCTGGCGCGCCGTGCGCGGGGCCGGCATCGGCCTCGTGCTGCAGGATGCCCTCGGCTCCCTCGACCCGTTGCGGCGCGTCGGGGCGGAAGTCGGCGAAGCCCTCGACGTGCACGGCATCGGCACGCCGCGGGGGCGCGCCGAGGCGACGCGACGGCTCCTCGCCGACGTCGGAGTGCCCGAGCCCGCGCTGCGCGCCCGGCAGTACCCGCACGAGCTGTCCGGGGGCCTCCGGCAGCGCGCCCTCATCGCCTCGGCGCTGTCGGCATCCCCCGAGATCATCGTCGCCGACGAGCCCACGACCGCCCTCGACGTCACCGTGCAGGCACGGATCCTCGACCTGCTCGCGGAACTGAAGGCGGGCGGCACGGGGCTCCTGCTGATCTCGCACGACCTCGCCGTCGTCGCCCAGCTGGCCGACCGGGTCGTCGTGCTCCGCGGCGGGGAGGTCGTCGAGCAGGGCGCCACCGTCGACGTGCTGACGGCCCCGACGACCGAATACACGCGCACGCTCATCCGGTCCGTGCCCAGTGCGCAGTCCAAGGGGCGCTCGCTCGTCACGGGTGCGGAGCTGCCCGTCCCGCCCGCGCGCGACGGCGATGCGGCGCCCGTCGTCGCGGTCGCGGGGGTGACCAAGCGCTTCCGGGCGGGTTCCCGGGGTGAGATCACCGCCGTCGACGACGTCTCGTTCGAGCTGGCTCGCGGCGAAGTGCTCGGCATCGTGGGCGAGTCCGGCTCGGGCAAGTCGACCCTGGGGCGCATCGTCCTCGGGCACGCGGCACCGGATGCCGGCACCGTCCGCATCCACGGTCACCGCTGGTCCGAGGTCCGCGGCACCCAGCGGCGGTCGTTGCGCCGGCGCATCCAGACCGTCTCGCAGGACCCGCTCGGCTCGTTCGATCCGCGTTACACCGTCGCGCGGATCGTCGGCGAAGCGCTGCCGCACCGCACGGCATCGCAGCGACGCGCCCGTGCCCTCGAGCTTCTGCGCGCCGTCGGCCTCGATGAACGCCACCTCGATCGGCGGCCCGCGACTCTCTCCGGCGGACAGCGCCAGCGCGTCGCGATCGCGCGGGCGCTGGGCACCGACCCCGACGTGCTCGTGTGCGACGAGGCCGTCTCGGCGCTCGACGTGACGGTGCAGGCGCAAGTGCTCGACCTCCTCGAGTCGCTGCGCGCCCGCACGGGGGTCGCGATCGTCTTCATCTCGCATGACCTCGGCGTCGTGCACCACATCGCCGACCGCGTGCTCGTCATGAAGGACGGCCGCGTCGTAGAATCCGGCGACGTGCGCGAGATCTTCGCGGCGCCGACCCACGACTACACGCGCACCCTGCTCGCCGCCGTCCCCACGCTCCCGCAACCGGCAGTTCCCCTGCCCCCGACCGGAATCCTGTGAAAGGAACCGCATGCCCCGTATCGACCTCTTCTATTACGGTGACACCTCCCCGGGCCAGTCGCCGCAGCAGCTGTACCGCGACATCGAGGAGCAAGTCGTCCTGGGCGATCGCCTCGGCTACAACGGCGTCTGGATCACCGAGCACCACCTGACCTGGCGCGGCGAGGTGCCCGATCCGCTGCTGTTCCTCGCGCGCCTCAGCGGTCGCACCGAGCGCATCCGCCTCGGCACCTCGATCGTGTGCGCGCCGTACTACAACCCCATCCGGCTCGCCGAGTCGGCCCTGCTGCTGGACGCCGTCTCGGGGGGACGGCTCGACCTCGGCGTCGGGACGGGAATCGGGGATGCCGACCTGGCGTACGCCATGGGCGTCGACGACGTCTCGACGCTGTCGGCGCGCGCGAAGGAGATCTTCGAGATCCTGCGGCAGGCGTTCGACGACGGCGTCGTCGACTTCGCCGGCGAGTACTACCGGTACTCGGACGTCCGGCTCTCGCCGACGACGGACCGGCCGGCATCCGACCTGATCTGGGTCGCGGCCGGACGCAACTCCACCGAGCTCGCGCAGCGTCACGGGTACCGGCTGATGATCCCGCGTCCGTTGCCGCTCGACGAGCGGTTGCGCTTCAACCGCGAGTACCGCGAGGTCACGGGCGATGCCGGCGAGGTCATTCACCTGCGCAGCGGACTGGTCGCCCCGACGCGCGAGCAGGCGCGGCGCGATGTCGTCGAGTTCCTCCGCGACTACGCGAAGGTCTACCTCAAGCTCGACTGGACCGGCGGGCCCGACAGCGCGCAGTTCGACGAGATCGCCCAGCAGCTGAGCTTCGCGGTCGGCACGGCGTCTGAGGTCGCCGACCAGATCCACACGTGGACCGACCAGTTCGGCGGCACCGAGCAGACCGCCATCCAGTTCCAGGGCCCCGGCATCACGCACGACGTCGCGCTGCGCGCGATCGAGCTGTTCGCCGCGGAGCTGCCCGCCCTGCAGGCCGACGTGAAGGAGTTCGCCGCACGATGAGCACCGCGTCCGTCACCCCGGTCCCCCGCACGACCCAGCCGTTGGTCGCCTCCGGCGCCGGCGCGCGGCTGCGCGTCGGATTCATCACGCACCTCGACCAGCACGAGGACACCCGCACGATCTACGCCGACAACATCCGGCTGATCCAGGAGCTCGAGCGCATCGGCTACGACAGCGCGTGGATCGCGACCCGGCACTTCCACTCCGGGTTCGCTGCGTTGCCGAGCCCCTTCGCCTTCTACGGCGCCGCCGCCGCGGCGACGAGCCGCATCCACCTCGGCACGGCCGTGCTGCCGCTCCTCGTCGACGACCCCGTGCGGGATGCCGAAGAGGCGTCGGCCCTGGACTGGATCAGCGGCGGCCGGCTGCAGCTGGGTCTCGGCAAGGGCGTGCCCTCCGACGCGTACCACGTGTTCTCGCGCTGGGGCGGCGATCGCGAGAGCGAGTACGACGACAAGACCGATCGCCTCCGATGGGCGCTCGGCGGCGCCGAAGTGGAAGGCACCCACACGCGTATCTGGCCGCGTAACGACGACCTGCTCGGGCGCCTGTACCACGGCACCTCGAACTGGGACACGATCCGGCGCACCGCACGCAACGGCGACGGGTTCATCCTGGAGCGGTTCGGCAACGGACCCGAGCGGCATCCCGATCGGCGCGCGGAGTTCTTGCGACGCCAGGCCGACTCGATCGTCGAGTACCGGCGCACGTTCCGCGCGGCATGGGGGCAGGAGCGCACGCCGTTCGTCGTGCTCTCGCGCACCGCGTGGCCGGGAACGCTCGACGAGCTCGCCCGCACGACGGAGCGCTGGAACGAGTCCGCCCGCGCGTACGGACGCGTGCCGGTCGGTCTCGACGCGGCCGGCGAAGCGCTCTCCGACAACGTCATCTGGGGCGATCCGGAAGAACTCGCAGCGACTCTGCTGGACGACCCCGCCGTGCTGCTGTCCGACGAGCTCGTGCTCGGCATCCACCCCGCCCATCAGACGATCGACGAGACCGCCGAGCGGGCGCGCGTGCTGTTCGAGGGGACGGTGCCCCTGTTGCAGGCGGCGTGGGCGGCAGCCCGCCCCGCTCTCGACGACACGGTCGAGGCGTGGCAGATCGATCGGGAGTGGGTGCGCGCATGAGCGTGGACTGGGATGACTGGCGGCGAGGCCGGCTCGCGGCGGCGACCGCCCCGCACGGCACGGCGGCGCTCGACCGCACGGAGTGGCTCGACGACACCCCGCGCGCGCTCGCGGGGCTTCCCGGGACGTGGCGGGTCACCGACGGCGTCGTGCTCGGTGAGGGCCTGGAGGGGCCGGACGTCCGTCTCGCGACCGGTGAGGACGCCCTTGTCGGCGAGCTGCGCGTGCGCAGCTTCGACCGCCGCGGCAACGCGCTGCGGGTGTTCGACCCGGCATCGGCGAACCGCACGAGCATCGTGGGGATCGCCGCGTACGACGAGGATGCCGCGTGGCGGCTGACCGGCCGGTTCCGCCCCGCAGCGGGCGACCGCACGGTCGACGTCGTCGCCGTCGACGGCGTGGTCACCACGGCGCGGGTGGCGGGGGAGATCGACTTCGACACTCCCGAGGGGCCCGCGACGTTGACGGTCACCGCGACCGCCGGCGGCGGCCACTCGGCGGTGCTCGGGGATGCGACCAACGGCGTTGAGACCTACCGGTTCCGCTTCGTCGACCTCGGCTCAGGTCCCGACGGCGACGCATTCACGGTCGATTTCAACCGTCTGCACCTGCCGCCGTGCGCGTTCTCTGCGGAGTATGTGTGCCCCACGCCCCTGCCCGGCAATCGGTGGGAGATCCCCGTCCGCGCCGGCGAGCGCGAGGTCGTGCGGCGGGACGGCGCATAACTCAGGCTCCTCGGGCACCGGGCCGGGGTCGACCCGCGGAAATACGCGGGTCGGCGTCGGCGCCGCCGCCGATCTGCCTGAGTTATGACCCGCCGGCGACTCGTCAGGCGGTCTTCGTCGCCTCGTAGGCGCGAATGACGCTCAGCTTCTCGGGGCTCACGCGCGGCTCGCCGATCGACAGCATCAGGCGGTTCGCCCAGTTGAAGAACGCCGCCGCCGAGGTGAGATCGACGAGGGCCTGGTCCGACAGCCCCTGAGCGCGCAGCGCCGCGACCTCCGCCGGCCCGAACGCGACCGGCGTGCGCGTGAGCGCCGCGGCGGCGGCGATGATGGCGTCCCAGCGGTCGTCGATCGCCGCGGAGGCGCCGTCGTCGAGCAGGCGTTGCACGTCCGCACGCCGCTTCGACAGGCGCGCCGCGGTGCGGGCGTGCACCGACGCGCAGAACACGCAGCCGTTGAGGCGCGAGGTCGCCGCGGCGGCCAGTTCGCGTTCGGCGCGATCGAGGCCGCCGTCGGCGTTGGTGAAGATGTCGAGGTCGGCGAGGGTGCGGGCGCGCAGGATGCCGGGGTCGCGCGCGAGCAGCCGGAAGTACGGCAGTGCGGCGCGCGGGCGCTCCACGAGGCCCTCGTACTGCGCGGGCGTGAGGGCGTCCTGCTCAACGGGCGGCAGCCACGGCTCCCACCACAACTGCTCCTGGGTGAACGCGGGCGGCACGTGCTCCGCCGCCGTCTCGCGCGCGGCCGCGCCGGGCGCCGCGGTGACGGGCGCGAAACCGTCGGTCTCGACCGGGGCCGTGCCGCCGAGCACGCGCAGCGCGTGGATCACCCGCACCTGGTAGGTGAGGAAGGCGACCAGCTGCGACAGCGTCACGATGTCGTCGACGCTCCAGCCCGCCACGCGCAGGGCGTCCAGGGCGGCCGGCGACGCCTCCCGGGGCCGCGCGACGAGCAGGTGCGCGTGCGCCAGCGCC
>JASGEE010000059.1:0-28174 GCA_047606715.1 Microbacterium sp.
CTGTCGCGGGCGTCGCGGTCGGGCGGGCGCGCGCTGCCGGGGCGGCATCCGGCTACGACTTCTTCGGCGACCACCAGGCCGGCATCACGACGCCCGTGCAGGACCATCTGCACTTCGCGTCGTTCGACATGATGGCCCGCACCACGCGCGACGACCTCGTCGAGCTGTTGCAGGACTGGTCGTACGCCGCATCGCGCATCACCCAAGGGCTCGACGTCTCGGCGACCGGGGCCGTCGGCGGCGACCCTGAAGCACCCCCGGACGACACCGGCGAAGCGCTGGGGCTGACCGCGAACGGTCTGACGATCACCTTCGGGTTCGGCCCCACGCTGTTCCAGACCGCCGACGGCGAAGACCGCTACGGCCTGGCGGCGCTGCGCCCGTCTGGGCTGGCAGAGCTGCCGGCCTTCCTCGGCGACGATCTCGCGCCGAGCTTCACCGGCGGAGACCTGTGCATCCAAGCGTGTGCCGACGACCCGCAGGTGGCCGTCCACGCCGTGCGCAACCTCAGCCGCATCGCCTTCGGGCGAGCGCGGCTGCGCTGGTCTCAGCTGGGGTTCGGCAAGACGTCGAAGACGACGGCCGACCAGTCCACACCGCGCAACCTGTTCGGCTTCAAGGACGGGACCGCGAACATCCTCGCCGACGATGCCGCGGCCCTCGAAGAGCACGTGTGGGTCGCACCCGAGGACGAGCCGGCGTGGCTGGCCGGCGGCTCGTACCTGGTCGCGCGCAAGATCGCGATGCTCGTCGAGACGTGGGATCGGGTGCGCCTGAGCGAGCAGGAGCGCATCGTCGGCCGCGACAAGAGCGAAGGGGCTCCCCTGTCGGGCGGCACAGAGGAGACGGACCCCGACTTCGCCGCGACGGATGCCGCCGGCTCCCCGGCGATCGACGCGAACAGCCACGTGCGGCTCGCGCATCCGGATCTCAACGACGGCATCCGGATCCTGCGCCGCGGGTACAACTACGTCGACGGCAACACCGAGCTGGGGCGCCTGGATGCCGGACTGTTCTTCCTGTCGTATCAGCGCTCGCCCGAGCAGTTCATCTCGCTGCAGCGCGCCCTGTCGACGGACCTCATGCGCGAGTACATCACCCACATCGGCTCGGGCGTCTGGGCCGTGCCCCCCGGCGCCCAGCCCGGCTCATATGTCGGCGCGGAGCTGTTCGCCTGACGGTGCGTTGCTCCACCGCCGTTCACAGAAGCGGAGATCGGCAGACAAGCGGATGCTCACCGTCGCATCCGTCCGCTTTTGTGCAGATCTCCGCGTACGCGCACCGATCGAAGCCGTCGCGTTTTGGGTACGCTGACAGTAGCGCCGGTAATCGCCTGGTTGACACACCCTCAGTGGCCCAAGAATCAGGCGCGACTGGCCGAATGAAGGTTCGGACGTAGCTCTTGTTCACGCCCGGAAGGGAATGCGATGACTCCGATGCCACCGTTGCCTGATCCTGCTGTACAGCCGACGCCTCCTTTCCCACCGCCTACGGCGCCGAGCGTCCCGGCGTATGCACCGCCTCCCACCGGGTGCAAGTCGTGGGCGCTGGGGTTTCTCGCGTGCATTCCGATCCCGTGGCTGAACACTTTGGTAGCCGGGATCGTGATGGCGGCCGTCTATCCGTCTACCAGGAGAAAGGGCGTCCCTGTCGCGACTGAGAACGCGCGGATTGCGGCGAACTGGGGCCTTACCTACATCCTGGGCATGGTGCTGTGCATCGTCTATATGGTTGCGACGGGGGTGATTGCACCGCAATCAGTGAGGGCAGGGGCAGGCTTCCTCCCGATCGGATGGGGAGTCATCGCTTACATGGTGTTCTGGGTCGTGCACCTGGTGGTGACGATCATGGGGACGGTTATCGCGGCGCACGGCAGAGTGTTCAGGAACGCTCTCGCGATCCCGTTCATCCGCGCGAAGGGCTACTGACACATCGCTGGCTGCGCATTCCACCTGTGCTCCGCTCATCCACCGACATGAATCCGGCACCCCTCGTCAAGCGCGCGGGGGCAGAACAGGCCAGACTAGACACTGAGCCTGGAGGAGACTGCGATGACCGACCACGACCACGACGCGACCCCGGACCTGCTGCCTGTCACCGATGTGAGCGCAGCGCCGCACCCGCGCGATCCGCTGACGGCGGCCGAGATCGAGCGCGCGAGAGAGATTCTCGTCGCCGCGGGCTTGCTCGGCGAGACCGTGCGCGTGCCGATGCTGCTGCCCGACGAGTACGACAAGGCGGAGCTGGCCGCGTGGCAGCCCGGCGACGAGATCGACCGGCGGGTCGACGTGACGCTGCTGGAGACGACGACCGGTGCGGTGACCGAGGCGATCGTCTCGATCACCCGCGGCGAGGTCGTCGCCCAGCGCGCGCACGACCCGGCCACCGCGCCGTACGGCCAGCCGCAGTATCTCTTCGAGGAGTACGAGCGCGCCGCCGAGATCGTCAAGGCTTCGCCCGAGTGGCAGGCGGCCATGACCCGCCGGGGCTTGGCCGACCGCATGGAGCTCGCCTTCTGCGGCCCGCTCGCCCCCGGTTTCGTGGGCCGGGCGAACGAGGTCGGCAGGCGCGTCATCCGCTCGCTGACGTTCCTGCGCGACAGCGAGGAGGACCTCCCCTGGGCGCACCCGGTCGAAGGCCTCATCGTGCACATCGACATCATCACGAACGAGGTGATCGGCATCGAGGACGAGGGCGACATCCCCGTGCCGGCCGCCGGGGGCAATTACACTCCGGATGCCGTGGGCCCTGCGCGCGAGACGCTGAAGCCGATCGAGATCACCCAGCCGGAGGGTCCGAGCTTCCACGTCGACGGCCACCACGTGCAGTGGGAGAACTGGTCGCTGCGGGTGGACTTCAACGCGCGCGAAGGGCTCGTGCTGCACGACGTGCGCTTCGACGACCGCCCCGTGCTGTCGCGCGCGAGCGTGCCCGAGATGGTGGTTCCGTACGGCGACACGAGCAACACCCGGTTCTGGATCAGCTACTTCGACGCCGGCGAGTACCTGCTCGGCAAGAACGCCAACCACCTCGAGCTCGGCTGCGACTGCCTCGGCGTCATCCGCTACTTCGACGGCTATCTCGCCGACGATCACGGTCATGCCGTGAAGATCCCGAACGTCGTGTGCATGCACGAGGAGGACTACGGCATCCTCTGGAAGCACACCGAGCCGAGCGTCATCGGCTCGCACGTACGCCGCTCGCGACGCCTCGTGATCTCGTACTTCTCCACGATCGGCAACTACGACTACGGGTTCTACTGGTATCTGTATCTCGACGGCTCGATCCAGGTGGAGGCGAAGGCGACCGGCATCGTCTTCGTCGGTGCCGGCATCCCGGGATCGGACAACCCGCACGCGGCCGAGATCGCGCCGGGGATCTTCGCCCCCGTGCACCAGCACCTGTTCTCGGCGCGCCTGGACGTCGCGATCGACGGCGACGAGAACCGCCTGTTCGAGGTCGACGCGGTCCGCATCCCGATGGGCGAGCGCAACCCCTTCGGCAACGCGTTCACCTGGTCCGCGACGCCGCTGCGCACCGAGAGCGAGGCGCAACGCGAGGCCGACACCTCCGTCGCCCGGGTGTGGGAGGTGCAGTCGACGTCGAAGACCAACTACATCGGCAAGCCGACGGCGTACCATCTGATCCCCTCACCGACGGCGCTGCTGATGGCCGACCCCGCGTCATCGGTCGCCGATCGTGCGACCTTCGCGACCAAGCACCTGTGGGCGACCGCGTACGACAAGGATGCCCGCTGGCCGGCCGGCCGCTATCCGAACGCCCACTCCGGCGGCGCCGGGCTGCCGGCCTACACGGCGGGCGACCGATCGATCGACGGCGAGGACTTCGTGCTGTGGCACACCTTCGGCCTGACACACATCCCGCGCCCCGAGGACTGGCCCATCATGCCGGTGGACTACGCCGGGTTCTGGTTCAAGCCCTATGGCTTCCTCGACGTCAACCCGGCGATGGACGTTCCCGAATCGAGCCAGGCGCACCAGCTCGCATCCGGGGATGCCGCCTGCTGCGGTGGCGACTCCTGCCACTGAGGAGCGGGCTGCGCCTGCGGGCGCGGACATCGTCGCGCGTGGGAATGCCGTCGATTCCGCGGATGCTCGGCTGTGCATCCGCAGCACTCGAGCACCTGCCGCGTGAGCCGGAGAGCGGCGCGCCCGCTGACGCATGAACCGTGCAGGCTGAGACAAGCGTCATGGCGTGGACTCGGGAAACAATGGTGGCTAGACCGCCGAAACGCATGACCGTGATCGTTCTCCGGGAGAGGGAGATGAATCAGAGATGATGGACCAACAATCGCCTCGTCCCGCCACTGCCCCCCAGGCGCCGTCAGCGCCGATGGTCCGAGCCGTCGGAGTCCGCAAGAAGTTCGGCGACACGACCGTGCTCGACGGAATCGATCTTGAGGTCGCGAAGGGGTCGGTTACCTGCATCATCGGCCCGTCTGGTTCGGGAAAGACCACCTTCCTGCGCTGCATCAATCATCTCGAGACGATCAGCGGGGGAGACCTGTACGTCAACGGCGAACTCATCGGGTACCGCGAAAGCATGTCCAATGGGAAGCGGAAGCTCCACGAGCTCTCCGATCGCGAACTGCGGACACAACGCTCACATATCGGCATGGTCTTCCAGCGCTTCAACCTTTTCAACCATCTCACCGCCGCCGAGAACATCTCGCTCGGACAGACCCAGGTCAAGAAGCTCCCCAAGGCTGTCGCACGCCAGCGCGCCGACCAGTTGCTCAGCCAGGTCGGGCTCGCCGATCGTGCCGAGCACTTCCCCTCGCAGCTGTCAGGCGGGCAGCAGCAGCGGGTGGCCATCGCCCGGGCGCTCGCGATGGATCCCGAGCTCATGCTGTTCGATGAGCCGACGTCGGCTCTCGACCCCGAACTCGTCGGCGATGTCCTCACGGTGATGAAGGACCTCGCCGACTCCGGGATGACGATGGTGGTCGTCACGCACGAGATCGGCTTCGCCCGAGAGGTCGCCGATCACCTGGTCTTCATGGATCGCGGAACCGTGGTCGAGGAAGGAAGACCTCGCGACGTCATCGCCAACCCTCAGCACCAGCGGACGAGATCGTTCCTCTCTCGGGTCATCTGACCCTGTCCGGAACCGTCCCCGCACAAGGAGGGAGCGTGATTCCGGTGCGGACCGACGGGAAAGGACCTACGCGCGCTCGTCTGCGCGCAGCAGGATCACATAGAACGTCGTCGTGCCCGCGGTGGCCGTGTGCACGGCGGGGGTGCCGTTGCGAACGATGATCGACCCGCCCTTCCCGATCGTGACCTGCCCGTCGGGCGTGGAGATCTTCGTCTCCCCTTCCAGCACGATGATGACCTCATCGTGCTGGTGCACCTCGCTGATCTCTGCGCCGTCCTCGATCCACTTCACGAAGCCGCCGCCGAGCGACGTCATCCCTCCGTCAGTGACCGACGTCGTCGAGACGATGCCCGGGAATTCGGTGGGTCGGTACTCGGCCTCCGACTCGCGGAAGAGCTGGTGGAAGGGTTTGGTCATCGTCGTGGTCGCTTTCTTGATCGTGCTCGGGAACAGGGGGCTCAGATCTCGGAATCAAGCGCGAGCACGTAGCTCGTCTTGGTGCCGGGGGCCGAAGAATGGACAGCGTTGGTACCACCTCGCACGACGATCACGTCGCCGGGCAGCGCTGTGAAGTCACCGTCCTGAGTCTCCGTGTGGTGCGCCCCCTCCAACACGACGATGACCTCGTCGTGGCGATGCGGGGAATGCATCGTCTGTTCCTGGGTCCACTTCACGAAGCCGCCGCCCAGGCGCGTCAAGGCGCCGTCGGTATATTCCTTGGCGACCCAGATGCCGGGCAGGTGCTCGTGATAGTCGGCTGAGTCCTCGGAGAAGACCTGATGGTACGTCATCGTGTGGATTCCTGTTCTCTGGGTAGTGTGTGATCGTCGAGCCGCGACGGGGCCCGAGTCGCGGTCAGGACGATGGTTCGAGATTCGCGGCCGACGTGCGCTTCCTGCCGCGGCCGACCCCGCTGTCACCACTCACGCTGCGGGCGAGGCGGACCTCGAGTCGCTGTTGCAGGATCGTGCAGATCGATGTCATCACCAAGTACCAGAAGCTCGCGACGATGAGCAGTTCGATGACCTCGTAGTTGCGCCCGTAGATGATCTGCGTCTGTGTGAGCAGTTCCTGCGCCGCAATGATCGACACGAGAGACGTCTCCTTCAAAGACGCGATCAGATGGTTGCCTGATGCGGGAACGATGACCCTGAAGGCCTGCGGCAGGATCACCCTGAACATGGTGTTCAAACGAGACATGCCGATCGCCGTCGCCGCCTCGGACTGTCCCCGATCCACGGAGAGAATTCCGCCGCGGATGATCTCCGCCATGACCGCGCCCGAGCTCAACGTCAATGAGACCGAAGCGGCGACGAAGCTCGTCATCACGATGTTGGTCGAGATGCTGAACGAGCCCCACCCGATGCGAGGGAGGAATAGCGCCAGGTTGTACCAGAAGATGATCTGCACGAGAGAGGGAACCCCTCGAAAGATCCACAGGTAGCACCAACTGACGGTGCGCATCACCGGACTCGGCGAGAGTCGCATCAGCGCCGTGATGACGCCGACGATCGTCCCGCCGACCATCGCGACGATCGTCAGCACGATCGTGACGCCGATTCCCGCGATGATGGTGCGGAACATGAGGTATTGCTTGACCGTCTCCCAGTTGATGTTCGGAGTGAACACGAACAGGGAGACGACCCAAAGAGCCGCCGCGGCGACGAGCACGCCCACGAACTTGCGTCCCCAGTGCCGCTGCGGCACCACGACGACGTCTTCGGGATCAATCATTGCGCGCTTCCGATTCTCTCGACAGCAGCTCTCACTCGGCGTTCAGCTGAGCGTTCAACACGGCCTGATCGACCGCGGCATCGCCCACGCCCCACTTGTCGAGGATTTCCTGATAGCTGCCGTCCTCGATCATCACATTCATGCCCGCTTCGATCGCCTCGCCCATTTCGGGCGCAGACTTCGATGAACCGTAACCGAGCGGGTTCGACTGGACGATGACGTCGAGCAGTTCAAGACCGTCGAAGGAGGGGAGGTCGTTGTCGGCGAGGTACTTGAATGTGGCATAGCCACCGAGCGTCGCATCCGCCCGGCCCGACGTGATGGCCAACGTCTGTGCGGTCGCGGTCGGGAACGTCAGAATCTCCAGCGGCTCATCGGCGGGGCACTCCGCCGCCAGGTCTTCGAGCAGGCCCAACTCGTTGGTGCCGGAGATCGTCGCCGCGACGAGGCCACACAGATCCTCGAACTCGGTCACGCCCTTCGGGTTGCCCTCGGCCACCACGATGGCGGTGTTCGAGTTGATGACGTACACCTGATCGATCTGCTCCTGCCGTTCGGCGCTGGCGGTCATGCCGTTGACGACGACATCGAACTTGCCGGCCTTCAACGCCGGGATGATGCCGTCGAACGGCATTTCCATGTATTCGACCTCGATGCCGAACACCTCCTCGAAGAGGTGGTTCGCCATGTCGACATCGATGCCGGCCCACTCTTCGGGAGTCTCCTCGGGGTGAAAGACCCACGGGGGGCCGAACGAGGCATCGGACGCGATGACGACCTTCCCCGCGTCCTTCACCGATTGGGGCAGCATCTCGTACAGTGCGCTGTCGACATCGCCCGTAGCCGCGTCCGTGGCGGAATCGGATGCGGTCTCGCTGCAGCCGCCCAGCATCGAGGCGACCACGAGCCCGGCGCCGGTGAGAGCGATGCCACGGCGGATCTGTCGCCGCAGGTTTGACGTGGATTTCATGGTGGAGCCTCTCCGTTGGATGATGTGATGCACGGACCGAGAATCGTCTCGACGGTTGCGAACGGTCTGGCGGCACCGCGCGACGGCGGGCCGTGCAGCCATTGAACAATCTCGCTTCCGCGCCCTCCAAGCGGTTCCACGTGTTCCCGCGCTCCGGGTCAAAGCGCAAGCGCAGGCGAGCAAAGCCACTGGCGCGATGATGACCCGGGTGCACGATGCCGGGCTGCGTACCTCGTCTGGACGCGTCGTCAGCACGCGCACAGCGGCAGGAGATCCAGCCGCCACGCAAAGCGGCGCGGTCGATACGATGACAGGCGCCCGCAGTCCGCCGAACGACAAGGAGGAACCGCCATGCCGCGACTCGTCGACCACTCAGAGCGCCGCGCTGAAATCGTCAGGGCAACCTGGCGAATCATCGCCGAACGTGGGATCGAGGCGACCACGATGCGCGAATTGGCGCGTGAACTGGGGCTCGCCAACGGTACTGTCTCCCATTACTTCCCGAACAAGCGGGCGATCCTCACCGCCGCGTTCCAGCACGTGGTCGACGCCACCGACAGCCGATATCGGACAGCCGTCGACCGCGCCGGGGCGCGCGGTGTGGCGGCGCTGCGAGAGTTCTTGCAGCAGACACTCCCCGTGGACGAAGAACGCCTCCTCGAGGCACGCATTGTCATCCCGTTCCTCGAGCACGCAGCCACCGACGAGCACATGGCGAGTCTGTTCCGCTCGATGATGGACCAGTGGCGGGCGGAGTTCGCCAAACTCCTCGATCAGGCCAAAGCCGCCGACGAGGTACGCGCAGACCTCGATGCTCGTGCGGCCGGCGATGCGCTGCTTGCGCTTCTGACCGGCTTGCAGGCGACCGGAGTGTTGTTGCCCGACACGGCCGATCAGGAGCGCATGGAGGCCATGCTCGACACCACCATGGCCATGCTCAGGTGAAGTGACGATCCTGCCGATTGTCACAGCACAGTAACAATCGAGAAATCTTGGCCCTACGCTCGTCCGATAAAAAGGATGATGCCAGTTACCGCGACGGCACCATCCGCGACGAGGCGAGGCTTCCCATGTCGACGAACAACGCAACATCCCCGGTCAGCGCCCTGCGCGTCGACCACATCGATCAGTTCCGCACCGCGGTGAACGAGTCATTCGTGCCGCTGCGCATCGACACCGACCGACCGTCTTTGCGCGGAGTGATCCGCGGCGCGCAGGCCGACGGCATCCATCTCACGGAGGTGGGCGCGACCGCCCATTCGGTCGAGCGCACGCCCGAGCTCATCGCGCGAGCGCCGCGCGGCGCATACAAGGTGGGCCTGATGCTCTCGGGCACGGGTCTGCTCATCCAGGACGGTCGCGAGGCGGTGCTGCGCGAGGGCGACTTCGCGATCTACGACACCAGCCGCCCCTACACGCTCAGCTTCGACCGCGACTTCCGTACGCTCGTGCTCATGTTCTCGCACGGGGCCGTGTCGCTGGCGCCCGAGGTGATCCAGCAGGTCACGGCGACCAGACTGGCCGCGGACAGCGGAGTGGGTGCCGTCGTGTCGCCGTTCCTCGCGCGGCTCGGCGCGCGCATGGACGAGCTCGCCGGTACGACCGGGATGCGGCTCGCGCACAGCGCCGTCGATCTCGTCATGACCACGCTCCTGCACGAGCTCGACCTCGACTCTGCGCCGGCCGACCCGCGCCGGGCTCTGCTGCATCGCATCCACGCCTATATCGACGACCACCTCGACACCGCCGACCTGTCACCGGGCGCCATCGCCGCGGCGCACTTCATCTCGGTGCGCCATCTGCACTCGCTGTTCCACGAGTCGGGCACGACGGTCTCGGCCGTCGTGCGCGGTCGGCGGCTGGAACGGTGCCGACGCGACCTGCTCGAGCCCATGCTCGCCGATCGGTCGGTGGCGACGATCGGCGCGCACTGGGGGTTCACCGACGCGGCGCACTTCAGCCGCACGTTCAAGTCGGCGTTCGGGGTCTCCCCCAACGCCTACCGCCACGCAGCCTGACCGCCCCCTCGCTCTTCGCCGAACCGCCAGCTTCGGTGCGAGCCGCCAGGCGATGTGCCCCGAAACCTGGCGGCTCGCACCTGGTCTGGCGGCTCGATGACGGGGACTACATGCCGGCGTGGTCGAACGCGATGGTCGGCAGGTCGACGATGTGCGAGCCACCGTCGACGACGAGCATCGCGCCGGTGATGTAGGACGACTCCCCCGAGCCGAGAAACCGCACGACCGAGGCGATCTCGCTCGGCGCAGCGGGCCGGCGCAGCGGCACGTCGGCGGTGACCGTGGCGTACGCGGTGGCGCGGTCATCGAGCCCGGCGTGCGCGGCGAACTCGTCCATCTCGGCGTCGGCCATCGGGGTCTGCACCCATCCCGGGCACACCGCGTTGACCCGCACGCCGAGCTTCCCGTAGTCGCGCGCGAGCGAGCGGGCGAGCCCGATCAGGGCGTGCTTTCCCACCGTGTAGCCGGCCACCGAGGGGCCCGCGAAAAGGCCCGACAGGGACGAGATCACCACGATCGTGCCGCGAGAGTGGATGAGTGCCGGCAGCGCTTCGCGCGACATCGTGAACGCCGTCGTGAGGTTGGCGCGCAGGGATGCCTGCCAGCTCGCGTCGTCCGTGTCCCCGACGGTCGAGAACCCGTGCCCACCGGCGTTGTTGACCAGCACATCGATGCGTCCGTAGCGCTCGAGCGTGGCGCGCACGACCTCGCGGCATCCCTCGGCATCGGCCGCATCCGCCACCATCGGCACCGCGCCGACCGACCGGGCGACCTCCTCCAGCGGGCCAAGACGACGCCCGACGACCACGACGTGCGCCCCCTCGCCGGCGAATCGCTCGGCGATCGCCGCCCCGATGCCGGTGCCGCCTCCCGTGACCACGACGACGCTGCCCTCGACGCTGCTGCCGGTGAATGCCATGACTGTTTTCCTTTCCGAAGGCTCTACGCGGGGAAGTTCGACCGAGCCGAATAGCCGAAGTCGCTCACGAGTGCTGCCGCGTTCACGGCCCGCGCGCGCGGCGAGACGAGGAAGGCGATCTCCGCGGCCACCTCCGCCGCGGACTGCACCGGGTAGGCCGCGTCGGCGAACCCGTCGACGCCGTCGATCCCGAGGTCGCCGCGGCTCATCGGAGTGTCGACGATCGACGGGCAGACCGCGTTGATCCGGACGAGCGGATGCTCGACCGACGCCGCACGCACCAGGTGCACCAGGGCCGCCTTCGAGGCGCAGTAGGCCGCCATGCCGGGAGCCGCCACGATCGCCGAGTCGCTCGCGACGAACACGGCGCAGCCGGCTGCACGTTCCAGCAGCGGGAGGGTGTGCCGCAGCAAGAGGAAGGATCCCGTCACGTTCACCGCGAAGACGTGCTCCCACTGCGCGAGGGCGGTGTCGACCAGGTCCGTGCCGACCGGGCCGGAGACCCCGGCGCAGCCGACCACGATGTCCAGTCCGCCGTAGCGGGCGGTGGCCTCTGCCACGGCCGCCGTCACGGCCGCCTCGTCCGCGGCATCGGCGGCAAGGGCGAGGGCATCCGCGCCGTCCGCGCGCAGTCGTGCGGCAAGGCTCTCCGGGGCGTCCCGGTCGACGAGCGCAAGCCGCACGCCCTCGGCGGCCAAGATCTCGGCCACGGCCGTCCCGATGCCGCCCGCGGCACCGGTCACCAGCGCCGCGCGCCCCGCGATGCCCAGGTCCATTGTTCTATCTTCCATCGCGCTCCCCCGGCTCCTCGTCTTCCCTGCGCTGCGGCAACATGCTTGTGCACGGGGCGTCAACGCGAGCAGAGTTGACCCGACGCACAATCGCAGTCAGCACCCGAACTGGGCCGACCCTGCGTCGGCAGAAGGAGCACCCTCGTGTCAGAGCAGCCGCAGTCAGGACTCCGTCCCAACACCCTCGGTGTCGCCGCCATCGTCTTCCTCGTCCTCGCCGCGGTCGCCCCGCTCACCGGCATCGTCGTCGTGGCCTCGCTCGTCATCGCGTTCGGCAACGGCGGCGGCGCCCCGGCATCCTTCTTCATCGTCGCGATCATCCTGCTGCTGTTCGCCGTCGGCTACGCGCAGATGTCGAAGCAACTCGCCAGCGCGGGAGGCTTCTACGCCTTCGTCGTGAAAGGCCTCGGGCGCACCGGCGGGCTCATCGCGGGACTGATCGCCACGATCGGCTACAACCTCTTCGTCGTCGGCACGATCGGCACGAGCGGCTTCTTCATGCAGATCATCATCGCCGAGCTCACCGGCTTCGACATGCACTGGTACCTGTGGGGTCTGCTGTCGATCGCCGTCTGCTTCTGGATGGCCCGCACGGGCGTCGACTTCAGCTCGAAAGTGCTGGGCGTCTCGCTCGTGCTGGAGACCCTCATCCTCGTCATCTTCGACGTCTCGGTGCTCGTGCAGACCGGATTCGACGTCTCGGCGTTCAGTCCCACGGCCGTTTTCTCCGGCTCGCTGCCGATCGGTCTGCTGCTGGCGGCGACCGGATACCTCGGCTTCGAGGCGACGGCGCTGTTCAGCGAGGAGGCGAAGAACCCGCTGAAGACCGTCCCGCGTGCCACCTACACCGCGATCATCGCGATCGCCATGATCCTCGGCGTCTCCACCTGGGCCGTCGTCAGCGCGGCGGGGGTGGCGAACGCCCAGCAGGCCTCACTCGACCACCTCGAGGCGGGCGACCTGCTGTTCTCCCTGATCGCGCAATACCTCGGCGAGCCGATGACGATCGTGGCCGAGGTCCTGCTGCTGGTGAGCCTGTTCGCCGCCATGCTCGCCTTCCACAACTCCGCAACCCGCTATCTGTACTCACTGGGCCGCGCGCGCGTGCTGCCGCACGCCCTCTCTCGCACCCGTGCGAACGGGGCGCCGCAGCTGGCCGGTCTCGTCCAGGCCGGTTTCGCCGCGATCGTCGGGGGCTGCTTCGCCCTCGCCCAGCTCGACCCGATCCTCATCGTCGTGCCCGCCATGCTCGGCATCGGAACGCTGTCGGTGATCGTGCTGCAGACCCTCGCCGCCCTCTCGATCGTGGTGTGGTTCCGCCGCCAACGCGACCCACGTCTGTGGAGCACCCTCATCGCTCCCGGATTGGGCTTCCTCGGTCTGATCTCGATTGCGTTGCTGGCGATCATCAACTTCAACATCGTCGCCGGCACCGAGAACCCCGTGATCCTGCTGCTCCCCTGGCTGCTCGTGCTCGCCGCGATCGGCGGCGTGGGCTACGGCGCGTACCTGAAATCGTCCAAGCCCGCCGTCTACGACGCTCTGGCCACCGACCTGGAGAAGTTCAACGTGCACGTCGCTCACGACGGCGGCGCCCCGCACATCCCCGAGCCGAGCCTCTGAGCGCATCCCCGCCCGGCATCCCACCCGGCATCCACCCCCGAGGAGAACCATGACCGTCAACCTGTCCGACACATCCACCTGGCTGCCGCTGGACGGCCTGGCCCCCGGCTTCGACGCGAGCAAGGCCGAGCTCTCGCGCGACCTGGACGGCCGCACGTTCACGCTCGTCGACGAGCGCGGCACCCGCATCGTGCACACCTTCGGCGCCGACACCGTCGCGTGGGACTACACCCCGGGTGCGGGCGACCCCACCGAGGCGGCCGCGCACACCGACGCGTGCGAGGTCATCCGGGTCGATGACGACCTCTACTACGCGCAGTTCCACCACGAGTACCTGCCGAACGAGGCGGTGTCGCTGATCCTCGACCTGCGCAGCGGCTACGCGCTGGCGATCCTCAGCGTCCTCGGCGAGAAGACGCGCGAGCACGTCGCCGTGCAGCACCTCTTCGGCGTCTCGCGCATCGAAGAGCTCGAACAGACCGGCGAGCCCGCCGCCCCGACGAGCGAGCTCATCGGCCGACGGGTGCTGTGGGTGTACTCCAGCGTGCACGCCTACGAGCACGTCTACCTCTCGCCGCACTGGTACACCTGGCAGTGCCTCGCCGGCCCCGAGCAGGGGCTCGCCGACACCGACGAGAACACCGTGTGGCGCGTGCGGCCCGGCATCTACGTGTTCACGTGGCGCGAGAAGGTCATCCCGTGCGGATCGGTCACGATCGCCGACCACCGCGACCAGAAGGCCATCCGCTCGCACGGCGTGCTGTTCGGCGAGGGCGACGGCGGCGGCACCACCCACTTCACCTTCGGCGCCCACGGACGCCTCCTGTCGAACACGGTGCACCCCGCCGAGTACGACCCGGCGCGTGCGCTGGAGCGTTGAGATGACTGCCGACCTCATCCTCGTCGGCGGCATCGTGCGCACCGCCGACCGATCCCTGCCGACGGCCGAGGCGATCGCGTTCGCCGACGGACGGGTGCTCGCCGTCGGCACCGCCGACGAGGTGCTCGCGCACCGCGGTGGGGCCACCGAGGTGCGCGACGTCGCGGGGCTGGCCGTCTACCCCGGTTTCGTCGACGTGCACAACCACCATGCGATCGCGGGCGTCACCGACCTGTTCGAGCTGTCGTTCAGCGTCGCGCGGTCGCTCGACGAGATCCTCGAGCTGGTGCGCGCGCACGCCGCGACGCTGCCGGTGGATGCGTGGGTGACCGGGGGGTCGTGGGCGGCGACCCTCATGGACGAGCTGAACAGCTCGGCCGTGCGGGCACGCCTGGACGAGGCATCGGGCGGTCGCCCCGTCATGCTCTCCGACGACAGCCACCACAACCGGTGGGTGAACTCGCGCGCGCTGGAGCTGGCCGGGATCTCCAGGGACTCGATCCCCGATGCCGGGGTCACCCTGCTCGATCCCGACGACGGCGAACCGTCGGGCGTGCTGCTGGAGGCGGCCGGGGTGCTCGTCGCCCAGGCGCACGCCGCAGCGGGCGGGCTCACCGCCGAACAGCATCGACGCGCCTCGCAGCGCGGCGTGGAGCTGCTGAGCGCGTACGGGGTCACGGCGTTTCAGGATGCCGCGGCGTCGAAGGACATCCTCGCGTCGCTGCGGTCGCTCGACGAGGCGGGCGAGTTGAACGCGTGGGTCGTGTCGAGCCTGACCGTCAACGACGAGATCTTCGGCTACGACCCGGTCGGACAGCCGCTCGTCGACCTCGGTGAGCGCTACCGCAGCACGCATCACCGACCCGACTTCGTGAAGATCTTCCTGGACGGGATCCCGCCGGCTCGCACGGCGCTGTTCCTCGAACCCTACGAGCCCGACGAGGTCCACGGCGCGCACTACCACGGCACCACGACGATGGATGCCGACGAGCTCTACGGCTGGCTGCGAATGGTGAGCGAGCGGGGCCTGGGCGCCAAGGTGCACTGCACGGGTGACGGCACCGCCCGGCTGATGCTCGACGTCGTCGAGCGGTTGCGCGGCGAGGGGTTCACCGAGACGGCGTTCCAGATCGCGCACGGACAGTTCCTCGCCGACGGTGACATCGAGCGCATGGTGCGCCTGGGCGTGTCCGCCGACATCTCGCCGTTCATCTGGTTCCCCGGCGTCATCACCCAGGCCCTCGCCGACGCGCTCGGCGCCGAGCGCGCCGCGCGCTCGCAGCCCAACCGGTCGATCATCGATGCCGGGGGGCTCATCGCCGGCGGCTCCGACTGGCCGGTGAGCGAGTCGCCGAACCCGTTCGAGGGGATCCAGGGGCTCGTCACGCGCGCCGACCCGCTGCAGCGCGCGCCCGGAGTGCTCGCCCCCGAGCAGGCGATCACCGCCGAAGAGGCGCACGAGGTGTTCTCGATCAACGCCGCGCGCGCGATGGGCCTGGGCGAGGTGACCGGGTCGCTTCAGCCCGGCAAGTCGGCCGACTTCGTCCTGCTCGACCGCGACTTCGTCGCCGGTCCCGCAGACGAGATCATCACCACCGGCGTCGTCGAGACCTGGTTCGCCGGCCGGCGCGTGTTCGCCGCCTGAACGGCTCGCGGCCGCGGTCAGCCCGTGCGGCCGGGGCCGCTGACGACCTGCGGCACGGCGACCGACTTCAGACCCTCGACGCCGAACTCGAGGCCGTATCCCGACCCTTTCACACCGCCGAACGGGACCATCGGGTGCAGTCCGCCGTGCGAGTTGATCCACACCGTTCCCGACTGCATCCGCAGGGCGTGCTTGCGCGCCTCGTCGGGGTCGGATGACCACACCGACGCGCCCAGACCCACCTCCGCCGCGTTGGCGCGCGCGAACGCGTCGTCGACGTCGCTGTAGCGGATGACCGGCAGCACGGGGCCGAACTGCTCCTCGTCGACGATCGCGACGCCGTCGGTGACGTCGGCGATGATCGTGGGCCGGAAGAACAGCTCGCCGAGCTCGGGCGCCGGCTCGCCGCCGGTGACGATGCGAGCGCCGTGCGCCTTGGCATCCTCCACGAGGCGCTGCACGATGTCGAACTGGCTCCTGTTCTGCAACGGCCCGAGCACGTTGTTCTCATCCAGACCCGGACCCATCGGCATCTGCGCGGCGATTGCGGCGAGCGCGTCCACGACGTCGTCGTAGACCGAGTCGTGCACGTACAGGCGCTTCATGGCGGCGCACGTCTGGCCGGTGTTGATGAACGCGCCCCAGAACAGGCCCTCCGCGATGGCGGCGGCATCCGTCCCCGGCAGCACGATTCCGGCGTCGTTGCCGCCGAGCTCGAGGGTGAGGCGGGCGAGGTTGCCGGCCGAGCTCTCGATGATCTTGCGCCCGGTGGCGGTCGAGCCGGTGAACATGACCTTGGCGATGTCGGGATGCGACGCCAGGCGTGCGCCCACCTCGCGCCCGCCCGAGACGGCGATCAACACGTCGGGCGGCAGCACCTCGTTCATCACCGACACCATGGCCAGCACACACAACGGGGTGTACTCGCTCGGCTTGATGACGACGGTGTTGCCCATGCGCAACGACGGACCGATCTGCCACATCGAGATCATCATCGGCCAGTTCCACGGGCTGATCGCACCCACCACTCCAGCCGCCTTGTACACCAGTTCGGCATACAGGCTCTCGTCGTCGACGAGCACCTGCGAGTCCAGCACGGTGGCTGCGTTCGTGCGCAGCCACGCCGAGCACGCCCCGACCTCGAACCGGGCGTTCGGGCCGTTCAGCGGCTTGCCCTGCTCTCGGGAGAGGATGCGGGCGAGCGCCTCGGCGTTGGCGTCGATCGCGTCGGCGGCCGCGAGCAGCAGATCGATGCGCGCATCATGACCGAGCGCCTCCCACGCCGGCTGCGCCGCCTTGGCGCGCGCGATGGCGTCGTCGAGGTCCTGTTCGGTGTGCACCGGGGCGCGCCCGATCACCTCGCGGGTGGCCGCGTCGGGGATCTCGCGCCCCTCACCCTCGGGGGCCTGCACGCGATCGAGCAGTTCAGCCTCGCTGAGGCCGGTCAGGACGTCGGACATCGGTGTCTCCTTCGACAAAATACGACGGGGTCGGCATCGGGGTGCGCCGCATCGGCGTTCCTCCACCCTCCCATTCTGCCCTGCGCCCCGCCCGCCCGCTTGCCCCCTCGCGCGCGGGCGTTGCCCCGCGGCGCCCACACCGCTTCCCATCCGCGAGAGAACAGTATGCGGACGAGAGAACGGGTGCCGACCGTTCTCTCGTCCGCCAGTCGTTCTCTCGCGGGTGCGGGGCGGGGGCGTAGAATCGGTACGTCCGGCCGCGCCGCCGGTGCTCGAAAAAGGGGCACACGAGACACATACGGCATCCATTCACCGTCATGTCTTCCTCGGAGGTTCCCGTGCCCACCGTCTCTGCGCACGTCGCCCAGACCCTCGCCGCCCACATCGACCACGTCTTCGGCGTGATGGGCAACGGCAACGCCCACTTCCTCGACGCGCTCGAACGCCAGGCCGACGTGCACTACACCGCCGTGCGTCACGAGGCCGGCGGGGTCGCCGCCGCCGACGCCTATTTCCGCGCCGGCGGAGGCCTCGCCGCCGCGACGGCGACCTACGGCGCCGGGTTCACCAACACGCTGACCGCTCTGGCCGAGGCCGTGCAGGCACGCGTGCCGCTCATCCTCGTCGTGGGCGACGAGCCGACCAGCGGCCCACGCCCGTGGGACGTCGACCAGATCGCCCTCGCCTCGGCCGTCGGAGCGCGCACCTACACCGTGGGGCGGGCGGACGCCGCCGCCACCACCGTCATCGCGATCGAGCACGCCCTGTCGTACCGCGTGCCGACCGTGCTCGCGATTCCCTACGACGTCGGCGGACTGGATGCCGGCCCCGTGCCGCCCGCACCACACCCGACGCTTCCCACCCCGCTCGCGCCGTCCTCGCCGTTCGCCCGCGCCGCTGTCGCCGACCTCGCGCGAGCCCTCGCCACGGCGCAGCGCCCCGTGCTGATCGCAGGCCGCGGCGCATGGCTGTCGGGTGCCGGCGACGCACTCGGACGCCTGGCCGACACCGTCGGCGCCGTCACCGCGACGACGGCGCTGGGCCGCGGCCTGTTCCCCCGCGGCGAGTTCGACCTCGGCGTGACGGGCGGCTTCGGTGCGGAGGGCGCGATGGAGCTCATCGGCACCGCCGATGTCGTCGCCGTGTTCGGGGCGGGCCTCAACCAGTTCACGATGCGCTTCGGCGCGCTCTTCTCCCCCGGCACCCGGGTCGTGCAGGTCGACGTCACGCCGGCGGCGACGCATCCGCACGTCGGCGGGTTCATCCGCGGCGATGCCCGGCTCGTGGCCGAGGCGCTGCTCGACGAGCTCGCAAGACACCACGAAACATCACACGCCGCACGATGCTCGGGCACGGATGTGGTGTTCTGCGGCGAGCAGGACGCACGGCGCTGGGTGGATGCCGCATCCATCGCGGCGCTGCGTGAACGCGAGGCGGGCGATGAGCTCGCTCCCGACGGGCGGCTCGACCCGCGATCGGTGGCTGCGTGCATCGGCGGGGTGCTCGAGGCGCATGCCTCGACGCGCGACCGCGTCGTCGTCTCGGACGGTGGGCACTTCATCGGCTGGGCGAACATGTACTGGCCGGTGGCCGCTCCCGACCGCATGCTGATGGTCGGCACGGCGTACCAGTCGATCGGGCTCGGATTCCCCTCGGTGCCCGGCGCCGCCCTGGCAAAGCCCACGTCGACGATCGTGCTGACCACGGGCGACGGCGGCGGACTCATGGCCCTCGCCGACGTGGAGTCGGCCGTGCGCGTCGCGGGCGGTCGCGGCCTCGCCGTCGTCTGGAACGACGCGGCCTACGGCGCCGAGATCAACCTGTACGGGCTGCAGGGGCTCGCCCGCGGACCGATGCTCATCCCCGAGGTCGACTTCGCGGGCCTCGCCCGCTCGGTCGGCGCCGAGGGCGTCGTCGTGCGCAGCCTCGCCGACCTCGACCGGCTCGCGACCTGGGCGGCGGAGGATGCGGCATCCCGCCCGTTCCTGCTGCTGGACTGCCGCATCTCCGGCGACATCATCGCCCCCTACCAGCACGAGATCATCCGCATGAACTCGTACCCCACCCCCCACCCCTCGCCGAGCCGCCAGCCTGTGCGCGAGCCGCCAGGCTCTGTGCGCCCATACCCTGGCGGCCCGTCCGGAGCCTGGCGGTTCGGCGAAGGGGGGCGGATGCGGCGTCAGCGCGCGGGGAGGAAGCAGCCGCTCAGGAACGCATCCAGCTCGGCGGTCGCGGTCAGCGGCAGCACGGCGGCGACGTACTGGTCGGGGCGCACGAGCACGACCACACCATCCCGGGACAGTCCGCGCTCGGCGAAGATGTCCGTCGGGCTCCACACGGTCGGACCCGCGGCGAACACCTTCTCCCAGTCGGTGAGCGCGAACGGCCCCGTCTGCGGGCGGAAGAGGCCCGGCACGAGGTTCACGTCGACGCCGTCGACGCCCTGCTGGTAGATCGCCTTGACATCGAAGACGGCATCCACGTCGGCGTCCCGCGGCGTGAACCGCACGAACGGCGAGGTATCCGACGCCGCCCATTCGGCCCACGCCGCGAGCGCCGAAGGCTCCCCCGCGGCAGGGGCGTCGGCGAACGCGTACACACGCCAGCGCCCGTCTGCGCGAGCGTGGTGGCCCAGGTGCACGACGTTGCCGTCGGCGACGAGCGAGACCGTCGAGCTCTGGAAGCGCTTGCCGATCGGGAACCCTTCGGCCAGGTGCTGCCAGGCGGCATCCCCCTCGATCATCGACGGACCGTACTGCGTCATGAAGCCGGAGGGGAACTCGGCGGTGCCGAGGTAGTAGCGCGCCAGCTCGTCGGGGTCGGAGATCTCCTCGGGCTTGCGCGCCATGAGGCTCGACCACTCGCGGTCGAAATCGATGAGCTGCTGCGCGACCGGCTGCCGTTCGGTCGAGTACGTCGCCAGCAGGTCGACGGGAGCGCGCCCGGTGAGCACCGCGCCGAGCTTCCACCCCAGGTTGAAACCGTCCTGCATCGACACGTTCATGCCCTGTCCGGCCTTCGCCGAATGCGTGTGGCAGGCATCGCCGGTGAGGAACACGCGCGGGGAGCGCCCGGTCTCTTCGTCGCGGTCGTCGAAGTGGTCGGTGACGCGGTGGCCGACCTCGTAGACGCTGAACCAGGCGACCTCTTTCACGTCGAGCGTGTAGGGGTGCACGATGTCGTTCGCCTTCTGGATGATCGCCTCGATCGGGGTCCCTCGCACCGCGTGGTTGTCGTCCTCGGCCACTTCACCGAGGTCGACGTAGACGCGGCAGAGATAGCCGCCCTCGCGGGGGATGTGCAGGATGTTGCCGGCCACGGAGTTGATCGCACACTTGGTACGCCAATCGGGGAAGTCGGTGTTGACCATGATGTCCATGACGCCCCACGCGTGCGCCGAGATGCCGCCGACGTGCTTGCGGCCGATGGCGTCGCGCACGCGGCTGCGCGCGCCGTCGCATCCGGTGACGTACTTGGCGCGGACGGTGTGCTCTTCGCCGGTGCGAGGGCCGGCGGTGTACCGGACCCGCACCTCGACGGGGTACTCGCCCCCGTCGTGCACGGTGAGGCCCAGGAACTCGACGCCGTAGTCGGGCACGATGCGGCCGGGGCCGTTCTTCGCGGCATCGGCGAAGTAGTCGAGCACGCGGGCCTGGTTGACGATCAGGTGCGGGAACTCGCTGATCTTCAACCCGTAGTCCTCGGTACGGGTGGTGCGGATGATGTTCCGCGGGTTCGCGGGGTCGGGACTCCAGAAGTTCATCCAGCCGATGTTGTAGGCCTCGGCGACGATGCGCTCGGCGAACCCGAACGCCTGGAAGGTCTCGACGCTGCGGGGCTGGATGCCGTCGGCCTGGCCGAGCTGCAGGCGCCCGTCACGGCGCTCGATGATCCGCGTCGTCACCTCGGGGTACTGCGACAGCTGCGCGGCCAGCAGCATCCCGGCGGGGCCGGAGCCGACGATCAGCACGTCCATCTCGTCGGGGAGTTCGGCGGGCCGGTCGATCCCGGTGCCGGCGGCGGGGAGCACGCGGGGGTCCCCGGAGACGTAACCGCGGTGGTGGAACTGCATCGTCGTCGATCCTGTTCTATATTGGAACACAGTGTTCTACTATTGAACAGATCGTATACGGCCGCTCGCCCATTCCGCAAGGCTTCGCGGCGACGACGGAGGGAGATGACCGACGTGACGAAGGAACCGCCGGCGTCGCAGACGCTCAGTCGCGGCATCCGGATTCTAGAGATCCTCGCCGATGCGCACGAGCCGCTGTCGATCGACGATCTCGCCCGCCGCCTCGGCGTGCACCGCTCGATCGCCTATCGCCTGCTGCGCACCCTCGAAGACCACGGCCTCGTCGCGCGCGATGCTTCCGGGCGCGTCGCGCTCGGCGCACGGATGGCGGCCCTGGCCTCCAGGGTCGCCCACGACCTGCAGGCCGAGGCGCTGCCCGAATTGACCGCGATCGCCAACGAGCTCGGCATGACGTGCTTCCTCGCCGTGCGCGACGGCGACGAGTGCATCACGCTCGCCAGCATCGAGCCGCGGCACGCCGTTGCGTCGGTCGCACAGCGGCCGGGGGCGCGGCATCCGATCACCGTCGGCGCCCCGAGCAAGGCGATCCTCTCGATCTTGCCGCCATCAGAATGGCCCCCGGATGCCGACGAGCGCCTGCGCGGCGAGGTCACCGAGGCGGCCGCCCGCGGGTATGCCACCAGTCATGACGAAGTGATCCCGACGGTGCAGGCGGTGGCCGTGCCGCTGCGGCTGCGCAGCAGCCAGCGGCCGGCGGCGATCGCGGTCGTGCACGTCGCGAGCCCCGCCGACCCCGCCGCGATCGCCGCGCGCCTGCAGCGATCGGCCGCGACGATCAGCGAGGCGCTCGGCGGCTGAGTGGCACGGTTCGCCGTCGAGACGGCATCCCTGCACCGAGGCAGCGGACGCCGCCTGCAGTCTCAGTGCACCGATGCGGTCTCGCGGGATGGGAGGGCCTCCGGTGCGCAACTCCTCGCGCCGCGAGGCCGCGTCAGGCCTGGCTGAGCCCGTGGATCGGGCTCTGCGCCTGCTCGGCCTCGTGATCGGGACCGAGCGGGATGCCGCTGCGGTCACGCAGCAGGAGCGTCGCGATGAGACCGAGGGCGGTCATCCCGACGAGATACCACGTGACGCCCGCCGTCGACCCGGTGTTCTGCACGATCGCCTGAGCGATCGTCGGGGCGAACGCACCGCCGAGGATCGCACCGATCGCGTACGAGATCGAGACGCCCGAGAAGCGGATGGATGCCGGGAACAGCTCCGCGTACAGCGCTGACTGCGGGCCGTAGGTGAAGCCCAGGCCCACTGTGAGGATCACCAGGCCCAAGCCGAGCAGCACGATGTTGGCGGTGTTCACAAGGGGGAAGAGCAGGAAAACGCCCACGAGCTGGAAGATCCAACCCAGGATGTACGTCGCGCGCCGCCCCAAGCGATCAGAGATCCAGCCAGCGATCCAGGTGAAGACGAACCACGACACCGCCGACAAAGTGACCGCGCCCAAGACGTCGGCCGTCGCGAGCCCCACCGGCCCCTCGGGGTCGGTGGCGTACCGCTGGACGTAGCCGCCTGTGGTCATGTAGCCGACGGCATTGTTGCCGGCGAAGACGAACGCGGCGATGATGACGAGCAGTGCGTGCTTGCGGAACAGCTGCACGATCGGCATCCGCGTCTGCTCCTTGCGCTCGGCGAGCTCGGTGAACACGGGGCTCTCCTCGACGCGGCGGCGGATGTAGGAGCCGACGAGGATGAGCACGATCGACAGCAGGAAGGGGATGCGCCAGCCCCACGCGAGGAACCACTCCTGTCCGGGCAGGGCGACGAGCGTCATGACGGCCGAAGCGAGCAGGAGGCCGAGGGGCACGCCGAGCTGCGGAGAAGCGCCGAACAGACCCCGCTTCTTCACGGGCGCATGCTCGACGGCCATGAGCACGGCACCGCCCCACTCGCCGCCCGCCGAGACGCCCTGCAGGATGCGCAGGAGGATGAGCAGGGCGGGAGCAGTCATGCCGATAGCGGCATATGTCGGCAGCAGGCCCACCAGGGTCGTCGATGCACCCATCAGCACGAGGGTGAGCATGAGCACGAGACGACGGCCATGCTTGTCGCCGAGGTGGCCGGCGAGGAAAGCGCCGAGAGGCCGGAAGAGGAAGCTGATGCCGACCGTGAAGAACGAGAGGATCTGTGCGAACCCTTCGCCCGCCGGAGCGAAGAAGAGCGTCGCGAAGACGAGACTCGCCGCCTGAGCATAGATGAAGAAGTCGTACCACTCCACGGTCGTGCCGACGATCGTGGCGAAGACGACGCGACGGCGGTCTGCCGGCGTCGCGATGGTTCCGGTGGGCGTGAAGCCCGGTTCTGCCGCGTTGCTCACTGCTGATGACTCCTTTGTCGGTGCGCATTTCCCGCGTGACGCCACCCTCGTCCACCCGGAATATACCCCATCGCCGGGCGGGAACGGCGTTGTTCGCGGCGACCCTTGCTTCGTGCGCCTGGAATCGTATACGATATGAGCAGTCGTCACAGCGAGGGAGCTCATGACCATCGAGAACTCCGGCACGAATGCCGCCGACAGCCGATTCGCCGCGCTGCCCTGCCGTCCGGGCAAGATCGTCGCCGTGCACATCAGCTACGCGTCGCGCGCCGACCAGCGGGGACGCCGCCCCGCGGCGCCGTCGTACTTCTTCAAGGCATCCAGCTCCGTCGCCGCCTCCGGTGAGGTGATCGAGCGCCCCGCAGGAACCGAGCTGCTCGCCTTCGAGGGCGAGATCGCGCTGATCATCGGCACACCAGCTCGCCACGTCGCACTCGACGACGCCTGGAGCCACGTCGGGTGGGTCACCGCATCCAACGACCTGGGCCTCTACGACCTCCGCGCGAACGACAAGGGTTCCAACGTCCGCTCCAAGGGCGGCGACGGCTTCACCCCGATCGGCCCGCACCTCATCGACGCCCGCGACGTCGACCCCGAAGCCATCCGGGTGCGCACGTGGGTAGGCGGCGAGCTCGTGCAGGACGACACGACCGCGGGCCTCATCTTCCCGCTCGCGCAGTTCGTCGCCGACCTGTCGCAGCACTTCACGCTGGAGGTCGGCGACGTCATCCTCACCGGCACGCCCGCCGGATCGTCGGTCATCGTCCCCGGCGACGTCGTCGAGGTCGAAGTCGACGTGCCCGCCACCGGCGCCACCTCGGGCCGCCTGGTCACCCGCGTCGTGCAGGGCGACGGCCCCGAATACGACGCCGACCTCGGCTCGCTGCCGGCCGTCGACGACACCCAGCGCGCCGAGGCCTGGGGGTCGCGCGAGGCCGCCGGCCTGCCGCCGGTCGTGGCACCCGAGGAGACTCCGGCGCTCTCCCCCGAGCTGCGCGCGAAGCTCGAGCGCGTTCCCGTCGCGGGGCTGTCGGCGCAACTGCGCAAGCGCGGCCTGAACAACATCTCGATCGACGGCGTGCGGCCGCTGCACCCCGCAGCCAAGCTCATCGGCACCGCGAAGACGCTGCGATTCGTCCCGGGCCGCGAAGACCTCTTCACGAGCCACGGCGGCGGCTACAACGCGCAGAAGCGCGCATTCGACGCCGTGCAGCCCGGCGAGGTCATCGTCATCGAGGCTCGCGGCGAATCGGGTTCGGGCACGCTCGGCGACATCCTCGCGATCCGCGCGCACGCGCAGGGGGCGGCCGGCATCGTCACCGACGGGGGCGTCCGCGATCTGGATGCCGTGGCCGCCGTCGGCATCCCGGTCTACACGTCGGGCGGTCACCCCGCCGTCCTCGGCCGCAAGCACGTGCCGTGGGACCACGACCTCACGATCGCCTGCGGCGGCGCCACGGTGCAGCCGGGCGACATCATCGTCGGCGACAACGACGGCGTCATCGTCATCCCGCCCGGGCTCGTCGAGCAGGTCGTCGACGAAGCCCTCGCTCAGGAGGAAGAGGATGCCTGGATCGCCGACCGCGTCGCCGAGGGCCACCCGGTCGACGGGCTCTTCCCGATGAATGCCGCGTGGCGCGCGAGGTACGACGCGGCACGAGCGGTCCGAGCACGGGGACCGCTGGCGTGAGCGCGATCATGGTCGGGGCGTCGAGCAAGTCCGAGCGGGCGTACGCGTGGCTGCGCGACCGCATCCAGCTGCACGAGTACGCGCCCGGCTTCCGTCTCGTGCTCGCGTCGATCGCCGACGAGCTCGACATGAGCGTCGTGCCGGTGCGCGAGGCCATCCGGCGTCTGGAGGCCGAGAGTCTGGTCACCTTCGAGCGCAACGTCGGCGCCCGCGTCGCGGTCGTCGACGAGAGCGAATACGTCTACACGATGCAGACGCTGGGCCTCGTCGAGGGCGCGGCGACCGCGCTGTCGGCGCCCCTCCTGACCGACGCCGACCTCGACCGGGCGGCCGCCGTCAACGAGCGGATGCTGGCTCTGCTCGACGACTTCGATCCGCACGCGTTCACGGTGCTGAACCAGCAGTTCCACTCCGTGCTGTACGAGCCGTGCCCCAATCCGCACGTCCTCGACCTCGTCCATCGGGGCTGGAGCCGCCTGTCCGGCATCCGCGAGTCGACCTTCGCCTTCGTTCCCGGCAGAGCCCACCACTCCGTCGAGGAGCACATCGAGATCCTCGACCTCATCCGCGCCGGGGCCGACCCGATCGAGATCGAGCTGGCCGCCCGCAACCACCGCTGGCACACGATGGATGCCTTCATCGCCGCGCTGCATCCCGACCCGCACCGTCCCGCATCACCCGACACCGACCGCTGAATCGCAACCCAGGAATCCAACGGAGGAAACCATGACCGACACCCCCGCCCTCGACCGGCGTCACGTTCCGGCCGATCTGCCCGACCGCATCCGGCACTACATCGACGGCGAGGCGGTCGACTCGATCGACGGCGACACCTTCGACGTGCTCGAACCGGTCAGCAACGAGGTCTACGTGCAGGCCGCGGCCGGCAAGAAGGCCGACATCGAGCGTGCCGTCGCCGCGGCCCGCCGCGCCTTCGTCGACGGTCCGTGGCCGAGGATGCTGCCGCGCGAGCGCAGCCGCATCCTGCACCGCATCGCCGACATCGTCGAGTCGCGCGACACGCGCCTGGCCGAGCTCGAGTCGTTCGACTCGGGTCTGCCGATCACGCAGGCGCTCGGTCAGGCCCGGCGCGCCGCGGAGAACTTCCGCTTCTTCGCCGACCTCATCGTCGCCCAGGCCGACGACACTTTCAAGGTGCCCGGCCGCCAGATCAACTACGTCAACCGCAAGCCGATCGGCGTCGCGGGCCTGATCACGCCGTGGAACACCCCGTTCATGCTCGAGTCGTGGAAGCTGGGGCCGGCGCTGGCCACCGGCAACACGGTCGTGCTCAAGCCGGCCGAGTTCACCCCGCTATCGGCGTCGCTGTGGGCCGGCATCTTCGAAGAGGCGGGGCTTCCTGCGGGCGTCTTCAACCTCGTCAACGGCCTCGGCGAGGACGCCGGAGACGCGCTCGTGAAGCACCCCGACGTGCCGCTGATCTCGTTCACGGGCGAGAGCCGCACCGGGCAGATCATCTTCGGCAACGCCGCGCCGTTCCTCAAGGGCCTGTCGATGGAGCTCGGCGGCAAGAGCCCCGCCGTCGTCTTCGCCGACGCCGACCTGGATGCCGCGATCGACGCGACGATCTTCGGCGTGTTCTCCCTCAACGGCGAGCGCTGCACGGCCGGCAGCCGCATCATCGTCCAGCGCGACGTCTACGACGAGTTCGTCGAGCGCTACGCCGCCCAGGCACAGCGCGTCAAGGTCGGCTATCCGCACGACCCGGCCACCGAGGTGGGCGCGCTCGTGCACCCCGAGCACTACGCGAAGGTCATGAGCTACGTCGAGATCGGCAAGAGCGAGGGGCGCCTCGTCGCCGGCGGCGGCCAGCCCGAGGGCTTCGCGTTCGGCAACTTCGTCGCCCCGACCGTGTTCGCCGACGTGTCGCCGGATGCCCGCATCTTCCAGGAGGAGATCTTCGGCCCGGTCGTGGCGATCACCCCGTTCGACACCGACGAAGAGGCCCTCGCCCTCGCCAACGACACGAAGTACGGGCTCGCCGCGTACATCTGGACGAATGACCTCAAGCGCGCCCACAACTTCGCGCAGTCGGTGGAGGCCGGCATGGTCTGGCTCAACTCGAACAACGTGCGCGACCTGCGCACCCCGTTCGGCGGCGTCAAGGCCTCGGGCCTCGGTCACGAGGGCGGATACCGCTCGATCGACTTCTACACCGACCAGCAGGCCGTGCACATCACGCTCGGCAAGGTGCACAACCCCACGTTCGGCAAGAACTGACGATCTCTGAGAGCAAGGATGCTGACATGACCAACCGTGAAGAGATGACCCTGACGTCATCTGGCTACTACGTCTCTCAGGAGGCGCCGATCACCTCCGACGATCCGCTGCCGGTGCCGGCATCCACCCCGCCGGACGTGCTGCGCTGCGCGTACATGGAGCTGGTGGTCACCGACCTCGCCGCCTCGCGCGTGTTCTACGTCGACGTGCTCGGCCTGCACGTCACCGAGGAGGACGACGAGGCGATCTACCTGCGTTCGACCGAGGAGTTCATTCATCACAACCTGGTGCTGCGCCGCGGGCCGATCGCCGCGGTGGCCGCCTTCTCGTACCGGGTGCGCAGCCCCGAAGACCTCGACAAGGCGGTGGCGTTCTACACCGAGCTCGGCTGCGACGTGCGCCGCAACCCCGAGGGTTTCGTCAAGGGCATCGGCGATTCGGTGCGGGTCGTCGACCCGCTCGGGTTCCCGTACGAGTTCTTCTTCGCCACCGAGCACGTCGAGCGGCTGTCGTGGCGCTACGACCTGTACTGCCCCGGCGAGCTCGTCCGCCTCGACCACTTCAACCAGGTGACCCCCGACGTGCCCCGCGCGGTCGGCTATATGCAGAGCCTCGGGTTCCGCGTGACCGAGGACATCCAGGACGAGGAGGGCACGGTGTACGCGGCGTGGATGCGGCGCA
>JASGEE010000060.1:0-62159 GCA_047606715.1 Microbacterium sp.
AATGATCGAGCCGATCCCCGCGGCGGTCCAGGAGCGGTGCGCGGCGGCGGCGGTCACGACCAGCCACGGCAGCAGCAGATGAGCGATGACGACCGTCGGCCGGCCCGTCACGAGCGCGTCGAGCAGCGTCGGGGCCAGCGCCCAGCCGACCGCGACCAGCGCGCGCACGACGGCGCGGTCGCTGAAGCGCGTCGCCGCGAACCAGCCGCCCAGCGCGGCCAGGGGCAGAGCGAGCACCCACAGCACGACGAGGGCGCGCGAGGGCGCGGCGGGCCACAGCGACCCGATCACCGCGACGACGGCGCTGAACGGGTCGGCCGGTCCGGACGTGTCCCACCCCAGCGGGCGCTGTCCGTACGTCGCGTCGGCCCACAGCTGACCGACGGTGGCGCGCAGGGGCGCGAGCGCGCCGCCGCCGAGCACGGGCCAGGTCAGCAGCGACAGGAAGGCGAGCACCGAGACCAGCAGCGCGCCGAGCACGATCCACGCGCCGCCCCCGCTGAAGAAGTGCAGATCACCGCGACCTCCGCCGGCCGCGGTGTCGTCGTCGAGGCGCAGACGCAACTGCCGGCCCGTCACTCGCAGCGGGGCGAGCTGCGCCCAGGACACCGCGCGATGGGTCCGGATTCCGCGGCGGGCCCGGGCGACGGCGCCCACACGCGCCATCGTGGTCGCCGCCGCGCCCCACTCCGGGAGGATCTCCGACGGGTGCGCGGCCAACAACGCGATCGAGCGCAACAAGGCGAGCGGCAGGAACGACAGCCAGTGCAGGGGCACGGCGGCGGCCGGCGCATAGACGAGACGCCGGTGCAGCTGCGCGGTGCGCTGCGCATACGCGGTGCGCATGCCGCCGTCCGCACCGCCGACGGCGATGATCGCGAGCGGCGCGAGGACGACGCGGCTGCCGGCCAGGCGCGCGCGTACACCGAGGTCGAGCCCCTCGTCGGCACCGGCGAGGGCACGGTCGATCCCGTGCAATCGCTGCCAGGCATCGGCGCGCACCAGGATGCCGCGCACATCGGAGCCGAGGACGTCGTCGCCGCCGTCGTGCTGCCCCTGATCGAACTCTCCGTCCACGAGACCCACGGTGCGCCCGTACGGCGTCATCGAGACACCGAGCGAGACGATGCGGTCGTTGTCGGCGGCACGCACGAGCTTGGGGGCGGCGAACGCGACGGAGGGCGACGTCTCCAACGCGCCCTCGAGGCGGATCAGCGCGTCGGGTGCGGGCGTCGTGTCGTGCGAGAGCACCCAGACGGCGTCACCGTCGAGGCGGTGCGAGGCCAAGGCGAGGGCCTGCGCGAACGAGGCACGTCGATCGGCGGCGATGATGGCCTCGGCGCCCGATGCCGCCGCGACGCGCTGCACGTCTCCGCCCGGTGCTCCGTCGCCCCCCGTGCCGCACAGCACGATCGTGAGCACGTCGACGGGCCGCGTCTGGGCGGCGAGCGCATCGAGCGCCCGCTGGAGGCGGATGTCTGCCGCTGCGCGCCCGTCGGGGCGCACGATCAGCAGTGCGTGAACTCGGGAGGGCATGACCCCGTCAGCCTAAGCGCGGGCGCTATGCGTCCCCGCAGGCGCGCCCGGGTTGCGCGTACCCGGCGTCCACCCGGCGTCAGGCCCGGCGCTTGAGCTTGCGACGCTCGCGCTCGCTCAGTCCGCCCCAGATCCCGAAGCGTTCGTCGTTGCGCAGGGCGTATTCCAAGCACTCGTCGCGGACGTCGCACGAGGTGCAGATGCGCTTGGCGTCGCGCGTCGATCCGCCCTTCTCGGGGAAGAACGCTTCGGGGTCGGTCTGCGCGCACAACGCATCGGCCTGCCAGGCCAACGCCGTGTCGTCGCCGACGGGTGCGGGGCGGCGCACACCGGGAACGCCGAGGTTGACCGGGTCGACGAACCAGTTGTCGGGGGCGCCGGAGCGGTAACCCGTCATATCGTTCTCCCCACGTTTTCCCATCGCGCCCGTGCGCGTGTTGGAATAATTACACCCTTGTCATTCGCTGCGGTCAAGTCGCAGATGATAAACCCTCAAGGCGTGATTGAACCTTCGCGCGCGGTCACGGCGTGTCGCCACCCGGCTGCGCGACGAAGGCCTCCCCGGCGCCGGTGAGAGTCACGGTCCGCTCGTCGCCGAGATAGGCACCCTGCCCCGCTCCCAGCTCCACCGAGGCCGCGCCCGCCGCCACCCGCACACTCCCGGCAGTGGCCAGCACGATCGCCGGTCCGCGCAGCGCGAGCTCGACGGGTGCCGACACCGTGGCCCGGGTCAGAGCGAAGTCGGGGACACCGGGGGCGAACTCCCAGACGCCGTCGGCCACGGCACGCGGCGTGACCAGCGGCGCGGGCCCCGGGCGCGCGTCGAGCACCCGGAGGAGTTCGGGGACATCGACGTGTTTGGGCGTGAGCCCCCCGCGCAGGACGTTGTCGCTGGCCGCCATGAGCTCCACCCCGAGCCCGTACTGGTACGCGTGCAGCACTCCGGCCGGGGCGAACAGCGCTTCGCCGCGGCTCAGACGGACGTGATTCATCAGCAACGCGACGATCAGTCCCGCATCTCCCGGGAAGTCTGCGGCGGCGCAGCGCAGCACCGCGATCTCGTCGGCGAACTCGGCGAGGGCGCCTCCGGCCGTGTCACCGTCTGAGGCGGCCGCATCCAGTGCCGAGGCCAGCTGGGTCACGGTGGCGGGTTCGGCATCCGTCAGCGCCCAGGCGACGGCCTCGCGCAGCACGGTCTGCTCGGACCGCTCGTCGTCGACCAGTCGCGCCGCGATGGATGCCGCTCCTGCGCCGAGCCCGGCGACGAAGCGCCGGGTCGCGGCGAGCGGCCGCAGCCCGACGAGCGCGTCGAAACGCTCGCTGAGGGCCACGATGATCTCGGGCTTGTGGTTCGCGTCGCGGTAGAGCCGGTCGACTCCGTCGCGGGGCAGACCGACCTGCTCCTCGCGGGCGAAGCCGGCGAGCGCCTGCGCCTTCGTCGGGTGAGCCTGGATCGACAGCGAGGACCCGGCGGCCAACAGCTTCAGCAGGAACGGCAGGGGGGGCTGCCCCGCTTCGCCCAGGACGACATCGAGCGTGCGCCCGTCGCGCGTGACGGAAGGACTGCCGGGGTGGTCGCCGTACCAGATCTCCGCCTCCGGGGCTCCGGTGGGGACACGACCCTGCAATGCCGGGATGAGGTCGATCGCTCCCCACGAGTAGTCGCGCGGCGTGTTGGAGATGGCGATCAGCACCCCGCCAGTCTAAAGCGGGCGCGCACCGGCCCCGCGGTACCCTGACTGATCATGGCCGTCGTCACCCCACACTCCATCTCGGCACCGCCGTCGGCGCCGATCCGGGAGAAGACGGGCCATATTCTGCTGCGCGGCTGGTGCATCTTCGTGATCGCGGCAGCGCTGGGCGGCACCGCGTGGCTGATGATGTTCGGCACCGTGGCCACGGCGATCGTGGCCTACGCCTCGGGGCTCGTCTCGCTCGCGCTGTGGTTCGTCGTGCGCCCCGAGGTGCAGTGGCGTCGCCTGCCCTGGTTCGCCGTCGGATACGTGGCGTGGGCGGCCTGCTCCCTGCTGTGGAGCGCGTATGCGGGCACGTCGCTGCTGACGCTCCTGCTGCTGGTGTCCACGACGGTGCAGGCGATGTTCGTCGCCTCGGTGCTGACGTGGCGCGAGATCTCGCGCACCATCGCGTCGGCGCTGAAGTGGATCCTCGGGCTGTCCCTCGTCTTCGAGCTGTGGGTATCGCTCGTGTGGGGCGGGCCGATCCTTCCGCGGTTCGTGCGTCCCGACGCCGAGGTGGCCGATCCGATCGTGCTCTGGTCGCGCGACAACCTGTTCACCGGCGGCCGCATCCAGGGTCTGTTCGGCAACGCGAATCCGCTGGCGTATGCGGCGCTGCTGGGCATGATCGTCTTCGCGATCCGTTTCGTCTCCCGGGCGCCGCGGCGGCCGCTGCTCGTGGTGTGGTTCGCGATGGCCGCGTTCCTGTTCGTGCGGGCGGGGTCGGCGACGGCATGGCTGGCGGCAGCGGCGGTCGTGGTCGTGCTGGCGACGGCATTGCTCATGCGCACGACGAGCAGGCCTGGTGCGCGGACGCGCTTCTACATCGGTTACCTCGTCGTCGGCGGCGGCGGTCTCATCGCGCTGTGGTCGTCGCGCACGGCGATCTTCACCCTGCTCGGCCGTTCGGCCGACCTCACCGGCCGCGAGGGCATCTGGGAGATCGTGTGGCTCAAGGCGCTCGAACGTCCCGTCGTCGGCTGGGGATTTGCGACGCCGTGGGTGCCGACCGACCCCGCTTTCGACGGCTGGATCGTCGATCACGGCGTGACTGTCATGCAGGCCCACAACATGTGGCTCGACGTGTTCTTCCAGCTCGGCGGGGTCGGCGTGCTCCTCGTCGCTCTGACGTTTCTGGCATACACGTGGCGGTCCTGGTTCTTCGCCGTCGACCGCCCCCGCTGGGATCTCGTCGCCGACCGCCCGTACTCGGCGGTGACCCTGCTGCCCACCCTCGTCGCGGCCGTCCTCCTCGTGCAGGGGCTCGCCGAGTCGGCGCCGCTGCTGGGTTGGGGGTGGTTTCTCATGATCCTGCTCGCGTTCAAGATCAAGCAGGCGCCGCTGCTCGGCCGCGGGCCGTCGGAGCAGCGCCTCATCGGCGAGCAGGGCGAGCGGCTCAGGTGAGGCCATGAGTCTGGATGCCGCTCACACGCCCAACGCCCCCGGCGGACCGGGGACCCTGACCCACCTGCTCGGCTCGGCGGACCTCGCGCGCGCGTTCACTCTGACCGCTTTCGCCGCTCTCGTGGGCACGCACCTGATCGAGAGCCTGGCCGGTGTCGTGACGCTGCGCACCGTGATTGCGGGACTGTGCCTCGTCGCGATCGGAATCCTGGTGGCCCGCCGTGCCGAGATCTCGCTCGTCCGCCTCGTGCCGACCACGTTGCTCATGCTCGTCGCGTGGGCGCTCGCCAGCGTCTTCTGGAGTCCGGACGCGCTCGCGAGCCTCGGCCGGTGGGCGGCGATGGCCGCCGTCGCGCTCCTGGCGGTGACGATCGGCCACGTCCGCGACACGCTGCAGACGGTGCGGGCCCTCGGCGACGTGCTGCGCGTCGCGCTCGTGCTGTCGCTGGCGCTGGAGATCGTGGCGGGCATCCTGCTCGACATGCCCCTGCCCTTCCTCGGGATCAAAGGCGACATCACGAGCCTCGGGCCGCTGCAGGGCATCTTCGGCACCCGCAACATGCTGGGTTTCGTCACGGTGGTGGCGATGATCACTTTCGTCGTCGAGATGCGCACGTATTCGGTGCGTCCGTGGGTGGCAGCGGGCTCGCTGTCGCTGGCCGCCGCCCTCGGCCTGCTGTCGGCGTCTCCGACGGTGCTCGTGCTCGCCGTGGTGGTCGGCGCGGCCACGGCCGCGCTCGCCCTGGTGCGCGCCGTGTCCGTCGAGCGTCGCCCCGCGGTGCAGTGGGCCCTCGCAACGGCGGTGCTCGTGGCGGGCATCACGGGCTATGCGCAGCGGGCGCGCATCCTCGCTCTGCTCGGCGCGACCGACGACATCGAGATGCGCGCGCGGCTGTGGGCTCTCGCGCGGTACTTCGCGGCGCGGCGTCCGGTGCAGGGCTGGGGCTGGTTCGGGGTGTGGGAAGGCGGCGAGCAGCCGTTCTTCTCGATCAACCTGCTGCTCGACAAGAACCACACGACATCCCTGAACGCCTACGTCGACGTGCTCCTGCAGCTGGGCTGGGCGGGACTGCTGCTGCTGGTCGCTTTCGGAGGCATCGCCGTCGTGCGGTCGTGGATCATCGCGAGCCGCCGCCGGTCGATCGTCTACGCCTGGACGCCACTGATCCTGGTGACGCTCGCGGTGACGAGCCTGTTCGAGTCGTTCGCCCTGTTCGGGCTGGGCTGGATGCTTCTCGTGCTGTGCGCCGTGCGCGCGGGTCAGTCCCGCTCCTGGCGCCATCGACTCAGCCCCGACGGCAACGCCTCGGCGGGGAGCGCGCGGCTCACGCCATAACCCGCGCCGCGCCTGTTCGCGGCATGCTCAGAGTTCGTGCACCCTAGACTCGGAGATTGTTGTCTTCGACCGGAGGTGTATCGTGCGACGCATTCGCCGTCGGCTGCGCCGCAGTCGCCTGCTGCGACGCGGGAGATTCGCACCGTACAAGGCGATGTACCGGTTCTGGAGCCGGCGTCCGGTGGTGCCGGGACGCACGCTGTTCCTCTCCGACGCCCGAGCGGACTTCTCCGGGAACTTCGCGTTCCTGCGCGACGAGCTGCTGCGCCAGGACCCCGACGCCGACATCCGAGCCGTGTTCAAGCCGAGTCTGAAGACACCCCGGCCGTTGCGCGACATCTGGCAGCTGCCGCGCCTCATGGCGTCGGCGCAGACGATCGTGCTCGATGACTACTACCCGATCGTGTATCCGCTCACGATCCGCCCGGAGAGCCGGCTCCTGCAGGTGTGGCACGCCGCCGGGGCCTTCAAGCGGGTCGGGTGGAGCCGCGTCGGTCTGCCGGGCGGCCCGGTCCCCACCTCGCCCGTGCACCTCAACTACACCGATGCGACGGTCAGTTCCGAAGGCGTCCGCGCCGACTATGCCGAGGCCTACGGCATCGACATCGCCAAGGTGCACGCCCTGGGCGTGCCGCGCACGGACATCTTCTTCGACGCCGAGGCCATAGCCAGCGCCAGCGCCATGATCCGCGCGCGATACGGCGTGCCGGAGAGCCGCCGCATCGCGCTTTTCGCACCGACCTTCCGCGGCGACGGGCAGCGCTCGGCGAGATTCGACTTCGGCAGCGTCGACTGGCAGCAGCTGGCCGACAGTCTCGGCGACGAGTGGACGCTGATGGTCAAGATGCATCCGTTCGTGGCTCCTCTCGATGAGAGTGTGCCCGGGCTGCGGGGCGTCATCGATGTCACGCGCGACCGCGAGATGACCGAGCTGATGATGGCCGCCGATGTGCTCATCACCGACTATTCGTCCGCGATCTTCGAGTTCAGCCTCCTCAACCGCCCGATCGTGTTCTTCTGCCCCGATCTGCTCGAATACACGGCCTCACGCGACTTCTACCGTCCGTTCGGGCGCTACGTCGTCGGTCCCCTCGTCACCGACGGCGACGAGCTCGCCACGGCCATCATGACGGCGACGGCGACAGAGGTCGCCTCGGCGTTCCACGAGGAGTTCTTGTCGGCGTGCGACGGGCACTCGAGCGAGCGCATCGTGCGCGAGCTGATCCTGCGCCCCCGCACGAGGTCGTCGGTCCCGCGCGCGGCGGCGGCGCCCGGCGGCACGCCCGAACCGACGCGCGCGTCGGGATGGATGCCGGCGCGGCTCGCGCTCGCGTGGCTCGCCCGCACGACGCTCGCCATCGCGTACGCACCGCTGAAGCTACTGCCGACTCAGCGGAAAGTCGTCATGATCAGCCGAGAGCACCCCACGATCCCGACGGATTTCGCCGATCTGCGCGAGGCGATCGTGCGCCGCGATCCCACCGTGACGGTGGTCACCCTCGTGCGCATGGTGCCACCGGGCGTTCTCGGAAAGCTGCGATACGCCGTCCACATGCTGCGTCAGCTCTACGAGATCGCGACCGCGCGCGTGCTCATCCTCGACACCTACGCGATCGTCGCAAGCGTCCTTCAGCACAAGAGCGATCTCACGGTCATCCAGATGTGGCATGCGCTCGGGGCTTTCAAGAAGTTCGGGCTCAGCATTCTCGACCGAGCGGAGGGCCGCGACGCACGACTGGCCCGCGCGATGCGGATGCACGAGGGATACGACATGGTCCTCGCCAGCAGCGAGAGGTGCCGCGCGGCGTACGCCGAGGCGTTCGGCGCATCGCCGGAGCGCGTCGTGGTCGCACCCCTGCCGCGCGTAGACCGGCTGCGCGACCCGGTCAGGACAGCGGCCACGCGTGAGCTCATCCTCGACGCGCACCCGCACCTTGCGGGCCGCCGCGTCGCGGTGTTCGCCCCGACCTTCCGCCTCGACGGCACGGTCAGCGTCGACGTCGGCGTGCTGGCGGCGCGGCTGGAGGCGATCGGCGTCCACACGGTGGTCAAGACCCACCCGCTCATGCAGGTGCAGCTCCCCCCCGATCTCGACACCGGCGACGGCTTCTCCACGCAGGAGATGCTCACGATCGCCGACATCTTCATCACCGACTATTCCTCGGCGCTGTACGAGGCCGCCCTCGCGGGGATCCCGACGTACTTCCTCGCACCGGATCTGGACGAATACCTCGCTTCCCGGGACTTCTATCTCGACTTTCGACGCGAACTGCCCGGTCCGATCGTTCGGAGCGTGGACGAGCTGACCGCCGCGGTCGCGGCCCACGTCGCGACCGCGAACGACGCCGTCGACTTCGCCCAGCGTTGGGTGGAGATCCCCCACGACGAGAGTGCGACGCCCTGCACCGACGAGATCGCCGACATCGTGATCGACGCCGTGTCGGGTATCCGCCGCCCCGTGTCATCGTCGGCGCAGTCGGTAGGATGACCGGATGAGCAATACGCGCACCGTTGCGATCGTGCTTGCCGGGGGCGTGGGCGTCCGCGTCGGGCTCGGCATCCCGAAACAGCTGATCAAGATCGCGGGGAAGGCGATCGTCGAGCACACGCTCGAGGCGCTGCAGAACAGCCCCCTGATCGACGAGATCATCATCATGATGAATGCCGAGTCGATCCATGAGCTCGATCATCTCGCCGCCAACCCCCGCTTCTCGAAACTGACCCAGATCCTTCCCGGCGGCAGCACCCGCAACGAGACGACGCGGCTGGCCCTCGCGGCCCTCAGCGACGACGACACCAAGGTGTTGTTCCATGACGCCGTCCGGCCGTTCCTCGACGATCGCATCATCGCGGATTGTGTGAGCGCCCTCGACAGCTACGAAGCGGTCGACACCGCCATCCCCTCCGCCGACACCATCATCCAGGTCGACGCACAACGCCGTATCACCGCGATCCCCGATCGATCCTTCCTGCGGCGCGGGCAGACCCCCCAGGCCTTCCGGCTCGGCACGATCCGCCGCGCCTACGAGATCGCCGCGGGCGACCCCGACTTCACGGCGACCGACGACTGCGGCGTCGTCTTCGCCTACCTGCCCGACGTCCCGATATACGTCGTGGACGGCACGGCGGAGAACATGAAGGTGACCGAGCCGATCGACGTGCACATCGCCGACAAGCTGTTCCAGCTGCAGTCGGCGAGTCTCTCGCTGGAGAGCATGTCGTCGGTGCCGGATCTGACCGGGCGGTCGGTCGTCGTCTTCGGTGGCAGCTACGGCATCGGTGAGAGCATCGTCGCCCAGGCGCGGGCGGCGGGCGCGACGGTCCACGAGTTCAGCCGCACGACCACGGGCACCAACATCAAGTCGGGCAAGCACGTGCGCTCCGCGCTCGCCGCGGTCTACCAGGAGACCGGCCGCATCGACACCGTCGTCGTCACCGCCGGCGTGCTGCGCATCGCGCCGCTGGTCGAGAGCCCCAAGCGCGATCTGAAGGACACGATCGAGGTGAACCTCGTCGCCCCCGCCATCGTCGCGCGCGCCGCGCACCCGTATCTGGCCGAGACCGGAGGGCAGGTCGTGCTGTTCACGTCCAGCTCGTACACGCGAGGACGCGCCGGCTACAGCACGTACTCCGCGACGAAGGCCGGTGTCGTCAACCTGACGCAGGCCCTCGCCGAGGAGTGGACCGATTCCGGGGTGCGGATCAACTGCATCAATCCGCAGCGCACGCACACGCCGATGCGTACCCGTGCCTTCGGCGAGGAGCCCAGCGGCACCCTGCTGGACCCCGCCGACGTCGCCCGCGTGACGCTGAACGTCGCCGCATCCGACATGACCGGTCAGATCGTGACCGTGCAGGTCGCGCAGATGGCTCGCAAGACCACCCCTGCCTCGTGAGCGGTGCCCGTTGGGATCCGCCAGCTTGCGGTGAGAGGATAGGAACCCTATGAAGGGCATCGTTCTCGCGGGCGGCTCGGGCACCCGATTGCATCCGATCACGCTCGGAGTCTCGAAGCAGCTCATCCCCGTCTACGACAAGCCGATGGTGTACTACCCGCTGTCGACGCTCATGCTGGCCGGCATCCGCGACATCCTGGTGGTCACGACCCCGCACGATGCCCCGTTCTTCCAGCGGCTGCTGGGCGACGGCTCCCAGTTCGGCATCTCGCTGAGCTTCGCGCAGCAGCCCTCGCCCGACGGACTCGCGCAGGCCTTCACGATCGGGGCCGACTTCATCGGCGACGACGGCGTCGCCCTCGTCCTCGGCGACAACCTGCTCTACGGGCCGGGGCTCGGCACCCAGCTCAAGCGATTCACCGACGTCGACGGTGGCGCGATCTTCGCCTACTGGGTTGCGGAGCCCACCGCCTACGGCGTGGTCGAGTTCGACGGATCGGGCCGGGCGGTCTCGCTGGAGGAGAAGCCCGCGGCGCCCAAGAGCAATTACGCCGTGCCGGGACTGTACTTCTACGACAACGACGTCGTCGAGATCGCGCGAGACCTGGAGCCCAGCCCGCGCGGCGAATACGAGATCACCGACGTGAACCGTGCCTACCTCGACCGCGGCAAGCTGCGCGTCGAGGTGCTGCCACGGGGTACGGCGTGGCTGGACACCGGCACGTTCGATCAGATGACCGATGCCGCCGAGTACGTGCGCACGATGCAGCGCCGCACCGGGATGTCGATCGGGGTTCCCGAGGAGGTCGCGTGGCGACAGGGGTTCCTCTCCGAGAGCGAGCTGCGCACGCGCGCGGAGGGTCTCGTGAAATCCGGGTACGGGGCGTACCTGCTGGACGTTCTGGAAAGAGGCCTGTGATGGCGCACCTGCTCGTCACCGGAGGTGCCGGCTTCATCGGCTCGAACTTCGTGCACCACGTCGTGGCGCACACCGACCACCACATCACCGTGCTCGACAAGCTGACGTACGCCGGCAATCGCGCCTCGCTGGCAGGGCTTCCGGGCGACCGGGTCGACCTCGTCGTCGGCGACATCTGCGACGCACCGCTGGTCGACGAGCTGTTCGCCCGGGCGGATGCCGTCGTGCACTACGCCGCCGAGTCGCACAACGACAACTCGCTGCACGATCCCCGTCCGTTCCTGGACACGAACATCATCGGCACGTACACACTGCTGGAGGCCGCACGCCGGCACGGCACCCGCCTGCATCACATCTCGACCGACGAGGTGTACGGCGACCTCGAACTCGACGATCCGGCCCGGTTCACCGAGCACACGCCCTACAACCCGTCGAGCCCGTACTCGTCGACCAAGGCCGGCTCCGACCTGCTCGTACGCGCCTGGGTGCGCTCCTTCGGGGTGCGGGCGACGATCAGCAACTGCTCGAACAACTACGGCCCGTACCAGCACGTGGAGAAGTTCATCCCCCGACAGATCACGAACGTCATCCGCGGCATCCGGCCGAAGCTGTACGGCGCGGGCCAGAACGTGCGCGACTGGATCCACGCCGACGACCACTCCTCCGCGGTCCTCACGATCCTCGACCGCGGCGAGATCGGCGAGACATACCTCATCGGCGCCGACGGCGAGAAGGACAACAGAAGCGTCGTCGAGCTGATCCTGACGCTGATGGGTCAGGATGCCGACGCCTACGATCACGTCACCGACCGCGCCGGCCATGACCTCCGCTACGCGATCGACTCCACCAAGCTGCGCACCGAGCTGGGCTGGCAGCCCCGCTACCGCGACTTCGAGGCGGGTCTGGCCGCGACGATCGACTGGTATCGCACGAACGAGGCGTGGTGGGCCGCCGACAAGGACGGCGTCGAGGCGTTCTACGCGAGCAAGGGGCAGTGATGACCGCGAAGGCTCTCCGCGTCGCCGAGACCCCGATCCCGGGCCTCGTCGTCGTCGATCTGCCGGTGCACGGCGATGCCCGCGGCTGGTTCAAGGAGAACTGGCAGCGCGAGAAGATGACCGCGCTCGGGGTGCCGGACTTCGGCCCGGTGCAGAACAACGTCTCGTTCAACGACGCGGTCGGCACGACCCGCGGCATCCACGCCGAGCCGTGGGACAAGTGGGTGTCGGTGGCCGCGGGGCGCATCTTCGGCGCCTGGGTCGACCTGCGCGAAGGGCCGAGCTTCGGGACGGTGTTCACGACCGAGGTCGACCCGTCGACCGCGGTGTTCGTGCCGCGCGGAGTCGGCAACGCCTATCAGACGCTCGAGCCCGACACGGCCTACACCTACCTCGTCAACGACCATTGGTCGCCCGACGCGGAATACTCCTTCCTGAACCTCGCCGATGAGACCGCCGCGATCTCCTGGCCCATCCCGCTGAAAGACGCGGAGATCTCCGCGAAAGACCTCGCCCACCCGCGACTGGGAGGAGTGACCCCGATCGGTGCGCGCAAGATCCTCGTGATCGGCGCGGACGGTCAGCTCGGCCGGGCGCTGCGCGCCGAGTACGCGGATGCCGCGCACGTCGAATACGCCACCCGCGCCGACCTCGACCTCACCGACCCCGAGTTGGACACCGCGCGCCGGTGGCGCGACTACGGCACGATCGTCAACGCCGCCGCCTACACGAAGGTCGACGCCGCCGAGACCCCGCAGGGGCGGCGCGACGCGTGGGCCGGAAACGTCACCGGCGTCGCGGCCCTGGCGCGCATCGCGACCGCTCACGGCATCACGCTCGTCCACGTCTCCAGCGACTACGTGTTCGACGGCGCGCTCGATCGTGCCTACCGCGAGAGCGATCCGGTGTGCCCCCTCGGCGTCTACGGGCAGACCAAGGCCGCCGGCGATGCGATCGTCTCGACCGTGCCGCGCCACTACATCGTGCGCACGAGCTGGGTCATCGGCGACGGCGGCAACTTCGTGCGGACGATGGCCTCGCTCGCGCAGCGCGGCATCGACCCCCGCGTCGTCGACGACCAGGTCGGACGGCTCACGTTCACGCCCGATCTGGCTCGCGGCATCCGGCACCTGCTCGAGGTCGCCGCACCGTTCGGCCTGTACAACCTCACGAGCACCGGCGATCCGCAGCCGTGGGCCGAGATCGCCCGCCGGGTGTTCGAGCTGACCGGCCACGACCCCGCCCGCGTCAACGCCGTGTCCACCGACGAATACTTCGCATCGGCGACGGGCCCCGTCGCTCCCCGCCCGCGCAGCAGCGTACTCGACCTGACGAAGATCGAGGCGACCGGGTTCACGCCCGCCGACGGCGCGGCGCGACTGCACGATAGCGCCGCGCAGGGAGACTGCTCTTCGTGAGCCACGTTGCCGTATCCGTCGTCGTGCCCGTGTTCAACCCGGGCGCGTACATGGAACCGCTCCTGCAGTCGCTCGATCGGCAGTCGATGCCCGCCGGGCAGTTCGAGGTGGTGTTCGTCGATGACGGCTCCACGGACGGCACGGCTGCCCTTCTGGACGGCTGGTGCGCCAGTCACCCGCATGCGATGGTCATCCATCAGGAGAACCACGGCTGGCCCGGCCAGCCGCGCAATGTCGGCTTGGACGCGTCGCAGGGCGAATACGTGCAGTTCGTCGACCAGGATGACTGGCTGACCGACCGCGCGCTGGAGCACTTGTACGCCTACGCTGTCGCCCATCGCTCCGACATCGTCATCGGGAAGATGGTCGGCGAAGGCCGTCGTGTTCCCAAGACCCTCTTCCGCACGTCGATTCCGCAGGCTCGCATCGGCTTCGATCCGCTGCACGACAGCCTGACGCCGCACAAGATGTTCCGACGAGCATTCTTGAACAGCATCCCGCTACGGTTTCCCACCGATACACGACGCCTGGAAGACCATCTGTTCGTGACCACCGCCTACGTGCACGCGACATCGATCTCGGTGTATGCCGACGAGGTCTGCTATGTGCACACACGCCGAGACGATAGGCGCAATGCGGGTCTCCGACCCTACGATCCGGTGGAGTACTACGCGGTGCTCGAGGAGGCGCTCGCAGTGCTCGAGGCGCATGTCCCCCCGGGCCCGGAACAGGACCGCTACGCGAATCGTTGGCTTCGCGTCGAGCTCGCCGGGCGCCTCGCGTCGAAGAACGCGCGCGCTCTGCCGGCGGCGCAGCGTGCCACGCTGCACGCCGAGATCCAGCGGATGATCACAGCGCACTATCCGCCGCAGCGTACGCACCACGCGCCGCTGTGGGCGGACACGATCGCCGCCCTCGTGCGCCACGCCTCCCCGGACGAGGTGTTCTCGGCACTCGACGCATTCCACGCGATCACCGTTCATCCGTGGGCCTCGGGCGGCGACCTCGCACTCCGGCTGTTGCGGGGCGACCGCGGCTTGCCCGATGACCTCAGCCTTCGCGGGCTCCTGGGCCGAACACTGCCCGCCACCGTCCTCGAGAAGGTCGTGGACGACATCGGGCCTCGGGCGGATCACCCTCTGTTGCCGCCGACGGTCACAGCGGGTCCATCGGGGGAAGCCGTGTTGCTGCAGCGATCACGGGCGACCTATCACAGCGACAGTGCGACAATCGTCCCCGGCATGCAGATCAAGGTATCGCTGGCGGTCGGTGACCGCACCAAGCACGTCCGGGCACAGCGGCGACGGCGCTTTCGCGAAACCGTCGCGGGGCGCTCGCTCAGACACCTTCTGCGCACGCTCAGACGCCGCCTGCGCTCGCTCAAACGCCGCCTGCGCGGTGCGTGACAGGCGGCATCCGATAATTTCGCCCGTGTGTGCGATGCTCCCGATCAGTCCACTCGCCGCTCCGGTGTCGCATCGATCGGGCCGTCGGAGCCGAAAGTCGAAGGTGATGCTGCACACGCACGAGTGCACTGCCACGCTCGCTGCGACCGGCTTCGGTCCCCGCGACGCCGACGAGGCATCGCGCGATCACCGCGGGCGCTCAACCTCCGCGCGCGCGGCCTCCACGAAGGCCTCGGCGTAGCCCTCCGCGGCGAAGTCTCCGAGATAGTAGTCGCGGCTGCGGCGCCGCTGCTCCCGCATCGGATCGCTGCCCAGGGCCGCATCGAGCACCTCCGCGAAAGCGGGCCGGGCGCTCTCGATGACGTACGCGGCGCGCGCGACGGGGTAGGCCCGTACGAAGTCGTCGACGGTGTAACGGACCGCCATCATCACGAGGGGCTTCTCGGAGAACAGATAGTCCGTCACGATGCTGGACACGTCGGCGATCATCGCGTCGCTCTCGTTGAAGCAGTCCACGATCGAACGCTCCGTCTCGGCGGCGGGGCCGAAGAGGTGATCGCGCCCGGAGGCCGCAGCGTCCTCACTCAGGAGATGCCGGATGGCATCGGCCGCTTTCGCGAGCTTCGCGCTGCGATCGGTGAAGGCGTGCGGGCGGAAGATGACGCGGCACCCCCGCGAGAGCAGTTCGCGGACGAGATCGACGCCGACCCGCAACGAGCTGAAGTCGGAGTCGGCGAAGAAGCCGCCCCATGTGGGGGCGTAGAGCACGGTGCGCACCGGGGCGCCCGGGTCGGCGCGATGGATGTTCTCCACCTGAGGGCGGCCGACGACGCGGATGAGGGATTGTGGCATGTCGATGCCGTATAGCGCAAACCTGTCGACGGCGGCCTGCCCCGCGACGAAGTTCTGGTCGAAGGCGCGGAACTGCCTGCTCGCGCTGGCGGGCTTGTCGCTGTCGCCGTGGTTGAGCTGGATGTGTCGGAGAGCGTTGAAGCGCAAGTAGTGCGCATTGCGCAGCGCCGTGTTGACGTAGAACACGGTCGACAGCGACGGCACGACGGTGCGATCGATGTCCGCCATGGCACCGCAGTAGACGACCGGGACGTCGACGTGCGGCGCCAGGAACTGCAGTTGCCGCGGCGTGCGCACGATGACGGCGAACGGCAGGCCGATCCGTTTGAGGTACGGCAGCCACATCGTGACCTGGTAGAAGCCTTCGGAGGGAGCGTCCCAGTGCAGGTAGAAGCGCGGCTTCAGCGCCGCGAGCGCTGTCAGCGCCTGCCGCTTCGAGCGCGCACGGCGCCGCGTCATGACGAGCGTCGCCACCGTCAGTCCGGCGGATGCCGCCGCGGCGACGCAGCCGGCGAGGAAAGCGAGCCACGTGCTCTGGAACGAGGCGGCGCCCACCAGCACGACGACGGCCGCGCCGACGACGACGTGTGTGAGGCGGCTGACGAGCGACAGGTTGGAGAAGGTGGCCAGCCCCGGCAGGCCCACTGCCGACACCGCGTTGAGGTTGCTGATGGCCGGTCGCAGGAGCGCTCCGCTCATGACGGCCGCGGCTGTCAGCACGGCCCCGACGGCGCCGGCCAGCTCGTCGTTGACCGAGAGGTAGACGATCGAGCCGGCGACGAGCACGAGCCGTTGGGCGAAGTAGCGCCCGACCCAATACGCTCCGGAGTCCTGTGCGACCAGGGCGAGACCGACGCCGTAAAGCAACACGGCACTGATGAGCACCGCCAGCGGCCACGGCCACAGCGTGGCGATGACGACGACCGCGACGAAAGCGAAAATGGTCTCGATGCTCTGCCCCCGCTGCAACACGCGCAGCGCCCAGGCGAACACCCAGGGGCGTCGTCGTGAGACGGGTTCGTCGGCGAGCTCATCGATGCCCGTCACGATCGCGACGTCCTCTCCGGCATGAGCGACCCCAGTTTCTTCTTCAGGGCTCGACGCGCACGGGAGAGCACGCCGCGCCCCGCGAACGGACGCGCAGCGCGCGCTCCGGTCTCGATCGAGGCCAGCAGCGCCCCCAGTGTGCGGCGTGGTGAATCATCGAAACTCACGTGCGGGTTCGGGTCGCTGCGCAGTTCGTCCATCCGGCGGCCCTGGCGCAGCCACGTGAGCCGCTCCAGCATCGCGCGCTTGCCGTCCACGCCCTCGGCGAAGATCGTGTGCACGGGTGTCGCGAGCTTCACGCCCGCCAGCTCACGATCGAATCGAGGCGTGGCCTGGCCGAGGACGTGCTCCAGCTCGTGGAGTGCGAGGAACCGCGCGAACGTGTCGACGTTGCGCGCGTGGGCTGCGGCGAAGGCGGAGAAGTCGGCCTTCTCGTACCATCCCGGGACATCGGCGCTCTTGAGCACCTCCTTGCGCACATGCGGGATGGAGTGGAACTCCGCGAGCTCACGCGTGCGCGAGTCGTGCGCGACGAGGATCGAGGGGACACCGGCGAGCAGGCCCGCGATCGTCCCGTGGATGCGTGACCCGACGACGAGATCGCGGTCACGCAGGGTGTCGATCCACGTGGTCGCGTCGACGAAGAACCGCATCCGGTCATTCAGATAGAGCTCATGCTCGGCGGTTTCGGGCAGCTCGCGCTTTGCGGCGTATCGGGTGGGCTCTCCCCACAGCATCAGCGCGAGCGCCTCCACAGTCTGCGGGACGACGTAGCTGTTGCGGTATCGGGTGGTCACTGACTTCACGAACGGCGCGATGCCCGGCACGTACGGCGAATACGTCACCGCCAGCGCGGACTGGTCGGTCAGCTCGCGTTTGGGTGCGATGCTCCCGTCGCCGCCGAACCCGTAGAGCGACGGGCATCCGATCACATCGATGCTCTCGTCGGGAATGCCGACGTCGCGCAGCAGATCCCGAGTGAACTCGCCGCGCACACCGATCGACGGGGAGCGCTCGAGCACGGCCTGCACGAAGGCCTGCACCCCATCGCGCAGTTCCTGCGGCGCCTTGTCGAGTCCGCCGTCGAGATCCAGCTGCGCTCCGACGCCGAGGACCGTGACGGGCACCTCGAGCCGCTGGATCACCTCGGTCAGGCGCGCCAGCTGCGGCACGAAGCTGCGTCGAAAGGCATTCGCGAGCGGGATGACGACCCGATCGAACTCACCGTTGATGCGCCCCGCGATGCGGCGTGGCGAGCGCTGCTCCATCGCGTAGCCGTCGGCGACGAGTTCGGCATCGTCGGTGAGCAGCGTTCGCCAGGCGGCGGTGTAGAACAGCATGTTCCCCGGGTTGGATCCGAAGACGCCGTTGCGACTGATCGCGAGCGACTGCTCGGCCGACATCGGGGTGAGCGGGTCTTTACCGGCGCGAACCAGGATGCGAGTCATTCGTCCTCTTCCCGTCCGCCGGCGCTTCGGGTGCGCCGGCCGGACATCACTGTTTGTCGAGTGTCTGGAGCGCAGCCTCGATCGGCCCGTCGAAGACCACGCGGCCCTTGCTGATGATGATGCCGCGCGTGCACAGCTCCTTCACCTGACCCTTGCTGTGACTGACGACCATCATCGTCACGCCGCGCTCCGCGAGCTCTTTGAGCTTGGCATTGCACTTGGCCCGGAAAGGCGCGTCACCGACCGCCAGCACCTCATCAACGAGCAGCACGTCGAGTTTGACGTGGATCGCGACGCTGAACGCCAGCCGCATGAACATGCCCGACGAATAGTGCTTGACTTCCTGGTCGATGAAATCGCCGATACCGCTGAACTCAACGATCTCATCGAAGCGTTCCTTGGTCTCCTTCTCACTCATGCCGAGGATGGCGGCGTTGAGAAAGACGTTCTCGCGCCCCGTCAGATCAGGGTGGAACCCGGCTCCGACTTCGATCAGACCAGCCACGCGACCGCGCGTCAGCACGCGCCCCTCGTCCGGCTCGAGCACACCCGAGACGAGCTTGAGCGTGGTCGACTTGCCGGAACCGTTCAGGCCCATCACCGCGACCGACTCACCCTCGGCGATGGAAAACGTCACGCGGTCGAGCGCTTTGAACTGCGTCGCACGCACCGATTTCCGGCGCACGATCGCGATGAAGGCGTCTTTCAGAGAACGCGTCGTGCGTTTGTTGAACCACTTTGAGACATCATCGACGATGATGCGAGGCTGAGGTGCGGTCGACGTCGTCATCACAGATCCTGGGCGAAAGTGCGCTCGAAACGGCGGAAGACGAGTTGGCCGACGACCAAGCTGAATGCAACGATGCCAACGGCTGCGAGAACGTTGCCGGCGAATCCGGGCGGCGACTGTGCGTTCGCCGGTGCCGACGCCAGATTCGCCACCGCGGGCAGCTGCACCCAGAACGCCTGGTGAAACATCTCGACAGCGACTGCGAGCGGGTTGGACATGTAGAGCTGGAACAGCCACGGGACGTGCTGCGTCTTCTCGTAGACCATCGACCACGTGTAGAGCACCGGCACCGACCAGGTCGCGATGGTGCGAATGATCTCGACCACGTTCGATGCGTCCCGGAAGCGCACGTTGACGGCGGAGAAGAGCAGCCCGAGGCCAGCGACGAAGCCGATGACGACGACGACACCGGCCAGGATCAGGCCGACAGAGGCGAGCGACGGTATCCACCCGGCGAGCAGGCTCACCACGAGGAGAATCGCCAGCTGCGGGAGGAAATGGACGAACGAACCGACGACGGCAGCGATGGGGAACAACTCGCGCGGGAGGTATATCTTGCGCACGAGCGCCCCGTTCGCGACGATCGAACGGGTCGCGGCGCCGAACGCCTCGTTGAAGAGATTGACGACCACGATGCCACTGAACAGATAGAGCGCGAAGGCGGGAACGTTGGCGTGCAACCCCATGATCCCACCGACGACGAGGTAGTACACGAGGAACTGTACGGTGGGGCGCACGTACGACCAGAACCAGCCCAGGGCCGAGTTGCGATACCGCAGCGCCGTGGTCTTGCCGATGAGCAGACGCAACAGATACCGGTAGCGCACGATGTCGAGGATGCCGCGCCCACGCCCAGGCGTGTCGAAAGCACTGTAGTCGATCTGTGTCACGGGAATCCTTGTGGCTGCCGGATACGACCCCAGGGCAGTCCGACACCATCCTACTGGACCGTCACGTGAGATAGCTGGAATGCACCCATCCGGTCTTGCTGCCGACCTTGACCTTGCGCCACTTGCCGTTGGCGGCGACGACGGTCACCTTCGTGCCCTTCGCGAGAACCTTGATGATCTTCGCCGAGGTCGACGCCTTGGCCCGCAGGTTCACCGCCGTCGTGGTCTTCTTCGTGTAGGTCACCGTCTTCAGGTACTTGTTGTACACCCAGCCGGTGGACGAGCCCACTTTGACCTTGCGCCAGCCGCCACTGGAGGCGACGACGGTCACCTTCGTGCCCTTCGCGAGAACCTTGATGATCTTCGCCGAGGTCGACGCCTTGGCCCGCAGGTTCACCGCCGTCGTGGTCTTCTTCGTCACGGTCGTCGTCGTGGACGTGGTGGTCGACGACGTGGATGTCGAACTCGAGGTCGTCGACGACGACGTGGTCGTCGCCGCCGTCGTGGAGGCCGTCTGCACGTCGGCGTAGTCGCTGTGGATCCAGTAGCTCGATCCGCTGAGCGTGATGCGCCACCATGACCCGTAGATGCCGGTACGCGTGGCCGTCGCCCCCATCGACAACTGCTTCTTGCCGGTGTCGCAGCTCGTCGAGGGCGCCTTGCGCGCGTTGAGCACACTGGTGGTGACCACGACCGTGCCAGATGCCGCCGTGATGCTCGAATCCGACGGGATCGCGCACACGTCACCGGTCGAGGCCGTGCTGGCGGTCGTCGCCATCGTGATGGTCGACTTGAGCACCCACCGCTTCGCGCTGCCGACCTTGATGCGCGCCCAAGCACCGTACGTGCCCGTGACGGTCACGGTGGCGCCCTTCTTGAGGCTCGTGGTCCCCGTCGTGCACTTGGTGGTCGGCGCCTTCTGTGCCGTCGTGGCCTTCTTGACGGTCGCCGTCGTCGATGCCGACGCGATGTCGGCGCTGGCCGGCACGGTGCAGGCCGAGATCAGCGCGGGCGCGCCGGTCGAGGAGGACGCGTCGGGGTCGAACCAGTCGACGTAGTAGTTGTAGAAGTTGCGGTTGCCGTAGGCCGAGCAGCTGTCGCCGAGCCCGTAGCCGGCCGCGAGAGCGGCGACGTTCGGGCGGTACGGCGTGTAGATGTACAGGTTCGCCGTCGCCTGGTTCTGGATGTAGACCTTCGAGGTGCCGCACGAGCTCGAGGGCGCCCACTTGATCGTGTTGACCTGCCCGGCCTTATAGCCGTAGCTGTCGGGGTTCTTCGTGTACACCTGGAACTGTCGCGCCCCGAGATACACCTGATTGACGAAGCCGGCCGCCGCCGCATCGCAGGGAGCCGTGTCGGGGCAGGACTGCCCCATCGCCGCCCGGTACGACCAGGCGACCGGGGACGTGTCGGTGACCAGCCCCTGCTCCTTCTGCAGCATGACGAGGATGACTTTGGGATTGATGCCGCAGGCGGTCGCGACGGCGGCGATGATCTGCGCCGCCGTCGCCTTCGTCTTGGCGCTGATCGCCTTGCAGTAGCTGTCGGCCTTCTTGGCCGTCAGCTTGGCGGTGAAGCTCTTCAGACACGTCGGCCCGGTCGTCGCCTTGCAGGTCGTGACCTTGCTGTTCAAGAACTTCTGGATCTGCGCCGCGGTGAGCGCGTCGGAGTCGTAGAACTCCGCGTCGCTGATGAGGTAGCCCCCCTCCACGATGGACGACGGCAACGCCGCCGCCTGAGCGGCAGATGCGGGGACGACGACGGCCAGCAAGGCCATGACGGTGGCGATGGCGAACGCCTTGAGGGACAGGGTTCTCGAGAGGCGGGGGCCGTGACGCATGGGACCATTGTTACTGAAGTAACCGCCTGATACCACCCGACGGCGAGATTCGACCGGAAGACACGCCGCGACACGCCGAACTTCTGCTTATAAATCAGCGTGCAATTGCCACACTCGTTCCGCCGAACTCAGCCAGGAGAACGCGCGTCCCCGATCTCCCGCAAGCACACCGTACCGCTCCGCGGTCGCGACCGAGCCCAGAACCTCACCGAGGGCATCCGCGAGCTCATCCGCACCGGCGAGCACTCCGCCCTCGGCGACGACCTCGCGCGCCATCTCGGTGTCAACGGCCACCACCGGCACGCCGACGCTCAGCGCCTCCACGACACGCCACGGGAACGAGGTCAGCTCGGTCGGTGCGATCAGCGCGACCGCCCCGCCCAGCGCCGCCGCCCGATCGGCATCGTCGAGCGCCCCGCGCGCGTGCACGCGGCTCTCCGCGATGCCGGCGGCGACGGCGAGCTCCACGACGGCCGGCTCGTCACCCTCGGGCACGTCGAGCACCACGACCGGCAGATCCGCCCCGGCGCGTGCGATGGCCGCGAACCCGTCCGCCAACCGCGCCGACGGTGCCGACGACCCCGCCAAGAGGACGCCGCCGTCCGGCAGCCCCAGCTCTCGGCGTCGGCCGATCTCGTCGGTGGGCACCGCGAAACCGGCGGGGGCAGCTCCCGCGATCACCCGGATGCGCCCCTGCAACGGTGCGAGCTCTGCCAGCCGCCGCGCCGCCGCGTGCGTGGGCACGACGACGGCATCCGCGAATCGCGCGGCGCGTTTGAGCATCGCGCGCTGCCAGGTGAGCGCGACGCGGCCGAGTTCCCTTGGGCGCTCCCACGCATCCAGATCCCACAGCGTCACCACGGTCTGGTCGTGGTCGTGGATGCGGTCGTGCTTGACGAGAGGGGCGAGCAGGCTCGGCGAATGGATCATGCCGCCCCCGACTCCCCGCGCGGCCCCCACCTGCCACGCCGTGGCGAGCTCGCGCCGCGCGAGCGTCCTGGTCACCTCGGCCAGCCCCGGTACGGCGCTTTCCAGCACCCCCGCGACATCCGGTGCACCCGGCACGATCGCTGCGACATCGCACCCCGCCGGGGCGGTGCGCACGAGGGCCCGCGACAGCTCCCGCGATGCGATGGCGAGGTCGGCATCGGTTCGCGCCACGAGCTGGTCGAGGACGACGCGCAGTGTCGCCGGCACGGCTCAACCCTCCGTCGTGGGCGACGGTGACGGCGGATACAGGGCCTCCTGGATCAGCTCGCGCACGTGCGCCCACTGCTCCTCGGTCGGGTCCTCCGTGTCGATGCCCACGCCCTCGGGAGTGATCTCCAGCGTCTGCACCGGCTGCTCCTTGGCCTTGACCGCCAGCTCCACGAGATACGGCAGCAGCGAAGCCGGGATGTCGGTCTGCACGAGGTCTTCGCCGGCCGCGGCGACCTCCTGGAATCTCGCCAGCACGTTCGCCGGGTTCGCCTGCGCGAGAATCGCCTGCTGCAGCTCGCGCTGGCGGCGCATGCGGTCATAGTCGCTCGTCGTGTAACGCGAGCGGGCGTACCACTGGGCGGTGTCCCCGTCCATGAGCTGCGTGCCGACCTCGATCCAGCCGGTCGCCCAGTCTTCGGCCGACTCGCCGTCGTAGGTGGGCCCGCCGCCCTTCGGCAGCCGTTCGGTCACCGTGATCTCGACGCCGCCGAGGGCATCGACGATGTCGGCGAAGCCCTTCATGTCGACGAACACGTAGTACGGGATCTCCACGCCGAGGATCCCTTCGGCGGCATCCTTCGTCGCCTCGATCGCGGGGGTCGAGCCCTGCGCCTCGGCATCCGGATACAGACCGGTGCCGCCGTCTTCGCGGCAGATCTCCACGGCGTTCATGAGCTGGTTGATCCCCGGCCCCCAGCCGCACGTCTGTGACACGTAGCCCTGCAGCCCGTCGGGATAGAGGTCGTTCATCGGCCCGTCGGAGAAGGGCACGTACGACAGGTCGCGGGGGATGCCGGTGATGTGCACCGCACCCGTCTCGGCGTTGACCGAGACGACCGAGATGCTGTCGAAGCGCATCGAGTCGCGTCCCAGGCCGCTGTCGGCACCGAGCAGCAGGAAGTTGTAGTAGCCGTTCGAGGGCTCCACGCTCGGACCGCTGGCGCCGAAGATCGCGGCGATCGCCTCGCGAGCGGGGGCCAGCAGCTTCTGGGCGGCGTAGACCGCTCCCCCGCTGCCGAGGACGAGACCCAGGATCGCGACGACCGCGACGGCGGGGCGCGACTTGGGCCGAGTCTTCACGAGCCGCACGAGCCGCAGCGTGTCGACCGTGAGCACCGTCCACAGCACGGCGTACGCCAGCAGCAACACCTGCGCGATCAGCAGCCCGACGACGTTCGTGGCGATCGTCACCAGCAGCGTCGGCCACACGAGCGCGGCCACGATGGCGAGCACGACGAGCACCCACATCGTCAGGGTGGCGGCCAGGCCGAGGCGGCCGAGGCGGCGATTGCCCGACAGCGTCTGAGCCGATCCGGGCACGAGGAAGTTCATCGCGACCAGCCACCACGCCCGCCGGGTCATGATCTGGGGCGAGCGCGTGTCGGGGCTGCGCAGCGGCCGGTCTCCGAGGACGACGGATGCGGCCTGTCGCGTCGCGTCACGGGGTGGGGCGCTCACACTCACAGCGCTTCCTTCAGCCGGCGGTTCTTCTCCTCGACCTGCTCCTCGAGCGCGCGAGCGTACTGCTCGACGCGGTCGGCCAGACGCTCGTCGGCGGCGCCGAGGACACGAGCCGCCAGCAGCCCCGCGTTCTTGGCTCCGTTGATCGACACGGTCGCCACCGGAATGCCCGCCGGCATCTGCACGATGCTCAACAGCGAATCGAGCCCGTCGAGCGTCGCCAGCTGCACCGGCACACCGATCACCGGCAGTGCGGTGACCGAGGCGAGCATCCCAGGCAGGTGGGCCGCCCCGCCGGCTCCGGCGATGATGACCTTCAGACCGCGCTGGCGCGCCTCACGCCCGTAGCGCAGCAGCTTGTCGGGCGTGCGGTGCGCCGAGACGACCTCGACCTCGTGCGCGATCGTGAACTCGCTCAGCACCTGCGAGGCATCGCTCATGACTCGCCAGTCGGAATCGGAACCCATCACGACACCGACGAGGGGGGATGCCGAGGAATGCAGAGGCCGAGTCACCCGTCAAGGCTAGGCCGCGAGCCTGGAAGAACCCCGCAGCGCCACGCTTGTGCGGTCGCGTCAGGCGAAGAACGCGGCGGCGGCCCGGGCCTCGTAGGCGACGGCATCCAGCTCATCGCCGGTCGCGTTGACGTGACCCACCTTGCGCCCCGGGCGCGGAGCCTTGCCGTAGGTGTGCACCTTGACCCCCGGATGCGCGGCCAGCGCCTGCGGCAGCCGGCTCTCCAACGTGTCGCTTTGCGGTCCGCCGAGGATGTTGATCATGACCGCCCATCTCTGCCGCGGCGTCGCGTCGCCCAGCGGCAGATCGAGCACGGCGCGCAGGTGCTGCTCGAACTGCGAGGTCACCGCGCCGTCCTGACTCCAGTGTCCGCTGTTGTGCGGGCGCATCGCGAGCTCGTTGACGAGCAGTCGCTCGTCGGTGGTCTCGAACAGTTCGACCGCCAGCATCCCGGTGACGCCCAGGCCCTGCGCGATGGTCGTGCCGATGTGCTCGGCGACCTCGTCCAGTCGCGCCATCGAGTGCGGGGCGGGGGCGATGACCTCCGCGCACACGCCGCCCCGCTGCACCGTCTCCACGACCGGGTAGGCCACCAGCTGCCCCGACGGGCGGCGGGCGACCTGCTGGGACAGCTCGCGCGTAAAGTCGACGAGCTCTTCGGCCAGCAGCGCTCCCGCACCGAACCACTCCGCCACCTCGGTGGGGTCGGCCACGACGCGCACCCCCTTGCCGTCGTAGCCGCCGCGGGGCGTCTTCACGACGGCGCGCCCGCCATGATCGTCGAGGAAGTCCTGCAGCGCGGCGGCATCCGTCACGGCCGCCCACTCCGGCTGCGGCAGACCCAGCTCGTCCAGGCGCGCCCGCATGCGCAGCTTGTCCTGCGCGTACTGCAGCGCATCGGGCCCGGGATGCACGGCGACGCCGTCGGCGACGAGGGCGCGCAGCACCTCTTGCGGCACGTGCTCATGGTCGAACGTGACCACGTCGAGACCCTGGACGAACGAGCGGACGGTGTCGAGGTCGCGGTAGTCTCCGACGGCGGTGGCCGCGAGCTGAGCCGACATCCCGAGCTCTTCGGCGAGCACCCGCACGTCCAGTCCGAGCTCGACCGCCGGAGCGATCATCATGCGAGCCAGCTGCCCGCCCCCCACGATTCCGACCCGCAGCGCCATGTGTCTCTCCTCGCCCTTCCGAACCCATCTTCCCCCACCCGCACCGGGTCAGGAGCGCGGGGGGATCGCGTCGGTCCGTCCGAGGACGGGGATGCTCTGCGAATCACGATGGGCGAGGATCTGACTCACCTCGACCTGATCGACGAGCGTCTCGTGCATGAGCCGCACCGCCGGGATGTTCACCATCCGCAGCGGCGCGTCGACACCGTTGGCGAGCGTCAGGGTCCCGGCACCCCACATCCGCTGCAATGGCCCCCGCCGCTCGGCGATCGTGTAGCCGCGGGCATGAGCGATCTCGCGACGGTGCCGCCCGAACACGCCCGACTGCTCGATCACGCGCCGCGTCGTCACGGTGTAGGTATGCGTCAGCCAGCGCACGAACGGCACGATCACCAACAGCAGGACGACCACCCCCGCCGCGGCCCACAGCATCCAGTTCTCCAGCGGTGCGGGCAGGTTGTCCGTGAAGTATCCGACCGCTCCGGCGACGGCGATGAGCACGAGCGCCGACCAGAACAGCCGCCGCGCGTGCGTGCGCACCCGCGCGATGCGCAACTCGGACGCATCGGACCCCGAAGCGGGCATGAAGGGACGCCCGGGGACGGCGGTCGGCTGAGTCACCCCTCCATTGTGGCGCGGGCCGACGACGGCGCCGCCAGGCGCGCGTGACTCGCCCGAATGCGGCCGGTCGCGGGTGGCGAAATCCTCCCATCGCGATGCCACGGGCCGAAAACCCGCCCATGCGGCCCCGCGGGACCCGGATGGGAGGGGTTGGCCACGCCGGCGCTACCGCACGTGCACGACGTCGCCGGCGCCGACGACCGACTCCACGCCCTGCACCGAGACGACCAGCCGGCCCGCGCCGTCGAGCCGCACGGCCTCACCGCGCACGGTGTTCGGCCCTGTGCCGCCAGTACCCTCCGGCAGCGTGACGGAGACCTGCGACCCCAGCGTCGCGCAGACACCGGCGACTTCGTCGGCGACGGCCTGCCCGCCGCCGACGGCGAGCGCCGCGATCGCATCGCGCAGCCCGGAGATGAAGTCGGCCAACAGCCGGTCTTCGTCGGCGACCCGCCCGAGGGCGGCGAACGACGTCGCCGTCGGCACCGGCAGCTGCTCTGGCCTCATGGCGGTGTTCACCCCCGCGCCGAGGACGACGGTGCGCGCATCGCCCGCCATCACCTCGGCGAGGATGCCGCTGATCTTGCGCCCGTCGACGAGCACGTCGTTGGGCCACTTCAGCGCGACCTCGTGGTCGTCCAATTGCGCGGCGACCGCGGCGGTCATGGCGGCCCCGGCCACGAGCGGGATCCAGCCGCGATCGGCGGTCGCGATCGCCCCCACGCGCAGCAGCACCGACACGGCGAGCGCGGAACCGGGCGGGGTCACCCAGGTGCGGTCGAGCCGCCCGCGACCGGCACGCTGATCGCGGGTGACGACGACGGACAGGTGCGGGTGGCCGTCGGGGTCGTCGCGCGCGTCGCGCAACAGCTTCGCGTTCGTGGAGTCGACGGCATCCATCACGTGCACGCGCGGCGATACGGCGGCGGTGAGCGGGTAGCCCCGCGTGTCATGGCTCATGCGGCCACCCTATGCCCGCATCCCCGCCCGCGCCGGATGCCGCAACCCGACAGCGGATCGGCGTTCTCGTTGTCGGTGTCCCCCAACGCAGGCCGGTTCACGGTCGCTAGGGTGGAACGCGTGACCGACACGCCCGACCTGTCCACGACCGCCGGCAAGATCGCCGATCTGCGCACCCGCTTCCAGGAAGCCGTCGTCGATGCCGAGGCCGCCGCGCGCGACAAGCAGCACGGCAAGGGCAAGCTCACGGCGCGCGAGCGCATCGAGCTGCTCGTCGATCCCGGGTCGTTCGTCGAGCTCGACGAATACGTCCGCCACCGCACGACGGCCTTCGGCATGGACCGCTCCCGTCCGTACGGCGACTCGGTCGTGACGGGCGTCGGCACGATCCACGGCCGCACGGTCGCCGTCTACGCCCAGGACTTCACGACGTTCGGCGGGTCGCTCGGCGAGGTCGCGGGCGAGAAGATCATCAAGGTCATGGACTTCGCCCTGCGCGGTGGGATGCCGATCGTCGGAATCCTCGATTCGGGCGGCGCACGCATCCAGGAAGGCGTCGTGGCCCTCGGCAAGTACGGCGAGATCTTCCGACTGAACACGGCGGCATCCGGCGTGATCCCGCAGATCTCGATCATCATGGGCCCCGCCGCCGGCGGCGCGGTGTACTCCCCCGCCCTGACCGACTTCGTCGTCATGGTCGACAAGACCAGCCAGATGTTCGTGACCGGCCCGGACGTCATCAAGACCGTCACCGGCGAGGACGTCAGCATGGAGGAGCTCGGCGGCGCCTACACGCACAACACCCGCTCGGGCGTCGCGCACTACCTCGCCGAAGACGAGGACGACGCGATCGACTACGTCCGCACCATGATCGGATTCCTGCCCGACAACAACATGGCCGACATCCCGGTCTACGAGCACGCGTTCGAGTGGGAGACGACGGATGCCGACCGCTTCCTCAACACGATCATCCCCGACTCGCCCAACCAGCCGTACGACATCCATCAGGTCATCGCTCATCTCGTCGACGGCGGCGACTTCCTCGAGGTGCAGCCGCTGTTCGCCCCCAACATCGTGATCGGGTTCGGTCGTATCGACGGCCGCAGCGTCGGGATCATCGCCAACCAGCCGTCGCAGATGGCCGGAACCCTCAACATCGAGGCGGGTGAGAAGGCGAGCCGCTTCGTGCGGTTCTGCGATGCGTTCTCGATCCCGATCCTCACCCTCGTCGACGTGCCGGGGTATCTCCCCGGCACCGATCAGGAGTGGACCGGCGTCATCCGCCGCGGCGCGAAGCTGCTGTACGCCTACGCCGAGGCGACGGTCCCGCTGGTGACCGTGATCTTGCGCAAGGCGTACGGCGGGGCCTACATCGTGATGGGCTCGAAGCAGATGGGCGCCGATGTCAACCTCGCCTGGCCGACGGCCGAGATCGCGGTGATGGGCGGCCAGGGCGCCGTCAACATCCTGTACCGCGGCGAGATCAAGCGCGCCACGGATGCCGGCGAGGACGTCGCCGCCGTGCGGACGCGCCTGGCGAACGAATACACCTACAACGTCGCCTCGCCGTTCCTCGCGGCCGAGCGCGGCGAACTCGACGGGATCATCGAGCCGGCAGCCACCCGTGTCGCCGTCGCGAAGGCGCTGCGTGCACTGCGCGGCAAGCGCGCGAGCCTGCCGGCGAAGAAGCACGGTAACATCCCGCTATGACCGGCGACGCCCACACCGCAGCCCCCGATGCTGCGGCGGCGGAAGCCCCCTCCGCGGCGGTCCTGCGCATCGATGTGCCGCGCGGCAATCCGACCGCCGAGGAGCTGGCGGCCGTCGTCGCCGTCGTCACCGAGGCGTACCAGGGCGAGGCTGCGACCGCACTGGCCGAAGAGGATCCGCGCTTCTCGGCCTGGCAGCTCTCGGCGCGAGCCCTGCGCTCGCCGCTGCGGCGCGAGGTCGGCTGGGGCCGCTTCGGCGGGTAGTCCCGTGTGCACGTCGCCGCGCACGCAGAACACCACACTCCGCGCAAGACACCGTGCCGCGCGTGGTGTCGGTGTTTTGCGGGCGGGGCGGCACAGCCGCGTGTCCCCCAAACTACCTACAGACAACACATAGACTCCGGGGCAGACTGAAGGAACTGGAACGCTTCTGCGTTCGGTCGGTCTCCCCTCTAGGGCCCGACCCCTGGTCGATCAGGCTGGCGAGCAGGTTTTCGGGTAACCGCTCGCGCGGCGGGGGGTGGCAAAGCCGCCCCCCGCCCCCTCTCCGCATCCGTCGGCTGCTCAATCGGATGCGGACGGGCGCCACGGGATCTCGTGCCACAGCTCCACGCTCTCCTCGCCGTCCTCACCCACCGATCGCCCGACGACCGTGACGACGACATCGTCGTGCCGGGATGCCCGCACATACAGACGTTGCGAGGAGGCGTCGGCGAGCACGGCGGCCAGGCGCTGCCGCACGGCGGCGCGGTCGGCGGCCGGCAATGCGTCCAGTCCACCCTCGTCGAGCACAGAGACCACCGCGCCCCGGGCACGAACCGCCGCCAGCGCCGCGCGCACGGCATCGTCGAGCAGCACCGCACCGCGCAACTCGTCGCGCAGCGCCTCCTCTGCGATGCGCGCCCGCTGCCGTTCATCGGCGCCGAGCCGCCCCTCCACCTCGATCGTGCGCGCGAGCACAGGCCCGGCAAGGGCGAGAGCGCGCTGCACGAGCGTACGCCGCTCGCGACGCATCCCCTGCTGCGCCGCCAACCACTCCGAGGCCTCGCGCTGCACCGCCGTGAACTCGGCGGTGTCGGTCGCGGCGCGGTCGATGAGCCACGTCAGCAACTGCGCGACACCGACCCACAGCACGGCTCCGACGACCCCGCGACTGAGCGCGCCGACGGGCCCGATCCACACCGTCGCCGACACCGCGAGCAGTGCGACGCCGGTCCAGGCGAGCCGCGGACGGCGTCGCACCGCGACGATCGCCAGGAGTGCCGCGATGGCACCCATGCTCCAGGTCGCATGCCCGCTCAGTCGCGCGGCGGGGCCGACTGCCAGCCACGTCACGGTGGGCACGATGACCGCCGCGGCCAGGGCGAGCACACCCGCCCAGCCCGGCAGCAGCGCGCTGCGCCCGAGCTCACCCGTGATGGGGTCGTCCTGCGTCGGCGGCTGCGCACGCCAGAAGATGCACAGCCAGGTCGTGAGGAGGTAGAAGCCGACCCCGGCGACCTGCAGCACGGGACGATCCGGCCAGCTCGTCCACAACAAGGCCCCCAACGCGAGGAATGCCGTGAAGGCCACCGCCAGGAGCGACAGCACCGCACGGATGCCGACAGTCATCGCGGATGCTCCCACTCCAACGTCACGATCGTGCCCGTCGGGTCGGTGTGCACCTGTGCCCGGCCTCCCACGGCCGCGGTGCGTGCCGCGATCGAGCCACGGATGCCGAGGCGGTCGTCGCCGACGGCACCCGGGTCGAATCCGGCGCCGCCGTCGGACACGCGCACCCGGATGCCGGCACGGTCGGCGCGCACGGCGACCGTGAGCCCGACGCCGTGCGCGTGTTGGACGGCGTTGGTGATGGCCTGCGTCGCGGCGAGGGTGAGAGCGCGGGCCACGCGGCCCGGCAGCGGAGTCGCGAAGACGGCGATGTCGGCGTCGACGCCCGCCGTGAGCCCGAAATCGTTCACGACGGTCTGCAGGCCTGCGACGATCTCGCCCGGCGGCACCGGCTCATCGGGGCCCTCACCGGAGTCATGGTCGGCGTTCGCGAGGCGCGTGAGCGCTTCGCGTGCCATGCTCGCCGCCAGAGCCTGCTCGCGGGGGGTGTCCGCTCGTTCGGCGGCGATGAGTGCGGCCAGCACGCTGTCGTGCATAAGCCCGGCGACGGCGATCCGCTCGGTCTCGGCTGCAGCCTCAGCCGCCGCCGCGGCATACGAGGCGACCGCCTCGCGGCGGGCCCGGTCGATGTCGATCGCGGTGGCGCGCAGCATCCAGGCGAGGGCGATCATGACGCCGGCGAGGATCAGGATGAACACCGCGCGGTACACCACTTCGTTCGCGTCGTTCTCGCTCCCCTCGATCTGCACGAGGCGCACAGCGGTGTAGAGGACGGGGATCACGATCGCCCAGGCGATCTGCAGCGGCATCCGGAATGCCATCACGGCGGCGGCGGTCGCGACGTTCAGCAGGTACCAGATCCAGGGTTCGTCGGAGAACGCGCGGCCCCCGGCGGTCACGGTCGGCCAGGCGATGAGAGCCAGCGGGACGACGATCGCGAACGCCCCCGCCGCGAGGCGCACCCCCACCCCGACGGCGCACGCGAGGCTCATGGTCGCGAGCGGGACGAACACGGCCAGGGTCAGCATGAGCCGCCACGACGGGTCGACCTGCTGATCGCCGAGCGCGTAGAGCAGGGCCTGGACGCCGATCACGGTGCAGCCGAACGCCACGGCACGTTCGAGGAGACGCTCCACACGCGCCTGAGTGAACCGTTCGCCGCCGCTCGTGAGCCGGTTCATCGCGCGGTTGCCGGCGGGGGCGACGGCGCTCGCCGTCGAGGCGGTGTCAGGGCTCATCGGTGTGCTCGACCACGAGCCCGTCCTCCATGGCACGACGCAGGAGGTCGATCTTCGTCGGGGCGGGCCTGCCCACGCCGACGTACTTCACGCGGACGCGCGTGATGTTCTCTTTCGCGGTGGAGTACGCGATGCCGAGCCGATCGGCCACCACCTTGAGGGGCAGCCCGGCCGCATACAGCCGCAGCACCTCGCGCTCCCGCGCCGACAGCTGGGCGTCGGCGAACGCGCGGTCGCCCTCGATGGCGCCGGCCCACTCGATGTTGTCGAGGGCCTCGCCGCCGGCGATCGTGCGGATCGCGGCGATCACGTCGTCGATCCGCGATGCCTTGCTGATGATTCCAGCCGCTCCGGCCGCGAGCGCCTCGCGAACCGGTGCGGTGCGGTCGGCGACGCTGTGGATGAGCACGGGCGAGCCGTCGGCGGTGAGCGCTTCGACGTTCTCGGTGACCGTCGTGCCGTCGCCGAGCGTCAGGTCGAGGACGACGACATCGACGGGGGCTGCCACCGTCCGCTCGCGCCAGTCCAGATATGCGCGCACCGCGCTGCCGGAGAAGACGACCGGGATGCCGCCGCGCGCGCACGCCGCCTCGAGCCCGAGCCGTACGGACTCGTGGTCGTCGATGAGGGCGACACGCGTCATGCGCTCAGCCTAGCCAGCGGGTCCGGCCCTACACGGGCCCGGACAGCACGGCGACGGCCTCGACGTGGTGGGAGTGCGGAAACAGGTCGAGGGCCTGAATCAGCCGCGGCTCGTAGCCGCGCGCGCGGAAGGTGCCGAGGTCGCGGGCGAGGGCGACGGGGTCGCACGCGACGTAGACGACGGATGCCGGTGCCAGTGCCGCGACGTGCTCCACGACGTCTCGCCCGGCCCCGGCGCGGGGAGGATCGAGCAGGACGACGCCGCGCTCGAGCCGCGCACGCTCGGCCGCACCGGAGTGCGCGCGCAGCCGCGCGAGGTAGCGGTCGACGCGGTCGGTCTCGGCGCGGGCGCCGATCCACTCCGACAGGTTGTGGCCGGCGTGCTCGGTGGCGCGAGGGTCGGACTCGACGGTCGTGATGCGCGTCGCCGGCCCGCCCGCCTCGGCGATGGCTGCGGCGAACAGGCCGACGCCGCCGTACAGGTCGAGGTGCTGCGCGTCGGGGTCGACGCAGCCTGCGAGGTGCGATCGCACGAGGCTCGACAGGGAGTGCGCGGCGAGGGTGTGCACCTGCCAGAAGCCGCCGGCATCCACCCGGAACTCACGGTCGCCGACGCGTTCGACGACGACCTCGCGAGCGGGGTCGTGTGCCTCTCTCGCACTCGCCCGCTCCGGCCGGGCGCCGCCGCGATGAGGGCTGTGGCGGCTCCGGGCCGACTGCCGGCGGCGGTCTGACGGACGCGGGATCACCCGCACGGTGCCGTCGGCGGGCTGGACGAGGTCGATGCGCCCCAGGGCCGCCTGCCGCGCGTCGTCGCGCAGGTGCGCGGCGGTGCGCTCGATCTGATCGGTGGCGAGCGGCAGGTCGCCCGTCTCGATGACGTCGCGGCTGCGCGCGGCGAACGGCCCGATGCGACCCTGGGCGTCGACGTGCAGGCTCACGCGCGTGCGCCAGCGGGTGGCATCCGCCGTCTCGGCGACGACGACCTCTCCGGTGCGCGAGCGCACCGGCAGCGCGCCCTGGATCGTCGCGGCGGGGTGGGCCATCCCCCCGAAGCGCTCCAACGCCTCGGTGAGCACGCGCTGCTTCAGCTCGCGCTGGTGGCCCAGGGCGATGTGACCGAACTCGGCGCCGCCGGGGCGGCGCTCCGGCGCGACGGCGACATCGGCTGCGGCCCAGACGTGCCGTCGCCGATGCGGCGAGGCATCGAGCACCTCGACGACGTCGGCGCGCCAGAACGACGACTTGGCGGTGTCGGTCAACCGCGCGCGCACCCGCTCGCCGTCGATCGCATCGGCGACGAAGACCACACGGCCCTCGTGCCGCGCGACGAAGACCCCACCGTGGGCGACGTCTGCGATGTCGAGGTCGAGCAGGTCTCCCGGTTGCACCCTCCGATGCTTTCACACCCCGCCCGACCGTGCTGCGCCGGCATCCGTCCCACCCAGCGCCAGCCGGCGTCCAGAGGTCTCACGATCGGCCGTCGTCCGCGCCCATATGGGCGGATGCCGCCATGTCTGCGAGGCCGGGGTGCGATGCGTCCGCCGTAGGCTGGCGGGATGCGCGTATGCCTGGCCTCGACCTCCCCCGCCCGACGGATGCTGCTGCGCCAGGCCGGGATAGAACCGCTGCTGCGCGCACCCCGGGTCGACGAAGATGCCGTGATCACGGCGGTCGAGGCGCACGAGCAGCGCCCCCTCTCCCCCGATGAGCACGTCCTGCTGCTGGCCCGCCGCAAAGCCGCCGATGTCGCGGCCTCCCTCGCGGCCGACGACCCCGACTTCGACGGCGTCGTCATCGGCGGCGACTCGATGTTCGAGCTCGACGGGCGCATCCTCGGCAAGCCGCACCACCCCGACGTCGCCACGGCTCGCTGGCATGAGATGCGCGGACGCACCGGGGTGCTGCACTCCGGACACAGCGTCTTCCGCCTCGTCCCCGGGCAGCCGCCGCGCGAGGCGCATGCCGCCGCCGAGGCATCCGTCACCTTCGTCACCGACATCTCCGATGCCGAGATCGACGCTTACGTCGCCACCGGCGAGCCGCTGCAGGTGGCCGGCGCCTTCACCGTCGACAGCCTCGGGGGCGCGTTCATCGAACGCGTCGACGGCGACCCGTCGACCGTCGTGGGCATGTCGCTGTCGACCGTGCGCCACCTCTGCCGCGAGCTCGACGTGGCCTGGACCGAGCTGTGGAACCGCCCCGTCGCGCCGTCGAGCGGCGCATAACTCAGGCTCGTTCGCTCTTCTCGACCTCTCGGAGCCCCCACACGGCAAATCAGCCTGAGTTATGCGCCCGAGGCGCTCCCGCCGACGCCGACCGCGACACCGCCACGTCGTAGGTTCGCGCCCACGATTTCGCGCGGATCTTGTGCGAGTTGTCCAAAGGCGACCCGAACCGGCTCGGTAGGCTGGCATCCATGCCTCTCCCACAGGACGGCGCGTCCGCACGCCCGCAGCTCACCAAAGTGCTCGTCGCGAACCGTGGAGAGATCGCCGTGCGCATCATCCGCGCCGCCCGCGACAGCGGCAAGGGCTCGGTCGCCGTCTACGCCGACCAAGACCGCGACGCGATGCACACCCGCCTCGCCGACGAGGCCTACGCCCTCGACGGCGTCACCAGCGCCGACACGTACCTGTCGATCGAGAAGATCCTCTCCGTCGCCCGCCGCTCCGGCGCCGACGCCGTCCACCCCGGCTACGGCTTCCTCGCCGAGAACGCCGACTTCGCCCGCGCCGTCCTCGCGGCGGGGCTCGTCTGGATCGGCCCCAGCCCCGAGGCCATCGAAGCCCTCGGCGACAAGGTCACCGCCCGCCACGTCGCCGAGAAGGTCGGGGCCCCCCTCGCACCCGGCACCCCCGGCCCGGTCTCCGGCGCCGACGAGGTCATCGCGTTCGCCGAGGAGTACGGGCTGCCGATCGCGATCAAGGCCGCCTACGGCGGCGGCGGGCGGGGACTGAAGGTCGCGCGCGAGCTCGACGAGGTCGCGGAACTGTTCGAGTCGGCCACGCGCGAGGCGATCACCGCGTTCGGTCGCGGCGAGTGCTTCGTCGAGAAGTACCTCGACAAGCCGCGGCACGTCGAGACGCAGTGCCTCGCGGATGGCGCCGGCACCGTCGTCGTCGTCTCCACCCGCGACTGCTCGCTGCAGCGCCGGCATCAGAAGCTCGTCGAAGAGGCGCCCGCGCCGTTCCTGACCGACGAGCAGAACGCCGTCCTGTACTCGTCGTCCAAAGCGATCCTGCGCGAGGTCGGATACGTGGGGGCCGGCACGTGCGAGTTCCTCATCGGCGCCGACGGCACGATCTCGTTCCTCGAGGTCAACACGCGCCTGCAGGTCGAGCATCCGGTCTCCGAAGAGGTCACCGGCATCGACCTCGTGCGCGAGCAGTTCCGCATCGCCGAGGGCGGGCTGCTCGACGACGTCGACCCGGTGCCGGTGGGCCACTCGATCGAGTTCCGCATCAACGGCGAAGATCCGGGCCGCGGGTTCCTCCCCCAGCCCGGCCGCATCCACCAGTTCAAGACCTTCGGCGGGCCGGGCGTGCGCCTGGACTCCGGCGTCACCGCCGGCGACAGCGTCTCCGGCGCCTTCGACTCGCTGCTGGGCAAGATCATCGTCACCGGCCAGGACCGCGCCGAGGCGTTGGAGCGCTCACGCCGCGCCCTGGACGAGTTCGAGGTCGCCGGGATGCCGACGGTGCTGCCGTTTCACCGCAGGGTCGTGCGCGATGCGGCATTCACCGCCGAGGACGGCCGCTTCGGCGTGTTCACCCGCTGGATCGAGACCGAGTTCGAAAACGACATCCCACCGTGGGACGGCGAGCTCGAGTCGCCCGCAGAGCCCGACGCCCGCCACACGGTCGTCGTCGAGGTCGCCGGCAAGCGTCTCGAGGTGAGCCTGCCCGACCACATCGTGGCGCCGTCGACCAAGATCGGTCGGCCCGCCGCCGTTCCCCCGTCGCGCCGCACGCACGCCCCGACCGTCGTGGCCGGGGCTTCCGGCGACGCCGTGAAGGCGCCGATGCAGGCCACGATCGTGAAGCTCGCCGTCGAAGAGGGCCAGCACGTCGTCAAGGGTGACCTCGTCGTCGTGCTGGAGGCGATGAAGATGGAACAACCGATCCAGGCCCACAAGGACGGCGTCGTCGGTGCCGTCAATGCCGAGCCGGGTACGACGGTTTCGGCCGGCCACCTGCTGCTGACGATCTCCTGAGGGCAGACGATCTCCTGAGGGCAGTCGCACTCGCGCAAAGCACCACGCTCGTGACAAGACACCACCCGCGACGTGGTGTTCTGCGGGCTATCGACACACGGCGGCGCAGCGAAACCGTCGCGCCTCAGCGCGCCGCGTCGCCGTCGCGGTTGACCTGATGCATCGCACGCGTCGCATCGGTGATCGACCCCGACAGCGACGGGAACACCGCGAACACGCGCGAGACCTGATCGACCGTCAGCCGCCGCTCCACGGCGATCGCGATCGGATAGATGAGCTCCGACGCGCGCGGGGCGACGATCACGCCGCCGAGCACGGTTCCGCTGCCGCGGTGCGCGATGATCTTGACGAAACCGTCTTTGATGCCCATCATCTTCGCGCGCGCGTTCGCGGTCAGCGGCAGCTTGTAGACGTAGCCGGAGACATCCCCGGAGCCGAGATCCTGCTCTTGCGCGCCGACGGTCGCGATCTCGGGCGCGGTGAAGATGTTCGCGGTGATGCGGCGCCGATCCAGCGGGATCACGATGTCGCCCAGCGCGTGGAAGACCGCCGTGCGCCCCTGCATCGACGCCACCGAGGCCAACGGCACGAACGTCGTGCAGTCGCCCGCCGCGTAGATGTTGGGCACCGAGGTGCGCGCGACACGGTTGACCTCGATGTGACCGGATGCCGTCAGCTGCACCCCGGCATCCTCCAGTCCGAGGCCCGCGGTGTTGGGGATCGACCCGACCGCCATCAGACAGTGGCTGCCCTCGACGGTCCTCCCGTCCGAGAGCGTCACGACGACGCCGTCGCCGACCCGCTCGACCGAATCGGCGCGCGAGGTCGACAGCACCGTCATGCCTCCCCGCTTGAACACCTTCTCCAGCACCGTGGCGGCATCCTCGTCCTCCCCCGGGAGCACGCGGTCGCGGCTGGAGACGAGCGTCACCTTCGCGCCGAGGTTCATGTACGCCGAGGCGAACTCGGCGCCCGTGACGCCCGAGCCGACGACGATGAGGTGCTCGGGGAGAGCGGGCATGTCGTACAGCTGCGTCCACGTGAGGATGTGCTCGCCGTCGGGCTTCGCGCTGGACAGCTCGCGCGGCGAGGCGCCCACCGCGACGACGAGGGTGTCGGCCTCGACGCGGTCGAAGTCGGTGCCGCCAGGCCCGGTCGACACGACGATCGCATGCGTGCCGTCGAGGCGGCCGTGGCCCGAGATGATCCGCACCCCCGCCTCGACCAGCTGCGCGCGCATGTCGTCGGACTGCTGACGCGCCAGCGACAGCAGCCGCTTGTTGACGGCGGCGAGGTTGATCGCGATCTGCGGCTTGAGGGGCTTGCCCGCGGCATCCTTCGCGAACAGCTGCACTCCGAGGTCGGATGCCTCGGAGATCGCCACGGCGGCATCCGCCGTGGCGATCAGGCTCTTCGACGGGACGACGTCGGTGATCACGGCGGCCCCGCCGACTCCGGCCCGCTCGACGAGGGTCACCTCCGCGCCGAGCTGGGCGGCGGCCAGCGCCGCCTCGTAGCCGCCGGGGCCCCCGCCGAGGACGGCGACCGACTGGGTGTTCACGAAGCTCGACGACATGCCGACCATTCTTCCAGTCATCCCCGTCGCGCCGCGCGCGGGTCCTGCGCGGTGTGGAGTTCCCCCGCGGGGAGTTCCTAGAGTGGAGACATGCCCGACACGACCAGCAACCCCCTCGACGATCCGACTGCCGACCCGTTCGAGGTCGCCGCCGCAGCGGCCGCCGACATCGCACGGCTCACCGGCGTCGACCGCCACGACATCGCGCTGACCCTCGGCAGCGGGTGGGGAAAGGCGGCCGAGCTCATCGGCGAGACGACCGCGACCATCCCGGCGACCGAGGTGACCGGGTTCAGCGCTCCGGCGCTGGCCGGCCATGTCGGGTCGCTGCGCAGTGTCGTGACCCCGCATGGCGCCCGGGTGCTCGTGATCGGGGCCCGCACGCACTACTACGAGGGCCACGGGGTCAGGCGGGTCGTGCACAGCGTGCGCACCGCCGCCGCGACCGGGGCGAAGACGATGGTGCTCACCAACGGCGCCGGCGGCATCAAGACCACCTGGACGCCCGGGCAACCCGTGCTCATCAGCGACCACATCAACCTCACCGGCGACTCGCCGCTGGAGGGCGCGACGTTCATCGACCTCACCGACCTGTACTCGTCGCGGTTGCGCGATCTCGCCCGCACGGTGGATGCGACCCTCGACGAGGGCGTGTACTGCCAGTTCCGCGGACCGCACTACGAGACGCCCGCCGAAGTGCGCATGGCGAAGGCGATCGGCGGGCACATCGTGGGCATGTCGACGGCCCTCGAGGCGATCGCCGCACGCCAGGCGGGAATGGAGATCCTCGGCTTCTCGCTCATCACGAATCTGGCCGCCGGCATCCAGACCACCCCCCTCAGCCACACCGAGGTGATCGAGGCGGGCCAGGCCGCAGAGCCGGTCATCTCGGCGCTGCTGGCGGAAGTGATCGGCCGGCTGTGACCGCCGCGGCTCTCGGCGCCGCCCGCGCCTGGCTCGCTCAGGACCCCGACGAGGTCACGCGCGCCGAGCTGTCCGCGCTGATCGGGCGGGCCGAGGCGGGTGACGCCGATGCCGAGGCCGACCTCGACGACCGGTTCGGCTCCCGGCTGCAGTTCGGCACGGCGGGGCTGCGCGGGGCGCTGGGGGCCGGCAGCAACCGGATGAACCGGGTGCTGGTCTCGCAGGCCGCGGCGGGGTTGGCGGCGTACCTTCGCGAGAAGGCGGGGCCGGATGCCGCGCCGCTCGTGGTCATCGGCTACGACGGACGGCGGGGCTCCGACGTGTTCGCGCGCGACTCGGCCGAGATCTTCGCGGGGGCGGGGCTGCGCGCGGTCCTGCTGCCGCGGCTTCTGCCGACGCCGGTGCTCGCCTTCGCGGTGCGCCATCTCGGCGCCGACGCCGGCGTCATGGTGACCGCCTCGCACAACCCGCCGAACGACAACGGCTACAAGGTCTACCTCGGCGGGGCCGACGACGGAATGCAGATCGTGCCGCCGGCGGATGCCGAGATCGCGGTGCACATCGATCGGGTGGCCGCGGCATCCGTCGTCGCCGACCTGCCGCGCGGGAGGTACGACGTCGCGGGGGAAGACGTCGTCGACGCCTACATGGCCGCGACCGCCGCCGTCGCCCCCGCCCCCGCGGGAGCCGCCGGAACGACCTGGGTGTACACCGCGATGCACGGCGTCGGGTACGAGACGCTGCGCTCGATCCTGCTGCGGGCGGGATATGCGCTGCCGGTCGTCGTGGCAGAGCAGATCGCCCCCGACGCACGCTTCCCCACCGTCGCGTTCCCCAATCCCGAGGAGCCCGGCGCGATGGACCTCGCGTTTCAGACCGCGCGGGCGGTCGCGGCGCAGTTCATTCTCGCCAACGACCCGGATGCCGATCGCCTGGCCGTCGCGATCCCGACGGCCGACGGCTCCTGGCGCCGCCTCACCGGCAACGAGATCGGACTGTTGCTGGGATGGCGCGCCGCCCGGCGAGCGCAGGGCGTCCCGGGTGCCGCGCTCGCGTGCTCGCTCGTGTCCTCCCCCGGGCTGCAGGCGGTCGCCGAGCATTACGGGCTCGGCTTTCACTCCACCCTCACGGGATTCAAGTGGATCGCGCGCGCACCCGGCCTCGTCTACGGATTCGAGGAGGCTCTGGGCTATCTCGTCAACCCCGAGACCGTGCGCGACAAGGACGGGCTCTCGGCCGCGATCGCGATGCTCGGCCTGATCGCCGAGGCCCGCGAACGCGGGCAGGACCTCGCCGACCTGCTGGCGCAGTTCCAGGAGGAGTTCGGGTTCTTCAGCTCGGGTCAGGTATCGCTGCGCGTCGAGGACGTGTCGATCATCGCGCGGATCATGACCGCGCTGCGCGCGTCGCCGCCGGCATCCATCGGCGAGGCCGCCGTCGAGCGGGTCGACGACCTGCGTACCGGCGTCGACGGCTTTCCGCCGAGCGACGTCCTGCGGCTGTGGCTGGTCGACGGGTCGCGCATCATCGTGCGGCCCAGCGGCACCGAGCCCAAGCTCAAGGTCTACCTCGACGTGCGCGGCGACACCGCCGCCGATGCCGCCGCGCGCCTGGAGCGCGTCGAGACCGGCGCGCGCGCGCTGATCGCCGCCGCGCAGGAGTGATGACCGCTCGGTCGGTGTCGCGCCCGGGCGCATAACTCAGGCTGATTCGCGCTCCCGACCCCTGCGAGGCCCCAAAACAGCGATTCTGCCTGAGTTATGAGCGGGCCATAGGCTCGGACCCATGCTGCTGACCGACCCCGTGACCCTCGAGAACCCCCACGTGCGGCTCGAGCCGCTGGATCCGGCGCACGCCGCCGATCTCGACGAAGCCCGAACGGGCCTCGAGTACGCGTGGTACACCTCGGTGCCGACCTCGGCGGCCGATGAGATCGCGTGGCGTCTGGCCGAACGGGATGCCGGGCGGATGAACCCCTTCGCCGTCGTCGCCTCAGGCCGTGCGGTCGGGATGACGACGTTCTGCAACATCGACCAGCCCAACCGACACGTCGAGATCGGCTACACGTGGCTCTCACCCCGAGTGCAGCGCACGGCGGTCAACACGGCGGCCAAGCTGCTCCTGCTCGGCCACGCCTTCGAGCGCTGCGAGGTGATCGCCGTGGAGTTTCGCACGCACTGGCACAACCGCCAGTCGCGCGCGGCGATCGAGCGGCTGGGCGCGAAGCAGGACGGCGTGCTGCGCAACGCCCGCCTCGGCCCCGACGGGAGCCTGCGCGACACGGTGGTGTACTCGATCCTCCCGCACGAGTGGCCCGCGGTGCGGCTGGGGCTCCAGCAGCGGCTCGCCCACGGCTGAGGCGGCCGTTGGCCTGTCCCGCCCGCGCATAACTCAGGCAGAACCCGCGGTGGAGGACCTCGGAGCCGCCCTGTCACGCGGATCTGCCTGAGTTATGCGCCCCCATAGACTCGAAAGCATGGCCCAGACCCCCTCGACCACCGGCGCGCACTGGGTCGGCAAGATCGCACTGTTCCTCACCGGGCAGACGATCAGCCTGCTCGGATCGACGCTCGTGCAGTTCGCCGTGTTCTGGTATCTCACGATCACGTTCGCCTCCGGCTGGATCATGACCCTGGCCGCCGTGTTCGGCTTCCTGCCGCAGGCGATCGTCTCGGTCTTCGGCGGCGTGTGGGCCGATCGGCACAACCGCAAGCACCTCATCATGGGCGCGGATGCCGCCATCGCCGCCGCGACGGCGGTGCTGGCCGTGGTCATGATGACCGGGTACGACGAGGTGTGGCTGGTGTTCCTCGTGCTGGCGATCCGGTCGGCGGGAGCCGGCATCCAGTCGCCCGCCGTGTCGGCGATCATCCCCCAGCTCGTCCCGGCCCCGCAGCTGCTGCGGGTGGGCGGCATCAACGGATCGATCCAGTCGGCGATCGCGCTGATCGCCCCCGCCGCGGGCGGCGCCGTCTTCGCCTGGGCGACCGCGGCCTTCGACGGCAGTGCCGCCGCACTCGTCCCGATCTTCGTCATCGACATCGTGACGGCGGCGATCGGCATCGGCCTGGTCGCGCTCATCCACGTCGACGCCGTGCGCGCGGCGGGCGCAGAGACCCCCAGCTACTTCGCCGACCTCGCCGACGGCGTGCGCTATGTCACGACGCACGAGTTCGTGCGCTGGCTGCTCGTCCTGTTCGCGATCGTCTTCGTCCTCACCGTGGCCCCGTCGAACCTGACCCCGCTCATGGCGGTGCGTTCGTTCGACGCGGGCGCACAGCAGAACGTCATCCACCTGGCCGTGCTGGAGGCCTCTTTCAGCGTCGGGATGGTGCTCGGCGGTGCACTCATCGCGACGCTGTTCGCCAAGCGCAGCCGCATCGCGCTGATGATCGTCTCGGCACTCGCCTTCGGCGTGCTGTCGATCGGTCTGGGGCTCTCGCCGAACATCTGGGTGTTCTTCGCCGTCATGTTCGCCATCGGGCTGACGGTGCCGTTCTTCTCGACACCGTCGATGACGCTCCTGCAGGAGAGCATCGAGCCCGAGCGACAGGGCCGCGTCTTCGGGTTCGTCGGCATCGTGATGTCGCTGGCCATGCCCGTCGGCATGCTGGTGTTCGGCCCGCTCGCCGACATCGTGCCGATCGAGCCGCTGCTGATCGGCGCGGGGGCGGTCACTCTGATCGTCGTCGCTCTGGCGGTGTGGATGCCGAGCGGGCGGCGCGCGATCGCGGCGGCGCGCGAGATCCAGGCGCACACGGCAGCGGCATCCGGCGATGCGCGAACGGTCGAGCCGACGGATGCCACGGTGTCCTGACATGGCCACTCGCCGTCCCCCTTTCCCCGCTCCCCCAGACTGATTTCCACCCCCGCGGGAACAGCCGTAGTTGTTTGCTCCCAGTACTTTCACAACAATGGAGGGAGGAGGCGGGTCGATGAGGATTCTCACGGTGCGCGGTGCAGGCGCGACGTCGTCGGCTCCGGGTACCCTCGCCCTCATCACGACGGCACGATCCTCGGCCACTCTGGCCGCATCCACCGAGAGGAATCACTCATGACCGAAGTGTCGCGCACGATCCGCATCGGGTCGTCGCACGGGCTGCACGCCCGCCCCGCGAAGCTGTTCACCCAGGCCGTGCGAGACGCCGGAGTGCCCGTGACGATCGCCAAAGACCCCGGCGCTCCGGTGAATGCCGCGAGTATTCTCGGGGTGATCTCCCTCGGCGCCGAGAAGGGCGACTACGTCACCGTGACGACCGAAGGCGAGGGCGCGAACGAGCTGCTCGACACTCTCGCCGATCTGCTTTCCACCGACCACGACGAGAACTGAGACCGGAGAAGATCGACATGACCGAACTGCGCGGAGTCGGAATCGGGCTGGGCGTCGCCCAGGGGCCGGTGGCCCGGATGGCCGAGCCCCTGCCTGCCCCCGAAGACACCCCGAGCGCGCTGACGCCCGACGAAGAGCTCGCGCGCGTGCGCGAGGCCGTCGGGGCCGTCGCCCGCGAGCTGGAAGAGCGGGGGGCGAAGGCCGGGGGCCTGGCCCGCGACGTGCTCGAGGCGCAGGCCATGATGGCCGAGGACCCGACCCTGGATGCCGAGGTCTCCACGCGCGTGAACGCCGGGAAGACGGGCGAGTTCGCGGTGCACGCGGCGTTCGCGAGCTTCCGCGACACCCTCGCCGCGATGGGCGGCTACCTCGGCGAGCGCGCCGCCGACCTCGACGATGTCGCACAGCGCGTCATCGCGCGTCTGCGGGGCCTGCCCGCGCCGGGTGTGCCCGAGCCGGGGCACCCCTATGTGCTGGTGGCACGCGACCTCGCCCCGGCCGACACGGCGCTGCTGGATCTCGACCAGGTGCTGGCCCTGGTGACCACCGACGGCGGCCCGACCTCGCACACCGCGATCCTCGCGCGGGAGAAGTCGATCGTCGCGGTCGTCGGCGTCGCCGCAGCGAAAGACCTCGCCGACGGTGAGACCGTCATCGTCGATGCCGCCAAAGGCGTCGTGACCACCAGCCCGACCGCCGACGAGCTGGAACAGGCACAGCACCGCGCCGATGCGCGCGCCGCGGCGTCATCCGCCCCGATCACCCCCGGTGCGCTGAAGGACGGCACGGCCGTCCCCCTGCTCGCGAACCTCGGCAAGCCCGGCGGCGCGGATGAGGCGGTGGCCCTGGGAGCGGAGGGCGTGGGCCTGTTCCGCACCGAGTTCCTGTTCCTCTCCTCGACCCGAGCACCGACGGTGCAGGAGCAGACCGCCGCGTACACGGAGCTGCTGCAGGCCTTCCCCGGCAAGAAGGTCGTCGTGCGGGCCCTGGATGCCGGGGCCGACAAGCCGCTCGCGTTCCTCAACGACGCGCACGAGGACAACCCCGCACTGGGCCTGCGAGGCCTGCGCGCCCTGCGCGCGAGCGAGGACATCCTGCGCGAGCAGCTGACCGCTCTGGCGCAGGCGGATGCCGCCACCGAGTCGGACCTGTGGGTCATGGCGCCGATGGTGTCGACGGTGGAAGAGACCGAGTACTTCACCTCGATCGCTCGCGAATACGGCATCAAGACGGCCGGGGTCATGGTCGAGGTGCCCTCGTCGGCGCTCCTGGCCGACCGGGTGCTCGCCATCGCCGACTTCGCCTCGATCGGCACGAACGACCTCACGCAGTACACGCTGGCCGCCGACCGGCTGCTCGGCTCGGTCGCCTCGTTCCAAGACCCCTGGCACCCCGCCGTGCTCCGCCTCATCCGCGAGGTGGGTGCGGCCGGCCGCAGCAACGGCAAGCCGGTCGGCATCTGCGGTGAGGCCGCCGCCGATCCGCTCCTGGCGGTCGTGCTCGTGGGCCTCGGGGCGACTACGCTGTCGATGGCGCCGACCGCGCTGGCGGATGTGCGCGCCTCGCTGCTGCACTACGACCGCGCCGATGCCGAGCGCATCGCCGCGGCAGCCCTCACCGCCGACGACGCGGCGTCCGCCCGGTCCGCAGCCCAGGCCGCGGCCGAGACCTCCGCGGCCTGACCACCTCGCACCCAAAGGAGAGAAAATGACAACGGCGTCCCGCACGACAGCCACCAGCCGAGCGCAGGTGGGCATCCAGAGATTCGGAACCTTCCTGTCCGGCATGATCATGCCGAACATCCCCGCCCTGATCGCGTGGGGCATCTTCACGGCGTTCTTCATCGAGGTCGGGTGGACGCCCAACGCCGATCTCGCGACGATCGTCAGCCCGTTCATCCACTACGTGCTGCCGCTGCTGATCGCATACACCGGCGGTTTCATGGTGTACGACAAGCGCGGCGGCGTCGTAGCCGTCATCGCCACGATGGGCGCGATCGCGGGCTCCGACCTGCTCATCGCGAACTTCAACGCCGAACTGCTGGCCGCGGACCCCGAGGCGTCCACCCTCGGCCAGGTCCACATGTTCATCGGTGCGATGATCTTGGCGCCGATCGCGGGCTACTCGATGAAGTGGCTCGACGGACTGTGGGAGGGCAAGGTCAAGGCCGGCTTCGAGATGCTCGTGAACATGTTCTCGGCGGGTATCTGGGGCTTCGTGCTGGCCGTCGTCGGCTTCTACCCGATCGCGTGGCTCGTCAACGGCATCATGAACGTGCTGAGCACGGCGGTGAACTGGCTCGTGGCGAACAACCTGCTGCCGCTGACGAGCATCATCATCGAGCCGGCGAAGGTGTTCTTCCTCAACAACGCCATCAACCACGGCGTGCTCACCCCGCTGGGCACTCAGGAGGCGGCTGGCGAGGCGCACAAGTCGATCCTGTTCCTGCTCGAGGCCAACCCCGGCCCGGGCCTCGGCCTGCTGCTGGCGTTCAGCGTCTTCGGCATCGGCGCCGCCCGGGCGTCGGCGCCGGGGGCCGCGGTGATCCATTTCTTCGGCGGCATCCACGAGGTGTACTTCCCGTACGCCCTGATGAAGCCGGTGCTGATCCTCGCGCTGATCGCGGGTGGCATGACCGGCGTGACGACGAACATGCTCCTCGGCGGCGCGCTGCGGGCGCCCGCGGCTCCCGGGAGCATCATCGCCGTGCTGTTGCAGACCGCCGACGGCAGCTACGTCGCGGTGATCCTTTCGGTCATCCTGTCGGCGGTCGTCACCTTCATCGTCGCCGCGGCCATCCTGCGGGCCACGCGCAAGCGCGACCTCGCCGCCGACGCCCTCGGCGACACCCAGTTCGCGGCGGCCATCGCGGCCACCGAAGCGAACAAGGGCAAGAGCTCGGACGCGCTGTCCGGGCTGCGCGGAACGGCGCCGGATGCCGCATCCGGCGCCACGGCGGCGACCGCGACGATTCGCAACGTCGTGTTCGCCTGCGACGCCGGCATGGGCTCGTCGGCGATGGGCGCGAGCGTGCTGCGCAACAAGATCAAGAAGGCGGGCGTCGAGGGCGTCTCGGTGACCAACAAGGCGATCGCGAACCTCGACGGCACCGAAGACCTCGTCATCACGCAGCAGCAGCTGACCGACCGGGCGCGCGAGCGCAACGCGAAGGCGATACACGTGTCGGTCGACAACTTCATGAACTCCCCGCGCTACGACGAGGTCGTCGACCTCGTCGTGAAGCAGCACGAGAGCGGCGCGTGAGCGCTCCCCCGGTCGCAAGCCCCCGCTGAGACCGCTGTGGGGTCGGGATGCCGACGGGCCCCGACCCCGCAATCCCCCAGACCACCAAACCCCAAAACGAGAAGAGAACCCCATGTCCCGCAGTGTGTTAGGCGTCGGTCAGGTCCGCATCCACTCCGGATCGGTCTCCAAAGAGGAGGCGATGCGCGAAGCCGCGGACATCCTCGAGACCTCAGGAGCTGTGACCTCCGCGTACTTCGACGCGATGCAGCAGCGCGAGCAGACCGTGTCGACGTACATGGGCAACGAGCTGGCGATTCCGCACGGCACCAACGAGACGAAGAACACGATCCTCGACTCGGCGCTGTCCTTCGTGCGCTACGACGGCGGCGTCGATTGGGATGGTGAGCCGGTGACGTTCGTCGTCGGCATCGCGGGCAAGGGCGACGAGCATCTGGAGATCCTGTCGCAGATCGCCCTCATCTTCTCCGAGGACGAGGAGATCGCGCGCCTGAAGGCGGCGACCAGTCCCGAGGAACTGTTCGGCCTGCTCGCCGCGGTCAACGACTGAGGGAGCACAGCGATGAAGGCCGTCCATTTCGGCGCCGGGAACATCGGTCGCGGGTTCGTCGGGCTGCTGCTGCACGAGGGCGGCTACGAGCTCGTCTTCTCCGACGTCGCCGCCGCTCTCGTCGACGCGATCAACCGGGCTGACAGCTACACCGTGCACGAGGTCGGCGACGGCGGCACCGACAAGATCGTCACCGGCTTCCGCGCCGTCAACAGCCAGACCGACCCGCAGACCCTCATCGACGAGATCGCCACCGCCGACGTCGTCACCACGGCCGTGGGTCCGACCGTGCTGCGCTTCGTCGCCCCGCACATCCTCGCCGGGCTCGCCCTGCGCGAACCCGCCCTGCCACCGCTGCAGATCATGGCGTGCGAGAACGCGATCGGGGCGACCAGCCTGCTGCAGGAGGAGATCCACGCTCAGGCCGGCGACGGGTGGGACGGGCTGGCCGCGCGCGCCGTTTTCGCCAACACCGCCGTCGACCGCATCGTCCCCGCCCAGCCCGAGGGCTCGGGCGTGGATGTCACCGTCGAGCCGTTCTTCGAGTGGGCGATCGAGCGCCCGCCGTTCGGCGACAACCCGCCGCACATCCCGGGCGCACACTTCGTCGACGATCTCGCGCCGTTCATCGAGCGCAAGCTCTTCACCGTCAACACGGGGCACGCCACGACGGCCTACTTCGGCGCCCAGGCCGGGGCCGAGAAGATCTCCGACGCCCTCGCCGATCCGGCGATCGCGGCGAAGGTCGCCGCCGCCCTCGAGGAGACCTCGGCGCTGCTGTCGTCCGTGCACGGGCTCGACCCGGCCGATCTGGCCGAGTACCGGGCCACGATCCTGCGCCGTTTCGCCAACTCCGCCCTGCCCGACACCGTCGGCCGGGTGGGCAGGCAGCCGTTGCGCAAGCTGTCGCGTCACGAGAGGTTCGTGGGGCCTGCCGCCGCCGCCGCCGAGCGAGGTCTTTCCGTCGATGCCCTCGTCGCGGCGATGGGCGCCGCCCTCGAGTTCGACGAACCGGGCGACGAGCAGTCGGTGCAGTTGCAGCGTCTGCTGCACGATGATGATGCCGCCGCCTTCACCGCGTCGGTGACCGGTCTGGAGCCCGGCCACCCGCTGTTCGCGAAGATCGAAGAGGTCGTGCGGATGCGTCAGGCCGCGCTCGCGCTCTGACGATACGGTGGCATCACCCCGCGCCGCGGGGTGATGGTGTGATCACCATGCACACGATGCGCTGCGCCGTCATCGGCGCGGGCCCGTCGCGGCTGTCGGCGGGCACTCTCGCCCTGCGCGCGCCCGGTCTCGAGGTCGTCGGATACGAGGCCTCGCACGGTGTCGGGGGCCTGTGGGACATCGACAATCCCCGATCGACGATGTACGGTTCGGCGCACCTGATCTCCTCGCGCACGACGACCGAGTTCACCGCTTTCCCCATGGCGACGGATGTCGACTATCCCGGCCACCGCGACCTCCTCGGGTACTTCCGCGACTTCGCCGACCACTTCGGTCTGACGGGGCTCTACCGGTTCGACACGAAAGTGACGGCGGTCGCGCAGGACGACGGCGGTGGCTGGGTCGTGACCTCATCCGGGCCGGGCCGCGAGAGCGCCGAACGCTTCGACGCCATCGTCATCGCGACGGGCACTCTCGCCGAGCCGCAGATCCCGTCCTTCCGCGGCGAGTTCACCGGCGAGATCTTCCACACCTCCCGCTACAAGAGCGCCCGCCAGCTCGACGGCAGGCGGGTGCTCATCATCGGTGCCGGAAACTCCGGCTGCGACATCGCCGTCGACGCCGTGCACCACGCGGCATCCGTCGAGATGGGCGTGCGCCGCGGCTACTACTTCGTCCCGCGGTACCTGTTCGGCAGGCCGTCGGACGCCCTCGACCAGGGCCGGCCGCTGCCACCGCGACTCAAGCAGTTCGTCGACACGCGCGTGCTGCGTGCCTTCACGGGCGATCCGGTGCGGTTCGGCTTTCCGCGCCCCGACTACCGCATCTACGAGACGCACCCCATCGTCAACACGCTCGTGCTGAACCACCTCGGTCAGGGTGACCTGCGCATCCGCGCCGACGTCGACCGCTTCGACGGCGACACGGTGCACTTCCGCGACGGCACCAGCGGCACCTACGACACCGTGCTGCTGGCCACCGGCTACCGGCTCGACTACCCCTTCGTCGACCGCGGCGCACTGAACTGGACGAAGTCCGCACCGAAGCTCTACCTCAACATCTTCCCGCCGTCGTTCAACGGGCTGTACCTGATGGGGATGATCGAGGCCTCGGGCATCGGGTGGCAGGGGCGCTTCGAGCAGGCCGAGCTGATCGCCGCCTACCTCACCGCTCCCGAGGCCGCGCAGGCCACGTTCCGCCACCGCGTCACCGCCCGGCCGTGGCCCGACCTGACCGGCGGATACCGCTACCTGGGGCTTGACCGCATGTCCTATTACGTCAACAAGGACGCCTACCGCCACGCCGTGCGACGCGCCGTCGCGAGCCTGCGCGACGATGCCACGAGCGCCCCCGCCACCCCGGGCACCCCCGCCACCCCGGGCACCCCCGCACCCCCGCCGCGGGGCCGAAAGCGCCGCCGCAGCTAACTCCTCCCATCCGTCACCCCGAGGCCCGGTCTGCCCCGCTCTCGCGCCTTCGGCCGCGGAATCGGAGGAGTTAGCCACAAACCCGCGGGTCTGCATCGCCTCCTCCCCAATCGGCGATTTCGAGAAACTGTCCACAGATCTCCCTTTTGCCGCCCCGCGCGCCACCGGAAAGCGGTGAGGTGTGTGGCATGACCGCGCCCACCGTCACTCCCCGCGAACTCGCACCTCCCGTGCTCGCCGCCACCTTCCTCAGCACGCAGGAGCTGCGCTCCCGCGGGCTCTCCGAACGCCGCACTGCTGAAGCCGTGTCGCTCGGTCGGCTCCTGCGCGTTCGACGCGGACGCTACCTCGATCCGGTCGCTCACCCCGACCTGGTGCGGGCGGCAACGCTGGGCGGGCGTCTGGATTGCGTCTCGCTGCTCACCGCCATCGGAGTCTTCGTGCGCGAGCACGACTGTCTGCACCTCCAGTTCGAACACGGCTCCAGCCGACTCCCCGCGCGTCCTCCCCGCACCGCCGCTCACTGGAGGACATCCGCCCGCGGGAGTGCCGACCTTGCCGCCGACCTCGTCGATGCCCTGGCGCAGGCTTGCCGCTGCCAACGCCCGCGCGATGCCATCGCGACGCTGGACAGTGCGTGGCACCACGGCCTGGTCGACGAGGCCGGACTCGCCGACGTCTTCGCCCGGCTGCCCGGCGCCTACCGGCGACTGCGTCCTCTCCTCGACCAGCGGGCGGAATCGGGACCCGAGACACTGATGCGCCTGATGCTGCGGGGCCTCGGATGCCACGTCGAAGTGCAGGTGCACATCGACGGCGTCGGCCGTGTCGATCTCGTCGTCGACGGTTGGCTCATCGTCGAGTGCGACAGCCGGGCCTTCCACGAGGGATGGATCGCACAGAAGAACGACCGTCGCCGCGACCTCGCCGCTGCCGCCCGCGGATACACGACGGTGCGCCCCATCGCGGAGGACATCTTGGCGACCCCCGACGTCATCCTCGCCGCGTTCAGACGGATCCTGGCCGCCCACGCCGCGGCTAACTCCTCCCCTGTGCCGCAGCGATAGCCGATCCACCCCGAAGATCCCGACCTGCGACCCGGATCGAAGGAGTCAGCCGCGCAGCGACCGGCGCACTCAGCCGCCGAAGCCCTCGCCGATCAGCTCGATGAGCTCCTCACGCTCTTCGACCGACAGAAACGCGGCGGCGGCGGCGTTGAGCTGGAACGCCTCCAGGTCTTCGAGCCGGTAGTCGAAGGTCTCGGCCAGCAGCGCGAGCTCGCGCGTGAGCGAGGTGCGGCTCATCGTGCGGTTGTCGACGTTGACCGTGACGGCGAAGCCCAACTGGTACAGCAGGTCGAAGGGGTGATCCTCCAGAGCGGTGCCCCAGCGCGAGATCGCGCCGGTCTGCAGGTTCGACGACGGCGACAGCTCGAGCGGGATCTCCCGGTCGCGCACCCACCGCGCGAGGTCTCCGAAGGTGACGAACACCTCGTCACCGCTCTGCTGCACGACCTCGAGGTCTTCCGCGAGACGCACCCCGTGGCCGAGGCGCAGCGCGCGCCCGTCGAGCAGTGCCGAGCGGATCGAGTCGAGCCCGGCCGCCTCGCCGGCATGGACGGTGACCGGAAAGAACTCGGATGCGAGATAGTCGAACGCGTCACGGTGATTCGATGGCAGGAAGCCCTCTTCGGGGCCGGCGATGTCGAAGCCGACGGCGCCACGCCCGCGAAACGCCACGGCCAGCCGCGCGATCTCCAGCGACCGGTCGGTGTGTCGCATGGCGGTGATCAGCTGGCCGACGCGGATGTCGCGGCCCGAGCGGTCGACGGCGTCCTCGCCCTCCTCGATACCCTCCTGCACGGCCTCGACGGCCTCCTCCAGCGAGAGCCCTCGTGCCAGGTGCTGCTCGGGCGCCCAGCGCACCTCGCCGTAGATCACGCCGTCGGCGGCGAGGTCTTCGACGAACTCCTTCGCGACGCGGCGGAGGCCCTCGGCGGTCTGCATGACGGCGGTGGTCAGCTCGAAGGTCTTCAGGTACTCCACGAGCGACCCCGAGTCGCTCTGGCTCTCGAACCAGTCCGCGAGGTCGTCGGCATCCGTCGCCGGCACCTCCACGTCGACCGCCTCGGCGAGCTCGATGATCGTCTGCGGCCGCACCGCACCGTCGAGGTGGTCGTGCAGCGACACTTTGGGGAGCGACCGGATCGAGACACCCTCGAGCTTCGCGTCGCCGTGCTGATCGATGGCCATTTCTTCCTCCGGCTGGGATGCGGTCCGCCGACGGACTCGGGGACCGGGTGGCGCGCGGGCCGGAACAAGCTTACGGTGCCCGAGGGATCAGGCGGTGACGCGTTCTCGCACGAGGGGGGCGGATGCCGGTGCCTGCGCACCCACCTCCCATGCACCCTCGAGCGCCTCGAGCGCGCGCGGGAAGCGCGACGGGTCATCGCCCAGCAGAGTGAACACCGGCTGCCCCGCCGCGACCTCGTCGCCCGGTTTGACGTGCAGGTCGATGCCGGCGGCGTGGACGACGGGGTCTTGCGCACGAGCCCGCCCCGCGCCCAGCCGCCAGGCGGCCACCCCGAACGGCAGCGCGTCCATACGGGTGACGACGCCGCCGTCGGGCGCCGTCACGGTGTGCGTCTCGCGCGGGGTCGGCAGCGGCGCGTCAGGGTCGCCGCCCTGCGTCCGGATCATCGCGTGCCACGCATCCATCGCCCGTCCGTCCCGCAGCGCCGCCTCGACGTCGACATCGGGCCGGCCCGCCAGGGCGAGCATCTCGCGGGCGAGCGCGACGGTCAGCTCCACAATGTCGGCCGGCCCGCCCCCGGCGAGCACCTCGACCGACTCGCGCACCTCGTTGGCGTTGCCGATGGCACAGCCCAGCGGCGTGCTCATGTCGGTGAGCACAGCCGTGGTCGCCACGCCGGAGTCGGTGCCGAGGGCGACCATCGTCTGGGCCAGCTCGCGCGCACGATCGAGGTCTTTCATGAACGCGCCGGACCCGAACTTCACGTCGAGCACGAGGGCGCCCGTGCCCTCCGCGATCTTCTTCGACATGATGCTGGAGGCGATCAGCGGAATCGCCTCCACGGTGCCGGTGACGTCGCGCAGCGCGTAGAGGCGCTTGTCGGCGGGCGCGAGGCCCGATCCGGCGGCACAGATGACGGCGCCGACGCCGCGCAGTTGCGCCGTCATCTCGTCGTTCGACAGCGCCGCGCGCCAGCCGGGGATCGACTCCAGTTTGTCGAGCGTGCCGCCCGTGTGGCCGAGCCCCCGCCCCGACAGCTGCGGTACCGCGACGCCGAACGACGCCACCAACGGAGCCAACGGCAGCGTGATCTTGTCGCCCACGCCGCCCGTGGAGTGCTTGTCGACCGTCGGCTTGCCGAGCCCGGCGAAGCTCATCCGCTCCCCCGAGGCGATCATCGCATCGGTCATGACGCGGATCTCCTCGCGCGTCATCCCGTTGAGCAGCACCGCCATCGCGAACGCCGCCATCTGCGCGTCGGCGACGTATTCGCGCGTGTACGCGTCGACCATCCAGCGCAATGCCGGTTCCGGCACCGCCCCACCGTCGCGCTTGATGCGGATGACATCGACCGCATCGAACGGCTCGATCGTGCTCACCGCGGCATCCCGTCCAGATCCCGCGGGCCGAAAGCATCGGGCAGCACTTCGTCGATGGTGCGGATGCCGGAGACGGTTTCCAGCAGCATCCCCGGGACGGCGAACTCGTACAGCAGCTGCCGGCAACGCCCGCACGGCATGATCGTCTCGCCCGCGCCGTTGACGCAGACGAACGCGACGAGCCCTCCGCCGCCGGTGAGGTGCAGCTCGCCCACGAGAGCGCATTCGGCGCACAGTCCGACGCCGTACGAGGCGTTCTCCACGTTGCAGCCGGTCACGATCCGCCCGTCGGTGACGAGGGCCGCCGCCCCCACCGGGTAGCGGGAATACGGAGCGTAGGCGCAGCCCATCGCGTCGATCGCAGCCGCGCGCAGGGCGTCCCAGTCGATGTCTGTCACATCATCCCTTGACATAGGGCTTGCCGGATGCCGCGGGCCCGCGGATCTGGCCGGCGAACCCGGCGACGGCGAGGATCGTCACGACATACGGGAGCATGAGCATGAACTCGCTCGGGATCGGCGTGCCGAGGATCGTGAGCAGGTTCTGCAGGTTGGTCGCGAACCCGAACAGCAGCGCCGCGAGCGTCGCGCGAATCGGATCCCACCGGCCGAAGATGACGGCGGCGAGCGCGATGAAGCCGAGACCGGCGGTCATCTCCTTGCCGAACTGCGGCACCGAGACGAGGGTGAAGTACGCGCCGCCGATGCCGGCGATCGCGCCCGCGAGGGAGACGTTCCAGAACCGCGAGGTGTTCACCGCGATGCCGACCGTGTCGGCGGCCTGCGGGTGCTCGCCGACCGCGCGCAGGCGCAGCCCCCACCGCGTGCGGTACAGCCCCCAGGCGACGAGGGCGACCGTGGCGAACATCAGGTACACGATGAAGGTCTGGTTGAACAGCACGGGGCCGATCACCGGGATCTCGCTGAGCCCCGGGATCTGCAGCCGCGTGAAGCGCACCGGCCGGTTCAGCTGCGCCTCGTGGGGCACCAGGAGCGCACCGTAGAGGAAGCCGGTGAGGCCGGTGACCAAGACGTTGAGCACGACGCCGACGATGACCTGGTCGACGAGGTATTTGATCGCGAACGCCGCGAGCACGAACGCGACGAGCACGCCGCCGATCATCGCACCGACCAGGCCGATGAACGGGTTGCCGCTGATGCTCGAGAGGATCGCGGCCGAGAAAGCGCCGAACAGCAACTGCCCCTCGATCGCGACGTTCACGACGCCGACCCGTTCTCCGATGACGCCGCCCAGGGCGCCGAAGACGAGCGGGACCGACAGCGACACGGCGCCGAACAGCAGGCTCGCGACCGGGACGAGTCCGCCCGCGGACGCCCAGACGAGGAAGGCGAAGACCCCGAGCACACCGAAGACGATCGTCAGCCACAGCGGCTGACGGCGATACGACCACGCGATGGCGAAGGACCACGCCGTGAGTGCGACGAGCACCGCGAGCAACACCCAGCACGCGGGCGCGGTCGGCAGAGCGATCTCGGGCAGAGCGAAAGACTGCGAGTCGTCACCGAGCCGGAAGGTCGAGACCCCGTCGCGCGGCGCGAGAAGGAACAGTGCGCCCAGCAGCACGACGACGACCGCGAGCACGATGGGGGGCTTGAGGTGGCGCTCTCTGACCACCGCGAACTGGACAGTGCCGTCGGCCTGTTCGCGGGCCGACGAGATCTCGCCGTGAACCTGCGCGCTCATGCGGCCACCGCTTTCTTTGCGGCCTTGGCGCGCACCCGCGCCGCCTTCTCCGCGTCGGTCTTGGGGAGGAAGAACACCGCGCGCAGCAGCGGCGGGGCCGCGATGAACAGAACGATGAGCGACTGGACGACCAGAACGATGTCGACCGGGATGCCCTGCGCCTGCATCGAGAACGATCCCGCCTTCAGTGCTCCGAAGAGGATGCCGGCGGCGAACGTCCCCCATGCGCGACTGCGCCCGAGCAGGGCGACGGTGATCGCGTCGAAGCCGATGCCCGCGTCGATGCTCGCGGTGAAGCCGGTCGTCACGGTGCCCTGGATCTGGTTCATCGCCGCCAGTCCCGCCAGCCCGCCGGCGAACAGCATCGCGTAGATGTAGAGCCGCTCGACGCTGATGCCGGCCGCCCGCGCCGCGCGCGGGTTCTCGCCGACCGCGCGCAGCCGCAGGCCCAGGCTCGAGCGCTCGATGACCCACCACACGACGAGAGTGGCGGCGACCACGACCACGAATCCCCAGGTCAAACTCGAGAACTGCGCGCCCAGCAGGGCGGGGAATTGCGCGGTTGACGGCGTCGGGGCCGAGATCGGCTGGTTCGTGCCGGACTTCTGCAGCAGCCCCGGCGTGCGGATCATCCACAGCAGGAGGTAATAGGCGACGTAGTTGAGCATGATCGTGAGGATCACCTCGTGCGCGCCGGTCTTCGCCTTCAGCAGGCCCACGAACCCGCCCCACAGAGCACCGCCGACGATGCCGGCGATCAGCGTGATCGGCAGGTGCAGCCACAGCGGCAGATCGAGGTTGAACGAGAAGTAGGCCGCGACGATCGCGGCGAACAGCATCTGGCCGCGCGCGCCGATGTTGAACAGGCCCGCGCGGAAGGCGAGGGCGACGCCGAGTCCGGCCGCGATCAGCGGCGCGGCGAACCCGAGCGAGTTGGTCAGCGGCTTGATCTGCGCCGCGAAGCCGTTCGCGCGGGGGTTGAACACGGCGCCGCGGAAGAGCGCTTCGTAGCCTCCCGCCACGGCGTTCCAGATCGCCGCGAGCGTGTCACCGGGACGGGCGAAGAAGTAGCCGGACGCCTCCTGCACGTCTTCGTCGGTCACCGCGATCAGCACGCCGCCGACGATCATCGCGAGCACGATCGCCAGCAGCGTCATCACGGTGCTGCCACGCAGCAGCTCACGCGTGAAGATGCCCGACCGGGTCAGGGGCGCATCTGCCGGTGACGTCGTCTCGCTCACGCGGCGACCTCCGTCTCGGATGCGCCGGCCATCATGAGGCCGAGCGTGTCGCGCGAGGTGTCTCCCGGCACGACGCCGACGATCTTGCCCCGGTACATGACGGCGATGCGGTCGGCCAGCGCGCTCACCTCGTCGAGCTCGGTCGAGACGACGAGGATCGGGATGCCGGCATCCCGCGTCTCGATGATGCGCCGGTGGATGAACTCGATCGATCCGACGTCGACGCCGCGGGTGGGCTGGGCGACGATCAGCAGCCGCAGCTCGCGGCTCATCTCGCGGGCGATGACGACCTTCTGCTGGTTGCCGCCGGAGAGGGTGGATGCCGCAGCCTCGGGTCCCTGCGTGCGGATGTCGTACTCGCGGATGCGGTCGCGGGCGAACGCGTCGAGGTCGGCGCGGCGGATCGTCGCCGCGCGGGCGAACTGCGGGTCGGACGAGCGGTCGAGGATGAGGTTCTCGGCGACCGAGAACCCCACGACCAGGCCGTCCTCGTGGCGGTCCTCGGGGACGAACCCGACGCCCTCGTCGAGGATCGCACGGACGCTGCGGCCCACCAGCTCGGATTCGCCCAGCACGATCGATCCTTCGACGCGCTCGGCGAGCCCGACGATGGCCTCGACCAGCTCGGTCTGCCCGTTGCCCTGCACTCCGGCGACGGCGAGGACTTCGCCCGGGCGGATGTCGAACGAGACGCCGTCGACGACGATGGCGCCCTCAGGGGTGAACACGCGCAGATCGGTCACGTGCAATCCGGTGCCCTCGCGCAGGCGGGGCGGATCTTTCTGCACCGTCAGCTCCACGGCCCGGCCGACCATGAGGGAGGCGAGCTCGGCGTTGGTCGCGGCCGGCGAGGCCGCGCCGACGACCTTTCCGAGACGGATGATCGTGATGCGGTCGGCGACTTCGCGCACCTCGCGCAGTTTGTGGGTGATGAACACGATCGAGGTGCCCTCGTCGCGCAGCTGACGCATGATCGCCATCAGCTCGTCGGTCTCCTGCGGGGTGAGCACGGCGGTCGGCTCGTCGAACACGAGCACCTTCGCATCGCGGGAGAGCGCCTTGATGATCTCCACGCGCTGCTGCACCCCCACTGGCAGATCCCCCACCAGCGCGTCCGGGTCGATCTCGAAGCCGAAGCGCGCCGCGACGTCGCGGACGTGCTGCCGGGCGGCGGCGAGGTCGAGTCGGCCGAAGCTCTTGGTGTCCTCGTGGCCGAGCATGACGTTCTCGGCGACGGTGAACACCGGGATGAGCATGAAGTGCTGGTGCACCATGCCGATGCCGGCCGCCATCGCATCGCCCGGCCCGCGGAAGTGCTGTGGCACGTCGTCGAGGAGGATCTCGCCCTCGTCCGCGAGGTAAAGCCCGTAGAGGACGTTCATGAGGGTCGACTTGCCGGCGCCGTTCTCACCCAGGAGGGCGTGGATCTCGCCGGGGGCGACCACGAGGTCGATGTGGTCGTTGGCGACGAGGCTGCCGAATCGCTTCGTGATTCCGCGGAGCTCGAGCTTCATATGGGCACCCTATCCGTGCGTGCCGCGCCCCGGGAAAGAGCGCGGTCGGGTCGTCTCCGACGCTCGGGGCGAGGCGCGGGCATCGCGCACTCGCCCCGAGCATGATCTCAGCCGATCACGGGGAGTTCGGCGACTCCACCGTGATGTCACCGGCGATGATGGCCTCCTGCAGCGCAGTCAGCTCGTCGAGCAGACCGTCGGGCAGCTGCGACTCGAAGTCGTGGAAGCTGGAGAGCTTCACACCCTCGTTCTCCAGCGTGCCGACGTAGGGCTCGACGTCGAACTCGCCCGCCGCGGCGGCGACCGTCGCGTCGTGAACGGCCACATCGATCGCCTTCATGATCGAGACCAGCGTGATGTCGGCGACCGAGTCATCGGCGACCGCGAGATCGGTGTCGACCCCGAGCATCACGATGTCCTTGCCGCTGTCGGCGATGGCCGCCGCCGCGCTCTGGTAGATCGGTCCGCCGACGGGCAGGAGCACGTCCACGCCCTGGTCCAGAACCCCCTGCGCGGTCTGCTTGGCGGTGTCATTCGCGTCGAACGCGCCAGTGAACGAGCCCTCCTGCGCCTCCGTGTCCCAGCCGTAGACCTCGACCGCGGCGCCCTTGTCCTCGTTGTACTTCTCCACGCCGAGCTGGTAGCCGTCCATGAAGACCGCGACCGACGGGATCTGCATGCCGCCGAACGTGCCGACCTTGTTGACGCCCGTCTGCGCCGACCACGCCGCCGCGGCATAGCCGCCGAGGTACGCCGCCTGCGCGGTGTCGAAGACGAGCGGCTTGATGTTGGGGGCGTCGGTCGTGCCGTCGTAGTCGTTGTCGGCCCAGTCGTCGATGATCGCGAAGTTCACGTCGGGGTTCGCGTTGGCGGTGTCGACCGTGGCAGCCGACAGGTTGAAGCCGACGGAGATGATCAGGGTGCAGCCCTCGGCGACCGCCTGCTCCATGTTCGGGGCGTAGTCGTTCTCGCTGGTCGACTCGAACTCGAGCGGTTCGATGCCGAGCTCTGCGGCGGCCGCGTCGATGCCCTCCTTGGCCGACTGGTTGAACGACTTGTCGTTCCAGCCGCCCGCATCCGAGACGAGGCACGGCAGGAAGCCGTCAACGACGTCTACGGCGCTCTCGGTCTCGGTGGTCGACGCCTCGGGGGCCGAACCGCAGCCGGAGAGAGCGAACAGGAGCGCCGCTGCCGTCGTGACGCCAGCGAGCTTCTTGGTGGTCGAAATGGTCAATGCTGCCTCCACATTGATAGACCCGCGGATTTCGCGGGCGCACGCATCGAAGCTACCGAGTGCGACAGGGCCGTTGCATCCCGGACGACGGGGAGCAACGCAATGGTTACAAAGACGCAACCAAGCGGCTACAGACCGGCCGGGTCAGAGCACGTCGCCGCGGCCGGTGAGCTTGAGGGCATCCACGACGCCCTTCACCCGCTGCGCGTGCTCGCTCGTGGTGACCAACAGCGCGTCGGGGGTGTCGACGACGACGATGTCGCGCACGCCGATGAGGCTGATCACGCGCTTGGTGTGGCTGACGACGATGCCGCTGGCGGCATCGGAGAGGATGCGGGCGTTCTCGCCGAGGATAGCGAGGTCGTTCTTGCGCCCGTGCGAGTTGAGCTTGGCGAGGCTCGCAAAATCTCCCACGTCATCCCAGTCGAAGTGCCCCGGCACGACCGCGAGGCGCCCCTTCGCCGCGGCCGGCTCGGCCACCGCGTAGTCGATCGCGATCTTCTCCAGCTTCGGCCATACCCGGTCGACGACCGGACCGCGCCGGTCGCGGTCGTCCCAGGCCTCGGCGAGCTCGACGAGCCCCGCGTGCAGTGCGGGATTGTTCGCCTCGATCTCTGCCAGCAGCACGTCGGCGCGCGAGATGAACATGCCCGCGTTCCATAGGTAGTCACGCGACTGCACGTACTCCCTCGCCGTGTCGAGGTCGGGCTTTTCGACGAAGCGTTCCACGAGCGCGGCCTCGGGCGCGCCGTCGACGGCGAGCATGTCGGCCTTCTTGATGTAGCCGAACCCGACCGACGGCTCGGTGGGGCTGATGCCGATCGTGCAGATGTGGCCCTCGCGCGCGACACGCACGGCCTGCTCGACGGCCCAGTGGAACACCGGCAGCACGCGGATGACATGATCGGCGGCGAACGAGCCGATGATCACGTCGGGCTCGCGCCGGTGCAGGACGGCGGCGGCCAGCCCGATCGCGGCCGTCGAGTCCCGCGGCTCCGACTCCAGGAACACGTTGTGGTCGGGGATGCCGGGCAGCTGCTCCTCGACCGCGGCGCGGTGCGCGCGACCGGTGACGACCGAAATGCGGCCGGCGCCGGTGAGCGGTTCGAGGCGGTCCCACGTGTCACGCAGCAACGAGTGCCCCGACCCGGTCAGATCGTGCAGGAACTTCGGCGCATCGGCGCGCGAGAGCGGCCACAGCCTGCTGCCGACTCCGCCTGCGGGAATGACGGCGTAGAAGTCGTCGATGAGATGCGCCATGACTGACAGGGTATCCGCCGTCGCGGAACGAACCTCGGTTTCTGCCGGTATCTCGACATCGAGAGAAGTTAGGATCGCCTTCGTCGCCCCCGGCACCGGGCAAACCCTAGGATTGAGCCGTCGGATTCATCAAGGAGGACGACCGTGAGTGCTCCAGCACGCATCACACCGTCGGTGGCCGAGACCACGTCCAAGACCCCGCGCGGCACCCTGTACCGCGGAAACGAGGGCATGTGGTCGTGGGTGCTGCATCGCATCACCGGTGTCGCCATCTTCTTCTTCCTCCTCGTGCACGTGCTCGACACGGCACTCATCCGCCTCGCCCCCGAGGCGTACGACGCGGTGATCGGCACCTACAAGAACCCGCTCATGGCGCTCGGCGAGGTCGCCCTGGTCGCCGCGATCGCCTATCACGCCTTCAACGGGCTGCGCATCATCGCGGTCGACCTGTGGCCGTGGGCGACGCGTCATCAGCGCCAGCTGTGGTGGGGCGTCCTGGGCGTCTGGGCGGTGACGATGGCCGGCTTCGCGCCGCGCCATCTCATGCTCGCGTTCGGAGGGGACAACTGATGACCGCTGACACGATCGCCGCACCCCGCTCGCCCCAGGAGTCGTCCTCGGTGCGCAAGAAGGGCGCCAACCTGGAGAAGCTCGGCTGGATCTACATGCGCATCTCCGGCGTACTGCTGGTGGTGCTGATCTTCGGTCACCTGTTCGTGAACCTCATGCTCGGCGAGGGCATCCACGGCATCGACTTCGCGTTCGTCGCCGGCAAGTACGCCACGCCGTTCTGGCAGTGGTGGGATGTCGCGATGCTGTGGCTCGCCCTCATCCACGGCGCCAACGGCATGCGCACGATCGTGGGCGACTACGTCGTCGGCCAGACGACCCGTCGCGTGCTCGTGTGGGCGCTGTGGATCGCCGCGGGCTTGCTCATCCTGCTCGGAACCCTCGTGGTGTTCACGTTCGACCCGTGCCTGGGCATCGAGAACTCCGAGACCGAGTGGCTCATCGAGCTGTGCTCGGCCTGATTCACACGACGAAGCAGAAGACAAGGCAGCACAAGTGAGCACCCAGACCGAAGACGTCGTCGTCAAAGACGGCGTGTACTACCACGAGTTCGACATCGTCATCGTCGGCGCCGGCGGCGCCGGCATGCGCGCCGCGATCGAGGCCGGCCCCGGCGCGCGCACCGCCGTCATCACCAAGCTCTACCCGACGCGCTCGCACACCGGCGCGGCGCAGGGCGGCATGGCCGCGGCCCTCGCCAACGTCGAAGAGGACAGCTGGGAGTGGCACACCTTCGACACCGTCAAGGGCGGCGACTACCTCGTCGACCAGGATGCCGCCGAGATCCTCGCGAAAGAGGCCATCGACGCCGTCATCGACCTGGAGAACATGGGGCTGCCGTTCAACCGCACCCCCGAGGGCAAGATCGACCAGCGCCGCTTCGGCGGGGACTCCGCCGACCACG
>JASGEE010000061.1:0-17513 GCA_047606715.1 Microbacterium sp.
CGCACGATCGAGTCCTCGACGTCGCGCGGGGCGACCATCATGAGGTCGGCGAGCTCGTCGACGACCACGAGCAGGTACGGGTACGGCTTGAGCACGCGCTCGCTGCCGACCGGCAGCTGGATCTCGCCCGCGACGACGGCGCGGTTGAAGTCGTCGATGTGGCGGAAGCCGAACGACGCGAGGTCGTCATAGCGCATGTCCATCTCCTTCACGACCCACTGCAGCGCCTCGGCGGCCTTCTTGGGGTTCGTGATGATGGGGGTGATCAGGTGCGGCACACCGGCGTAGCTCGTCAGCTCGACGCGCTTGGGGTCGATGAGCACCATGCGCACCTCGGAGGGCTTCGCGCGCATCAGCAGACTCGTGATCATGGAGTTCACGAAGCTCGACTTGCCCGAGCCGGTGGACCCGGCCACGAGCAGGTGCGGCATCTTCGCGAGGTTCGCGACGACGTAGCCGCCGCCGACGTCCTTGCCGACGCCGATCGTCATGGGGTGGGTCTGGCTCGTCGCGGCCTGCGAGCGCAGCACGTCGCCGAGGGTGACGATCTCGCGGTCGGTGTTGGGGATCTCCACGCCGATCGCGCTCTTGCCGGGGATCGGCGCGAGGATGCGCACCTCGTTGGAGGCGACGGCGTAGGCGATGTTGTTCGTCAGCGCCGTGATGCGCTCGACCTTCACGCCGGGGCCGAGGGAGATCTCGTACTGCGTCACGGTCGGGCCGCGCGAGAAGCCGGTGACCCGGGCATCCACCGAGAACTGCTCGAAGACGCCCGTGATGGCCGCGACCACCCGGTCGTTGGCCTCGGATCGGGCCTTGTGCGGCGTTCCTGCGGCGAGCGCCGTCACCGCGGGCAGCCGGTACGGGGGCGCGGGGGGACGACCGTCATGGTCGTCGCCCAGTGCCGAGATTCCGGGCAGGATGCCGTCGTCGATCACGATCTCGCCGCTGTCCTCGCGGATGGCGGTATCGGCTCGCCCCGCCTGCTGCGCCGCCTTCTTCGCGCCCGCGATGACCGCGGGATCGATGACCTCGGTCACCGCGTCGGTCGCGGGAAGCGGCAGCGTGGGAGGGGCGACCGCGACGGCCGCCTGGTCGAACCCGCCGTCGCCGCTGCCGATCAGGGCGGTGAGGTCGTCCGAGGCGAGATCGCCGTCGGCATCCTCTTCGCGTCCCGACTTGTTGCGCCGCCACCACGGCAGCGCGGCGTCCTTCTCGTCGTCGCCGAACGCGACGGTGGGTGCGGTGGGTGCAGTGGGTGCGGCATCCGTCGCCGGCGCGGGCAGTTCGGCGCCGAACATCCACGCGTACAGCTCCCCCAGGCGACGCCCGATGCGGTTCGGCGGCGTCTTCGTGATGATCAGGACACTGAGGAACGCGACGACGCCGAGCACGACGTGCGCGCCGATGACCGTCAGCAGGGTGAGCGGCTCGCCCACCATCCAGCCGAACAGCCCGCCGGCCTCGCTCAGCGCCGGAAGACCGCTCCGCGGCTGCGGGCGGCCGCCGCCCAGATGGCAGAATCCGGCGATCGACAGCACGAACAGGCCGAACCCGATGCCGATGCGCCCGTTGTCGTGCACCGAGGACGGATGCCGGAACAGCCACCCGGCGAGCAGCAGCAGGAGGACGGGCATGATGAACGCGACGCGGCCGATGAGTGCGCCGACCGTGTACGCGCTGAGGTACGTGCCGGTCTCGGTGCCGATCAGGAACCACTCGACGACGGCTCCGGCGGCGGCGAGCAGAACGAGCAGGAAGGGAAAACCGTCGCGGCGCTGATCCTTCTCCAGCGTCTCGGGCCCGAAGGTGCGGAACATCCCGCCGACGCCATGCGCGAGCCCCATCCACATCCGCACGACGACGGGCGGCTTCTCCACCTCGTCGACGTAGCGGCGGGGGGCCGGCGCGGGCTTTGCCGAGCGCGACGAGGAGCCCTTCGCGGACGCGCGGGGGCTCGGGGGCGTACTCGTGGAACGTGCCATTGCTCCACGGTAGGCCGAAAGACCCGGAAACTCACTGATTGACGCGGCGCGCGTCAGCGCAGGCGTTTGACCATCGTGTCGCGGCCGAAGCCGACGTGGGTCACCGCGAAGCCTTCGGTGCGGTAGAGCGACTGGGCGAAGTTGCCGCGCTCGACCGAGAGGCTGATCCGACCGAACCCCTGCGCACGCGCGTGCTCGCACAGCCGCTGCAGCAGCGTCCGGCCGACTCCATGCGCCCGCCAGATCGGCCGCACGCCGATGATCAGCTCCGGCACGCCCGTGCCGACGTAGCCGAAGCCCGGCTCGGTGCGCGGCAGCATCCGATACCAGGCCGCGCCGAGGGCAGAGCCCTGCATATCGACAGCGACGAAACCGGCGTCACCGGGCCGCATCCACCCGGACACGTATCGGGATTGCTCGGGCTGCGCGAGCACCTGGTGCCGCAACCGCGCTGCGCCCGGGCGCCAATTGGCCGCCTCGACGACCATGTCGGCGAGGAAGACCCCGTCGGCCTGGGTCGCAGCGCGCACGCTGAAGTTTGCGGGCATGACCCCGACAGTAGCGTTCGCGTGTTACGCATCCGTGTCGCTGGCGCGCTACGCCTCGATCACGAGCGGCACGATCATCGGGCGCCGGCGCAGCGACTGGTTGACCCAACGGCCGATCGTGCGCCGCACGACCTGCGACAGGGCATGGGAGTCGCGCACCCCCGCGTGCGCGGCCTCGGCGAGGGCGGCGGCGATCTTCGGCTTGACGGCTTCGAAGACGGCGTCGTCCTCGGCAAAGCCGCGGGCGTGGATCTCGGGACCCGTGATGATGCGGCCGGTTGCGGCATCGACCACGACGATCACCGAGATGAATCCTTCTTCGCCCAGGATCCGGCGGTCCTTCAGGTCGGCATCCGTGATCTCGCCCACCGTCGACCCGTCGACATAGACGAAGCCCAGATCGAGCTGGCCGACGACCCTCGCCACACCGTCCGTCAGGTCGACGACGGTGCCGTTCTCGGCGATGATCGTGTTCTCCGCCGGGATGCCGGTGTCCTGCGCGAGCTTCGCGTTCGCGATCAGGTGCCGGTATTCGCCGTGCACCGGCATGACGTTGCGGGGCCTGAGGATGTTGTAGCAGTACAGCAGCTCGCCGGCTGCGGCGTGGCCCGAGACGTGCACCTTCGCGTTGCCCTTGTGCACGACGTTCGCGCCGAGCTTGGTGAGCCCGTCGATCACGCGGTAGACGGCGTTCTCGTTGCCCGGGATCAGGCTGGACGCCAGGATCACGGTGTCTCCCGGACCGGGCTCGATCGCATGGTCGAGGTTCGCCATGCGGGAGAGCACCGCCATCGGCTCACCCTGGGAGCCGGTCGACATGTAGACGATCCGGTCGTCGGGCAGCTCCTGGGCCTTCCGATAGTCGATGAGCACGCCGTCGGGAACGTTCAGGTATCCGAGATCGGCGGCGATCGTCATGTTGCGCACCATCGAGCGACCGAGGAAGGCGACGCGGCGTCCGTGCGCGGCCGCGGCGTCGATCACCTGCTGCACACGGTGCACGTGACTGGAGAAGCTCGCGACGATGACCCGGCGCTGCGCCTTGCCGATCACCTGATCCAGCACGGGACCGATCTCGCGCTCGAGGGGGGTGAAGCCGGGCACATCGGCGTTCGTGGAGTCGACGAGGAAGAGGTCGACGCCGTCCTCGCCCAGGCTCGCGAAGGCGCGCAGGTCGGTGAGGCGTCCGTCGAGCGGCAACTGGTCCATCTTGAAGTCGCCGGTGGCGAGCACGGTGCCGGCGTCGGTGTGGATCGCGACGGCGAGCGCGTCGGGGATCGAATGGTTGACGGCGACGAACTCCAGGTCGAAGGGGCCGACCTGCTCCTCCTGCCCCTCGGCGACGGTGAGCGTGTACGCCTTGATCCGGTGCTCCTTGAGCTTCGCCTCGACCAGGGCGAGGGTCAGCTGCGAGCCGATGAGCGGAATGTCGCGGTTGAGCTTGAGCAGGTACGGGACGGCGCCGATGTGGTCTTCGTGGCCGTGCGTGAGCACGACGCCCACGACGTCGTCGAGACGGCTTCTGATCGGCTCGAAGTCGGGCAGAATCAAATCGACACCGGGCTGGTGCTCCTCGGGGAAGAGCACTCCGCAGTCGACGATCAGCAGCTTGCCCCCGTATTCGAAGACGGTCATGTTGCGGCCGATCTCGCCGAGACCGCCGAGGGGGATCACCCTCAGGGTGCCCGGCTCGAGGGCAGGCGGATCGAGAACAGTCGTGGGCATCGGATGCCTCCTTGGTGACGGCGACGGACGACCGGGCATCCGTCGCCGTCGAAACGGTGCGGTGTCAGCGGGTCGTGCCGTGCACCTTGGGGAGAGCTCCGCCGGCGGCCGCGTTGCGGTCGGGACGGAAGTTGGAGAAGTCGGCGCCGGTGACGCCGTGGACGAGCGCGAGCTCGTCTTCGATGATGGCGGCCTCCCACTCCTCCGGCCCCACGAGGGGCAGGCGCACGCGGGGGCTCGAGATGCGGCCGAGTCCGTGCAGGATGTACTTCGCGCTGACGGTGCCGGGCACGTGTGTCATGACGGCGCGCACGAGCGGCTCGAGTTGCTTGTGCGCGGCGGTCGCAGCAGCCAGGTCGCCCCGGTTGACGGCATCCACGATCACCCGGTACGGAGCGGCGGCGATGTTCGCGGTCACCCCGACGAGACCGGCGGCACCGATCGACAGGTGCGGCAGCACGTTCGCGTCGTCGCCGGAGAAGTACATCAGATCGGTCTGGTTGAGCACGCGGCTGACCTCGCTGAAGTCGCCCTTGGCGTCTTTGATGGCGAGGATGTTGGGGTGCTTGGCCAGCCGCAGGATCGTCTCGTATCTGATCGGAACGCCGGTGCGCCCCGGGATGTCGTAGAGGATCACCGGAAGGTCGGTCGCGTCGGCGACGAGCCGGAAGTGGGTCAGGATGCCGGCCTGGGTCGGCTTGTTGTAATACGGCGTGACGATCATGATGCCATCGGCGCCGGCCTTCTCGCTCGCCCTGTACAGCTCGATCGCGTGCGCCGTCTCGTTCGAGCCGCCGCCCGTGATGATCTTGGCGCGGCCGGCGGAGACGGACTTGCCGACCTCGACGAGGCGGAGCTTCTCGGCATCCGTCAGGGTCGAGGTCTCCCCCGTCGTCCCCGTGACGACGATGCCGTCGGCGCCGGCGCTGATGACGTCGTCGATGTGCTTCTCGACGGCGGGCCAGTCGACTTCGCCGTCGGCCGCCATCGGGGTGACCAGCGCGACCAGGACCTGTCCGAAGGGGTTGCCCGTGTGCGTCATGGCTCCAGGCTATCGCGTCGGGCAGATGCCGAAGTCGGCACGTGGCCAACTCCTCCCCTCTGGGGCGGCCGGCCGGCGTCACCGCCCGAAACCGGCCCGCGTGCACGGGATCGAAGGAGTCAGCCACGCCTCGCGAACGTGAGGAAGCGGTAGCCGATCCCCGTCCGCGACGCGTGCCATCCGGTCTCGGGGCTCGTGGCGCACACCGTCCAACCCCCGAGCGCCGGGGCGAACGTGTCACCGGAGACCTCGACGTCGAGCTCCGTCACCTCCAGCACGTCGGCGCGGTCGATCGCCTCACGGTAGAGCTGCCCACCGCCGATGACCCACGCGGTCTCGACGCCGTCGACGAGAGCGAGAGCCTCATCGAGCGACCCCGCACGCTCGGCGCCGTCGGCGGCCCACTGCGGATCATGGCTCACGACGATGTTGCGTCGGCCCGGCAGCGGCCGGAACCGGTCGGGGAACGACTCCCAGGTACGCCGCCCCATGACGACCGGCGCGCCCGTGGTCACGTCGCGGAAATGCGCGAGGTCTTCGGGGACGTGCCACGGCATGCCGCCGTCCTTGCCGATCACCCCGGTGGCGGCCTGCGCCCAGATCAGCCCGAGGCGCGTCATACCGCGACCGCGGCGCGGATCGCGGGGTGGTGGCGGTAGTCCTCGACAAGGACGTCCTCGTACGTGTAGTCGAAGATCGATTCCGGCGTGCGCGCGAAGCGCAGCGTCGGATACGGGTACGGGTCGCGTGAGAGCTGCTCGCGCACTTGCTCGACGTGGTTGTCGTAGACGTGGCAGTCGCCCCCCGTCCAGACGAACTCGCCCGGTTCGAGGCCGGTCTGCTGCGCGATCATGAGGGTCAGCAGCGCATAGGAGGCGATGTTGAACGGCACTCCGAGGAACATGTCGGCACTGCGCTGGTACAACTGGCACGACAGCTTGCCGTCGGCGACATAGAACTGGAACAGCGCGTGGCAGGGCGCGAGCGCCATGTCGGGGATGTCGGCGGGGTTCCACGCCGACACGATCAGTCGGCGCGAGTCGGGGTTCGTGCGGATCTGATCGATCACCTGACTGATCTGGTCGATGTGCTCCCCCGACGGAGTCGGCCACGACCGCCACTGCACGCCGTAGACCGGACCCAGCTCGCCGTCGGCATCGGCCCACTCGTCCCAGATGGTCACGCCGTGCTCCTGCAGCCAGGCCACGTTCGACTCGCCGCGCAGAAACCACAGCAACTCGTACACGATCGACTTCAGGTGAACGCGCTTGGTCGTGATCAGCGGGAATCCCGCCGCCAGGTCGAACCGGATCTGCCGTCCGAACACACTCGTCGTGCCCGTGCCGGTGCGGTCGTCCTTGTGAACGCCGTCGGCGAGCACCTCGGCCAGCAGGTCCTCGTAGGGGGTCGGGATCGTCGTCACGCCTGCCACCCTACCGGCGGGCGGGGACACGCCGGGCGGACAGTGCCGCAGCGGATGGGTCGCATCCGATGGCGCGCATCGGGGAAGCGCCGACGACATCGTCAACGCCGAGGAGCCACAAGGCACCCGCTCCCGCTCGGCCGCCGCGCCGTCTAGGCTCGGATCAGGCGCACCCCGCGCCGCCGAGCCGACAAGGAGCAGCCCATGAGCGTCACGAGCGAAGCCAGCGCCGTCTGGAAGGGGAGCCTTGTCGACGGCTCCGGAGAGGTCGCCCTCGAAAGCTCCAATCAGGGCCCGTTCGCGGTCAACTGGAAGGCCCGCAGCGAAGGGTCGACGGCGATCACGACCCCCGAAGAGCTCATCGCCGCCGCCCACTCGGCATGCTTCAACATGGCGCTCTCACACGCGCTGGCCGGAAACGGCACGCCGCCGGAGAGCGTCGAGACGACGGCATCCGTCACCTTCATCCCCGGCACCGGCATCACCGGCTCGCACCTGAACGTCAACGCCGTCGTGCCCGGACTGTCCGCCGCGGACTTCGCGCGCATCGCCGAGGAGGCCAAGAGCGGATGCCCGGTGTCGGCCGCGCTCGCCGGCGTCGAGATCACACTCGAGGCGACGCTTGCCTGAAGCCCGCGCTGACGACGGGGCGGCTTCGGCGCCGCACTCGTCGATCTCCGACCGCGTCGTCGTCGCCGGCGCATCGGGGCTCATCGGGCGGGCGCTCGTGGCGTCGCTGCGCGCCGACGGCATCCCGGTCACCCGGCTCGTGCGCCGGCCGGCACAGTCGGCCGACGAGGTGTCGTGGAACCCGGCGCGGGAGACCCTCGACCCCGACGTCCTGGCGGGCGCCCGTGCCGTCGTCGGTCTGAACGGCGCCACCCTCGGCCGGTTCCCGTGGACGAGGCGGTACAAGCACGAGCTCGTCTGGTCGCGCATCGCCCCCACGCAGGCTCTCGCCGCCGCCGTGCGGGCTCTCGGCGAGGACGCGCCCGCGTTCGTGTCGGCATCGGCGGTCGGCTATTACCCGTCGGCACGGGGTGCGCTCTTTGCCGAGACCGCACCGCGAGGAGACGGCTTTCTAGCCGAGCTGTGCAGCGAATGGGAACATGCCGCCCGGCACGGCGCCGACGACCGCGCCCGGGTGGCTCTCCTGCGCACCGCCCCGGTCGTCCACGCCGACGGCGTGCTCGCACCCCTGCTGCTGCTGACCCGGCTCGGACTGTCCGGTCCGATCGGCGACGGCACTCAGGTGTGGCCGTGGATCTCGCTGGAGGACGAGGTGAGGGCGATCCGGCACATCGTCGATGCCGGCCTTTCCGGTCCGGTCAACCTCACCGGTCCCGAGCGGGCGACCGCGAACGACCTCGGATTCGCCCTCGCCCGCCGCATGAACCGCCCGTACCTCCTGCGCGCACCCGAGTGGGCGCTGCGCCTCGGGCTCGGCGCGGATGCGACGGCGGGATTGCTGATGACCGATACCCACGCGGTTCCGGCGGTGCTGACGGCATCCGGGTTCACCTTCACGCACGCGACGGTCGAAGACGCCGTCGCGGCGGCCGTTCCCTCAACGACCTGACTTCTCGAGCGCGATCGCCCGGCGCACGGCGGCACGTGCCCGGGTGCGGTCGCCGGCGCCGTCGTAGGCGATGCCGAGGCGGAACCAGGCACGCCAGTCGTCTGGATGCTGTTCGACGTCGGTCCGGTACGCCGGGAACAGCGCGTCGACCTGGGCGCGGTCGGGGCGGCCGCTGCCGCGGACGTCGACGATGTCATCGGGAGTGGCGCCCTCGGCTTCGAGCATCGTCGCGAGGCGCTGTGCGCCGGTGCCGAAGCGCACCTCACGCCACAGCGCCCACGCCGCGATCGCCGGCAGGATCACCAGCGCCGCGCCCATCACGACACCGACCGGCTCACCCGAGACGAGCAGCAGCCAGGCCCGCTGCGCCACGAGAGCGATATACACAGCGAGCAGCACCGCCATGACGGCGACGCCGATGCGGGCGCTCATGCGGGGTCGTTGTGCGGGCCCAGGCCCAGGTCGATGAGCGCGTCGAGGCCGACGACGATGCCGCGCGCGTCGCGCGCCGCCGCGAGGGCGACGCGGATGCCGGGCGCGTACGCGGCGGCGGGGTCGATCGTGTCGTGGATGATCGTGAGCGACTCGCCCGGCCCCGACAGGATCGTCTCCTGGCGGGCGACGACGCCGGGGCGGCGCAGGGAGTGAATCGGGATGCTCGCGACCTGCTGACCGCGGGCGCGCTGGTCGACGTGCGGTGCCTCGACGGGGCCCGCTTTCGCCCGGGCCGCGGCAATGAGCTCGGCCGTGCGCACCGCGGTGCCGCTGGGCGAGTCGACCTTGGTCTCGCGGTGCGTCTCGATGATCTCGATCGAGGGGAAGTGCGCGGCGGCCGCCGCGGCGATGGCCGAGCCGATGACCGAGCCCAGCGAGAAGTTCGGGATGAACACGGCGCCCGTCCCCGCGACCTCGACGAGAGGACGCACGAGTGCGATGCGCTCGAGAGACCAGCCCGACGTGCCGACGAGCACGTTGATCCCGCGCTCGATCGCGGCCCGGACGACGTCGACCGAGACCGCCGGGGTCGACGCATCCACCACCAGGTCGGCCCCGTCGAGCTCGGACAGCTCACTGGACGATCCCAGAACGGCGACGACCTCGAAGCCGTCGGTCGTCCCGATCACCTCGGCGATGATGCGCCCGAGCTTGCCGGTACCGCCCACGAGGGCCACTCTCGTCGTCATGTCTCCAGCCTAGATCGAGTGTCCGCCGCAGGCGGCCTATCGAAACCTCCCGCCGCCCCCTCGACCTCGGCCCTCCCGCACGGCTCGGTCGCGGCATCCTGCGCGTGACACCGGCAAGCACCCGCCGATCACCGCGACCGAACGCGGCGGAAACCGCACCGGAGAGCACGGCGGCCTACGCTCGGAGGATGGTACGTCTGGACCCCGTTGCCGCCGACGAGGGGCGCGCCCGCACGCTGCTGACCGAATACTTCGCGATGCGCGGCGCGACGTTCCCGACCGGTCAGCGGTACCGCCCCGCGTTCCCGGCGAAGGAGGTCTTCGACCCGCCCGCCGGGGTGTTTCTCGTGCTCGTCGACGACGCGGACGGCGATGTCGGATGCGGCGGCATCCGGCGCATCGACGATGGACCCCTCGGCATCCGGTACGAGGTGAAGCACCTGTACCTGCAGCCGCACACACGCGGCCGCGGCTGGGGCCGGCTGCTGCTCGAAGACCTCGAACGCCGCAGCCGTGCCTGGGGAGCCGCCGAACTCGTGCTCGACACCCATCACACGCTCACCGCCGCCGGGGGGCTCTACGCGGCCAGCGGCTTCGCCGCCATCGCCCCCTACAACGACAACCCCAACGCGACGCGGTGGTACGGCAAGGCACTGGGCTGACACCCCGCGGTGTCGACGCGCGCCGGATCAGACCGGGGGCACCTCGGGCAGTCCGGTGCGCAGCTCCCTCGGAAGGTGAGCGAGGTCGTTGTGCGAGACGAGCGTCCACGGCCGGCCCGGGCGCTGTGCGAGCACCGTGAGCCCGCAATGAGCCTGGTTGATCGTCAGCCACCGCCACTCGGGCGCCTCCAGCACTTCGCGCACGAACCATGCGATGACGAAGTTGTGCGTGATGAGCAGCTCGTGCCGCTTGCCGGTGCGGGTGAGGAACTCGGCGACGGCATCGTCGAGCTGCGCCCGGCCGGCCTCGACCTCGGCGCGCGTGTACGACCCGAAGAACGACTCGTACGCGGCGGGGGTTCCCGGCAGCATCCCGGTCGGCACGCAGTTGAACAGCAGCGCCGAAGGCTGCGGGGCCACCGCCGGCAACCGCTCGGCGACCGCTCGCGCCGTCTCGGCGGCGCGCTCGAGCGGTGAGTGCCACACACCGTCCAACGGCACACCCGACAGCCGATCGGCCAGCAGCGCGGCCTGTCGTCGCCCACGCGGCGACAACGGTCCGTCCTCGAGCCCGTGCTCCGCGTCGAGGTGCTCGCCGTGGCGCACGAGGTAGAGGTAGCGCGTCATGTCATCTCCCCGTCGCCGAACCTAGCGGACGCCTCCACCGCGCATCAGAGCAGCGGGCTACTGCACGGCGCGAGCGATCTCGGCCAGATGCACCCGGCTCAGGCGCACCCCGACCCCCTGCACGAGCTCGTCGACGTGCGCGACGGCGTAGACGTTGACGATCGGCGCCACGACCCCGCGCTGCGCCAGCAGCCACGCGATCGCGACCGCCGCGGTCGGAATCGACAGCTCCGCACCGATCCGATCGAGCGCGCGCAGCGCACGGGCACCGCGACGATTCATCGACGACACGAGCTGGCTGCCGCGCACCGAGGCGGCGACCCCAGCAGGGGTGCGGTGGACGCCAGCGAGGTAGCCGTGCTCGAGCGCACGCGAGGGGGTGACCGCGATACCCTGCGCGCCCGCGACGAGACGCAGATCGCCCTCGAATTCGGTGCGATGCAGCACGTTGTAGCCGACGTCGAGCACCGTCAGCCACGGATAACCGGCCGATGCGAGTATCCGCGCCTCGACCAGCTGGGCGGCGGTGTGACCGAACGAACCGAGCGCGCGCACCTTGCCGGCCTCGATGAGCCACTCGGCCGTGGCCAGGGTGTCTTCCAGCGAGGTGGTCGCATCGCTCGTCGCATCCAGGTACAGCACGTCGATGCGGTCGGTCTGCAGGCGGGTGAGCGACGCCTCCACCGCGCGGATGAGGTTCACCGAGCCGAGCCCGGAGTGGTCGGGGTTGCTGCCCACGCGCACACCCAAAACGACCTCGTCGCGGCCGCCGCGGCCGCGCAGCCACTGTCCGAGAATGTGCTCACTGCGTCCCGCGGCATAGCCGTCGGAGGTGTGGATCGCGTTGCCGCCCCACCCACGATAGGCGTCGAGGATGCGGTGCGCCGCAGCCAGGTCGACGTGCCAGCCGAACTCGCTGGTTCCGAGGACGAAGGGGAACACGCGCAGCCCGGTCTCGCCGAGGGCCACGCGCACACTCTCACCGACCGGTTTGCCCTGCACGGGGATCGGCGCAGACGGGTGCGTAATCGCCGCGGCGGCACGCGTTGCGGGCGGTGTGGTGCTGACACCGAACAAATCCATCTGTCACCCCCGATGTGTAGTACCGAGGGTAAGCCCGCCTCCGAGACGATCCGCTCATTGCGGTGGCCGAGCGGTAAACATTGCATAACGCTTTGGTCGCGGCATCCCCCTTCGGACGGATCCTGTCCCCCGTTCGGGGGACAATCTGCCGAGATGACGGATGCCCGCCCCTCCGAGTCGGGAGGGAACGGGCATCCGTGGCCTTGTGCGGGCTCAGACCGCCGCGGGCTCGGCGACGGCTTCGCTCTCCTGCCCGGCGGGCTCATCGGCCACCGGCTCCAGCGACAGCTTGCCGCGGTCGTCGATCTTCGTGATGCGCACGAGCAGCTTCTGGCCGACCGAGAGCACGTCGCCGACGTCTTCCACCCGCTTGCCACCGGCGAGCTTGCGGACCTCGCTGACGTGCAGCAGTCCGTCCTTGCCGGGCAGCAGGGAGACGAACGCGCCGAACGTCGCGATCTTGACGACCGTGCCGAGGAACTGCTCGCCCACCTCGGGGTTGGTGGGGTTGGCGATCGCGTTCACCTGGGCGCGCGCGGCCTCGGCCGACGGGCCGTCGACGGCGCCGATGTACACCGTGCCGTCCTCCTCGATGGAGATGTCGGCGCCGGTGGAGTCCTGGATCGCGTTGATCGTCTTGCCCTTGGGGCCGATCAGCTCACCGATCTTGTCGACCGGGATCTGCACGCTGATCACGCGCGGAGCGGTCGGTGCCATCTCGTCGGGGCTGTCGATGGCGGCGTTCAGGACGCCGAGGATCGTCAGACGCGCCTCCTTGGCCTGCGTGAGGGCGGCCGACAGCACGGACGACGGGATGCCGTCGAGCTTCGTGTCGAGCTGGATAGCCGTGACGAACTCGCTCGTGCCCGCGACCTTGAAGTCCATGTCGCCGAGGGCGTCTTCGGCGCCGAGGATGTCGGTCAGCGCGGCGTAGCGCGTCTGGCCGTCGACGGTGTCGGAGACGAGGCCCATCGCGATGCCGGCCACCGGCGCGCGCAGCGGGACGCCCGCGTTCAGCAGCGACAGGGTCGATGCGCACACCGAGCCCATCGACGTCGAGCCGTTGGAGCCCAGCGCCTCGGAGACCTGACGGATCGCGTACGGGAACTCCTCGCGGGAGGGCAGCACCGGCACGAGGGCGCGCTCGGCGAGGAAGCCGTGCCCGATCTCGCGACGCTTCGGCGAGCCCACACGGCCGGTCTCACCGGTCGAGTACGGCGGGAAGTTGTAGTGGTGCAGGTAGCGCTTGTGCGTCACCGGCGACAGGGAATCGATCTGCTGCTCCATCTTGAGCATGTTCAGCGTCGTGACACCCAGGATCTGTGTCTCGCCGCGCTGGAAGATCGCCGAGCCGTGCACGCGCGGGATGACCTGGACCTCGGCATCCAGGGGGCGGATGTCGGCCAGCCCGCGTCCGTCGATGCGCACGCCCTCGGTGAGGATGCGGCCGCGCACGATGAGCTTCGTCACCGACTTGTACGCGGCAGAGAACTCGGCGAGCGCGCTGGCGGGCAGCTCCCCCGCCTCGACCGCGGCGGCCAGCTGAGCCTTGACGCGGTCCTTGACGGCGTCGTCGGCGTTCTGGCGTTCGATCTTGTCGGCGATCTGGTAGACGCCCACGAGGTCGTCGTAGGAACGGCCGGCGACGAAGTCGTAGACCTCCTGGCTGTACGGCGGGAAGACCGGGTACGGCTGGATCTCCTTGGCGGCCGTCTGCGCAACCGCGTTCTGCGCGGCGACGAGGGTCGTGATGAACGGCTTGGCAGCCTCCAGGCCCTGCGCCACGATCTCCTCGGAGGGCTTCGTGGCGCCGGCGCGGATGAGGTTCCAGCTGCCCTCGGTCGCCTCGGCCTCGACCATCATGATCGCGACCTCGCCGTCGTCGAGGACGCGACCGGCGACCGTCAGGTCGAACACGGCCTCCTCGAGCTGGGTGACGTTGGGGAATGCGATCCACTGGTCGGCGTGCTCGCCCTGACCGGGAATGAGGGCGAGACGCACACCGGCGATGGGGCCGGAGAACGGCAGGCCGGAGATCTGCGTCGACAGCGATGCGGCGTTGATCGCGAGCGCGTCATAGAACTCGCCCGGGGCGATCGAGAGCACCGTGACGACGATCTGCACCTCGTTGCGCAGGCCGTCGACGAACGACGGGCGCAGCGGGCGGTCGATGAGGCGGCAGACGAGGATCGCCTCGGTGGAGGGACGACCCTCGCGGCGGAAGAACGAGCCGGGGATCTTGCCGGCGGCGTACGAGCGCTCTTCGACGTCGACGGTCAGCGGGAAGAAGTCGAAGCCTTCACGCGGGTGCTTGCCGGCACTCGTGGCCGACAGGAGCATGGTCTCCTCGTCGAGGTAGGCGGCGACGGAGCCCTGCGCCTGCTGGGCGAGACGTCCGGTCTCGAAGCGGATGGTGCGGGTGCCGAAGCGTCCGTTGTCGATGACGGCTTCGGCGGCGGTGATTTCTGGACCTTCCAAGAGGTCACTCCTTCTTTGTTTAGACTCGCGGATCCGTGTGATGCACGAGGTCATGCGAAGGAGCAGGGAGAGGCAGATCCAGACGCGCGACGACGCCGCACAGCGGTGCCATCGCGAGGGTCAGCGCTGGCCACCAGTCGAAGATCACCATCGCGCCGGCCGAGCGCCGCGCTCAGCGCGGCGCATCGAGACCGAGGGATGGGAACCCACCACAGGAGACCAGCTTCCTGCCGGCCTGCTCCGGCTGCCACGGAAGATCCACGGCAACCTGCCCAATCCTACCAGTCAGCCCCAATGGAAGGATGAGCCTGCCCCGCATCGCGAGGCCCGCCCGGCTGTCGCACGCCGACGGGGCCGATGCCCGCGTGGGGCTGGCGAACGCGATCTTCGACGACGTCGCCGCGCTGGTGCGCTCCGCGGCGCCGGCCGCGCGCTGAGCGTGCACCGAGCGTGCCAAACGCAGGGTCAACCGCACCGAAACCAGCCCAGAGCGCACCGGAACGTCGTTTCACCCTGCGTTTGGCACGCGAACGAGGCGTAACCGGCGGCTACTCCCCCGGAGCGCGAACGTCCTGGTACGGCGAGGGGCCGGCGAGGTTGTCGCCTCGATTGGCCCGCGGCGTCGCCTGCCGGGTCGGCCCGTCACCGTACGCGGCCTTCACCAGACCCGCGTGCGTGGGCGCGTCGGGCACCGACGCGGGCCGGTCCTTGGCGAGCTCGGTGCGCAGCACCGGCACGACCTCGCCGCCGAGGAAGTCGAGCTGCTCCAGCACGGTCTTCAACGGGAGTCCGGCGTGGTCGATGAGGAACAACTGCCGCTGATAGTCGCCGAACAGCTCGCGCATTCCGGCGTAGCGGTCGATGACCTGCTGCGGCGAGCCGACCGTGAGCGGGGTGAGCTCGCTGAAGTCTTCGAGGGAGGGCCCGTGTCCGTAGACGGGGGCGTTGTCGAAGTAGGGGCGGAACTGCCGGACGGCATCCTGCGAGTTGCGCGCCATGAACGCCTGACCGCCGAGCCCCACGATCGCCGTCTCGGGCGCGCCGTGCCCGTGGTGCTCCCAGCGCTGGCGGTACAGCGCGATGAGGCGCTGATAGTGCTCGGCGGGCCAGAAGATGTTGTTCGCGAAGAACCCGTCGCCGTAGGACGCTGCCTGCTCGGCGATCTCGGGCGTGCGGATCGAGCCGTGCCAGACGAACGGCGCGACGCCGTCGAGGGGCCGCGGGGTGGCGGTGAAGCCCTGCAGCGGGGTGCGGAACCGGCCCTCCCAGTCGACGACGTCCTCGCGCCACAGCCGGTGCAGCAGGGCGTAGTTCTCGATCGCGAGGGGCAGGCCCCGGCGGATGTCCTTGCCGAACCACGGATAGACCGGCCCGGTGTTGCCACGGCCGAGCATGAGGTCCATGCGACCGCCGGACAGGTGCTGGAGCATCGCGTAGTCCTCGGCGAGCTTCACCGGGTCGTTCGTGGTGATGAGGGTCGTCGACGTGGAGAGGATCAGCCGCTCGGTCTGTGCGGCGATGTAGGCGAGCGTCGTCGTGGGCGATGACGAGAAGAACGGCGGGTTGTGGTGCTCACCGATCGCAAAGACGTCGAGCCCGACAGCCTCGGCGTGCTTCGCGATCTCGACCGTCGCACGGATGCGCTCGGCCTCGCTCGGGGTGCGACCGGTCGTGGGGTCGGCGGTGATGTCGCTGACCGTCATGATGCCGAACTGCATGCCCGGCCAGGTGCCGGCGATGGCTTTGCTCATGGTCGTCTTCCGTTCCCGGATGCCGCGGCATTCATTACATGCATATGAATATATCTCATGCAACGCCGCCGCCACCAGGGTATTCCCGGCGTGCGTGGCGGTAACGCGTTGCAACACACGGGGTGGATGCCGCGACACCGCCCTATCGTCACGGTATGACGAACCTGCCGATCCTCGACCTGTCCCGCCTGGACGCCGGCCCCGCAGCGGCGGCGCGCTTTCGCGACGAGCTGCGCGCCGCGACCCACGAGGTGGGCTTCTTCTACCTGACCGGAACCGGGGTCGCTCCCGAGCTGGAGCAGCGTCTGCACCGCACCGCCCGCGCGTTCTTCGACCTGCCCGAGGAGGACAAGCTCGCGATCGAGAACGTCCACAGCCCGCACTTCCGCGGCTACACCCGCGTCGGCGGCGAGCGCACGCAGGGCACGGTCGACTGGCGCGAACAGATCGACATCGGCCCGGAAAAACCAGCCGTCGCGGCGGCCGACGCCCCCGACTTCGCGCGGCTGATCGGCCCGAACCTGTGGCCGGCGGCGCTGCCCGAACTGCGCGACGTCGTCGACGAATGGCAGGCCCACCTCGCCGGCGTCGCGCGCAAGCTCCTGCGCGCGTGGGCACTGGCCCTGGGCGCCGACGAAGGCTACTTCGACCAGCACTTCGGCGAGCCCTCGACGCTGCTGAAGATCGTCCGCTATCCGGGCACCGACGACTCGGCTCCGGGGCAGGGAGTGGGAGCGCACAAGGACTCGGGAGTGCTGACGCTGCTGTGGGTCGAGCCCGGCAAGGGCGGCCTTCAAGTGCGCCGCGACGGCGAGTGGGTCGACGCACCGCCCGCGCCGGGGGCGTTCGTCGTCAACATCGGCGAGATGCTCGAACACGCCACCGGCGGCTACCTGACCGCGACCGACCACCGGGTCATCTCGCCGCGGCTTCCCGACGACCGCATCTCGGTGCCGTACTTCTTCAACCCCGCCCTGGACAGCCGGCTTCCGCTGATCGACCTGCCGGCCGAACTGGCCGCGCGGGCCCGCGGCGTGACTCAGGACCCGTCGAACCCCATCCACGCCCTCTACGGCGAGAACGCCCTGAAGTCGCGCCTGCGCGCACACCCCGACGTCGCCGAGCGCTGGCACGCCGACCTGCTCGCCGCGCGCTCCTGACGCCGCCGGCATCCATTCGCGAAAACAGGAGATCGTTCCAGGACAGGACGTTCCGCCCGGTTTCGTCCTGTTTTCGAGCAATCTCCTGTTTTCGAGCGCACGGGGGATGCCGGGGGATGCCGGGACGACGAAGGCCGCCCCACCGGGGCGGCCTTCGTGAAAAGCGATATACGCGGGTGCGACTTATCGACGCAGCCCGAGACGCTCGATGAGCGAGCGGTAACGGTTGATGTCGACGTCCTGCAGGTAACCCAGCAGGCGACGGC
>JASGEE010000062.1:0-8047 GCA_047606715.1 Microbacterium sp.
ACATCGACGCCCTCGGGAGCGTCGATGTAGCCGAAGCGGATGTTGAAGCCGTGCGCGAAGGCGAGCGTCTTGCCCGCAGCGAGGTTCGGCTTGATGTGGTCGCTGTAGATGCCGCGCTGGTGCTGGTCGGGCGCGAGGATCATGATGAGGTCGGCCCACGCGGTCGCCTCGGCGACGCTCTTGACCTCGAAGCCGTCCTCGGTCGCCTTCGGGATCGACTTCGAGCCGTCCTTGAGCGCGATGACGACCTGCACGCCCGAGTCGCGCAGGTTCTGCGCGTGCGCGTGGCCCTGCGAGCCGTATCCGACGATCGCGACCTTCTTGCCCTGGATGAGGGACAGGTCGGCATCGTCGTCGTAGAAGATCTCAGCCATTTGTATTTCTCCTTGATTGGGGTTGATCTCGATACACCCGCTTCGCGGGCCGTCGATCAGCGGTCAGTTGCGCAGCACGCGCTCGGTGATGGACTTGCCGCCGCGTCCGATCGCGAGCAGACCCGACTGGGCGAGCTCCTTGATGCCGAACGGCTCGAGTGCGCGCAGGATCGCCTCGATCTTGCCGAGGTCGCCGGTCACCTCCACCACCAGGGCGTCGGTGGCGTAATCGACGATCGAGGCACGGAAGAGGTTGACGACCTCGATGACGTGGGAGCGCGTCTGGTTGTCGGCGCGCACCTTGATCAGCATGTGCTCACGCTGGACGGATGCCGCAGGGTCGAGTTCGACGATCTTGATGACGTTGATGAGCTTGTTCAGCTGCTTGGTGACCTGCTCCAGCGGGAACTCTTCGACGTCGACGACGACAGTGATGCGCGAGAGCCCCGGGACTTCGGTCACACCCACGGCGAGCGACTCGATGTTGAAGCCGCGGCGGGCGAACAGGCCCGCGACGCGGGTCAACAGGCCCGGCTTGTCCTCGACGAGGAGGCTCAGCACGTGCTTGCTCATCTCTCAGTCCTCCTGCTCGAATGCCGGCGCGTGGTCGCGCGCGTACTGCACGTAGCTGTTGCTCACGCCCTGCGGCACCATGGGCCACACCATCGCGTCGGCCGAGACGACGAAGTCGATCACGACCGGGCGGTCGTTGGTCTCCAGCGCGGTGCGGATGGCCCCGTCCACGTCTTCCTCCTTCTCCACGCGGAGCGCGAGGCACCCGTAGGCCTCGGCGAGCTTGACGAAGTCGGGGATGCGAGCCGTGCCGTGCCCCGTGTTCAGGTCGGTGTGGGAATGGCGTCCGCCGAGGAACAGCGTCTGCCACTGGCGCACCATGCCCAGCGACGAGTTGTTGATGATCGCGACCTTGATCGGGATGTCGTTGAGAACGCAGGTCGCCAACTCCTGATTGGTCATCTGGAAGCAACCGTCGCCGTCGATCGCCCACACCACGCGCTCGGGCTCGGCGACCTTCGCGCCCATCGCCGCGGGAATCGCGTAGCCCATCGTGCCTGCGCCGCCGGAGTTCAGCCACGCGTTGGGGCGTTCGTAGGAGATGAACTGCGCCGCCCACATCTGGTGCTGGCCGACGCCGGCGGCGTAGATGGCCTCGGGGCCCGTGAGCTCGCCGATGCGCGAGATGACGTACTGCGGCGACATCAGACCGTCGCTGGGCTTTGTGTAGCCGAGTGGGAACTCCTCGAGCAGCCCCTCGAGGTACGACCACCATTCGGCGATGTCGGGGCCGTGGTCGACGGTCGCGGCGCGGAAAGCCGCATCGAGGTCGACGAGCACGTCACGCACATCGCCCACGATCGGCACGTCGGCGGTGCGGATCTTGGAGATCTCGGCGGGATCGATGTCGACGTGCACGATCTTCGCGTGCGGAGCGAAGTCGTCGGCCTTGCCCGTCACGCGGTCGTCGAAGCGGGCGCCCAGCGCCACGATGAGGTCGGCCTCCTGCAGCGCGAGGACCGCGGGAACCGTGCCGTGCATGCCCGGCATGCCGAGGTGCTGCGGGTGCGAGTCGGGGAACGCGCCGCGGGCCATGAGCGTCGTCACGACCGGTGCCCCGGTCGCCTCGGCGAGGGTTCGCAACTCTGCCGCGGCCCGGGCGCGCACCACGCCGCCACCGACGTACAGCACCGGCTTGCTCGCGGTCGCCAGCAACTGCGCAGCGGCCTGGATCTGCTTGCCGTGGGCTTTGGTCACCGGCCGGTAGCCGGGCAGATCGACCTTGGGCGGCCACGCGAAGGGCGCCGAGGCCTGCTGGGCATCCTTCGTGATGTCCACGAGCACAGGGCCGGGTCGGCCCGTGCCCGCGATCTCGAACGCCGCGGCGATGGCGCCGGGGATGTCCTCGGCGCGCTTGACGAGGAACGAGTGCTTCGTGATGGGCATCGTGATGCCCACGATGTCGGCCTCCTGGAAGGCGTCGGTGCCCATGAGGTGGCTGAACACCTGCCCCGTGATACAGACGATCGGCACGGAGTCCATGTAGGCGTCGGCGATCGCGGTGACGAGGTTGGTGGCACCGGGGCCGCTGGTCGCGATCGCGACGCCGATGCGGCCGGATGCCGCAGCGTATCCCTCGGCGGCGTGGCCGGCACCCTGCTCGTGCCGCACGAGGATGTGGTGGACGGTCTCATCGTCCAGGAGCGGGTCGTACACGGGCATGATCGCGCCGCCGGGCAGCCCGAAGACGTCGGTGGCGCCGAGCAGCCCGAGCGAGCGGACCACCGCCTGTGCGCCGGTGAGAACGGGGGCGGCAGCACCGCGCGCCGGCGGGCGCGGCACGGCCGAAGCGGTGTCGATGGACATAGGGGACCTCTGGTGTCGGATGCGTGTGCGGGCGGCGTGGCCTCGGCCGGTCGTCACGGCGGGAGTTCAGCTCTGCCTCATCGACGAGTGGGTCGAGAGTGTGAGCTGCGATATCGACCCGTATCAGATCACCATCGCGCACGAGAACGGGGGGACCTGCGTCCGCCGCTTCGGGTGCCATGTGGCCGATACACAGGCCGGTTGTGCCGCCTGAGGATCTGCCGTCGCTCAAGAGTAATACATCTTCCGCGGCGTCCGCGCCGATACAGCGCGTTCCCGCTCGACAGCTCAGCCCGCCGCGGGGATCGATTGCCGACTAACGTGGTCTCATGCGCAAGTATCTGTTCGGAACCGGGATCATCACCGCCGTGACGAGCGGACTGGCGCTGCTGCGCGACACGCGCGGCGGGGCGCCGTTCACATGGCGCCAGGGGCTGCAGTGGCTCAGCTGGGCCATCACCTTCGCGATGGCGATCGGGACGATCATCGACGTGCGTCGCGACGCGCGCGGCACGCTCAGCGAATGAGGATGAGCGCTTCTCCCTGACCGCCGCCGCCGCACAGGGCGACCGCCGCGTTGCCTGCGCCGCGACGGACGAGCTCGTGCACGGCGTGAACCACGAGCCGGGCGCCGGAAGCCCCGATGGGGTGCCCGATCGCGATGCCGCCGCCGTGGATGTTGACGACCTCTTCGCTCAGCCCGAGCTCGCGCCGTGAGCGTTCCACGACCGCCCCGAACGCCTCGTTGATCTCGACGAGGTCGAGGTCGGATGCCGTCAGGCGCGCACGTCCCAGGGCCTGCGCGATCGCCCTGGCGGGCTGGGCGTGCAGGGAGTTGTCGGGACCGGCTACTTGACCTGCGGCACCCGCGACCGCCAGCACCGGCCATCCGTTCTCGTCGGCGTGCGCGCGGGTGGTCACGACGACCGCGGCAGCGCCGTCGGAGATCTGCGAGGCGTTGCCCGCCGTGATCGTGCCGTTCTTCGCGAACGCGGGGCGCAGTCCCGCGAGCGACTGCTCGGTCGTCTCGGGGCGCACGCCCTCGTCGGCGGTGACCAGCACCGGCTCGCCCCGCCGTTGCGGCACCTCGACCGCCACGATCTCCGCGTCGAACACTCCGGCGGCACGGGCCGCGGCGGCACGCTGGTGCGAGAGCGCGGCGACCCGGTCCTGCTGTTCGCGCGTGATCTCGTACGCCGGGTTCAAGCGCTCGGTGGAGACGCCCATGCTCTCTCGGTCGTACGCGTCGGTGAGGCCGTCATATGCCATGTGGTCGAGCACCTCGACCGAGCCGTACGCCCACCCGTCGCGCGAGCCCATCAGCAGGTGCGGCGCGCGCGTCATCGACTCCATCCCGCCCGCGACGACGACTCTCGCGTCTCCCGAGGCGATCATGCGCTTCGCGTCGATGATCGCGGTCAGGCCCGACAGGCACACTTTGTTGACCGACGATGCCGGGACGTCCCACCCGAGCCCTGCCGCCAGGGCGGCCTGGCGTGCGGGGTTCTGCCCCGAACCCGCCGACAGCACCTGGCCGAGGATGACGGCATCGACGGCATCGGCCGGGATGGCACCCTGCGCGAGAGCGCCCGCGATCGCGAACCCGCCCAGCTGCGCAGCGGTGAATGCGGCCAACTGACCCTTGAGTCGCCCCTGGGGAGTGCGGGCGGCGGCGACGATGACGATGTCGTCAGTGGTCATGACGTGCTCCTTCAGACGGCGACGATCAGTGCGGGTTCGGTCGCGGCGATGACGTCGTCGACGCTGACCCCGGGGGCGGTCTCGACGAGCACGAGGCCATCGTCGGTGACATCGATGACGGCAAGGTCGGTGATGATGCGGTCGACCACTCCGCGACCGGTGAGCGGCAGCGAGCACTCGTTCACGATCTTCGCCGAGCCGTCCTTGGCGACGTGCTCCATCAGGACGATGACCCGGCCCGCACCGTGCACGAGATCCATCGCGCCGCCGGGGCCCTTGACCATCTTGCCGGGGATCATCCAGTTCGCCAGGTCGCCGGAGGCCGACACCTGCATCGCGCCGAGGATCGCGGCGTCGATCTTGCCGCCGCGAATCATGCCGAAGCTCGTCGCCGAGTCGAAGAAGGACGCGCCGGGGAGCGTGGTGACGGTCTCCTTGCCGGCGTTGATGAGGTCGGCGTCCACGGCATCCGCCCGCGGGTAGGGCCCGACGCCGAGGATGCCGTTCTCCGACTGCAGCACGACCGTGATGTCCTCGGGAACGTAGTTGGGCACGAGCGTCGGCAGGCCGATGCCGAGGTTGACGTACGAACCGTCGGACAGCTCGGCTGCAGCGCGGGCGGCCATCTCGGTGCGGGTGAGGGCCATGTCAGTCGCCTTCCGTGACGGTGCGTCGCTCGATGCGCTTCTCGATGCCGGATCCGACCTCGACGATGCGGTGCACGTAGATGCCGGGGAGGTGGATCGTGTCGGGGTCGAGCTCACCGGGCTCGACGAGCTCTTCCACCTGCGCGATGCAGACGCGCCCCGCCTGCGCCGCGAGCGGGTTGAAATTGCGCGCCGCCTTGTTGAACACGAGGTTGCCGTGCCGGTCGCCGCGCAGGGCGTGCACGAGCGCGAAGTCGGTGACGATCGCCTCCTCGAGCACGTACTCGCGCGCGGTGCCGTCGGGGGCGAAGACGCGCGTGTCCTTGCGGGGCGAGGCGACCGCGACGGTGCCGTCGGCGGCGTACCGGCGCGGCAGCCCGCCGCCTGCGACCTGCGTGCCGACGCCGGTCTGGGTGTAGAAGCCCGCGATGCCCGCTCCCCCGGCCCGCAGTTTCTCGGCGAGCGTTCCCTGCGGGGTGAGCTCGAGTTCGAGCTCACCGGAGAGGAACTGCCGCTCGAACTCCTTGTTCTCCCCGACGTAGGAGGAGGTCATCTTGCGGATGCGCTTCGCGTTCAGCAGCACACCGAGACCCCAGTCGTCGACGCCGCAGTTGTTGCTGACAACGCTCAGGTCGCTCGTTCCCTGCGCCAGGAGCGCCTCGATCAGGGCGATGGGGTTACCCGAGAGCCCGAATCCGCCGACGGCGAGCGAGGCGCCGTCGGGGATGTCGGCGACGGCCAGCGCGGCCGACGCGTACGTCTTGTCGATCACGTGTCACTCCCTCGTGTGTGCTGTCTGCTCTCATCCTGCGCGACATGGATGCCGGGGTACACCCCACGGCCTGCCATATGGAGCAATCGACGCACAATGTCCATATGCTGGACAGTGTGGCGGCACACACGGTCCCCGGCGCTCAGGCGGTCTCCCGCGCGGCGCGCCTGCTGCGACTCGTGACGGCGGCGGGCGAGGGCGGCGCCGCGGTCGCCGATCTCGCCCGACACGCAGAACTGACCCGCCCGACGACGCACCGCCTGCTCGCGGCGCTGCGCCACGAGGGGCTCGTCGATCAGGACGAGCACACCGGGCGCTGGATGCCGGGGCCTGAGCTGTTCCTCATGGGCTCGGTGGCGGCATCCCGCTATGACGTCACCGCAATCGCGCGCGACATCGTACGCTCACTCGCCGTGCGCACCGAGGAGAGCGCGTTCCTGTCGGTGCGCCGCGGCGACGAGACGGTGTGCCTCCTGCGCGAGGAAGGCGCCTTCCCGATCCGCTCGTTCGTGCTCGCCGAGGGCGTGCGCTTTCCGTTGGGCGTCGCCAGCGCGGGGCTCGCGATCCTCTCCTTCCTCCCGCCTCACGATGTGGACGCCTATCTCGAGCGTCACCCCGAGCTTCCGGATCGGTGGGGACGCGCTCACGCGCAGCCCCGGCTGCGCGCCCGACTGCGCGAGACGCAGGAGCGGGGCTTCGCCGTCAACCCCGGTCTCATCGTCGAGGGCAGCTACGGCATGGGCGCGGCCGTCTTCGACCGGCACGGACACCCGCAGTGGGCGCTGAGCCTGACCGGCGTGGAGTTCCGCTTCGGCCCCGACCGGCAAAGCGAGCTCGGCCGCACGCTGCTCGCGCACGCCCACCAGCTCACGACCCGGCTCACCAGCGGCCGCTGAATCCGCTACCGCGCGAGCTGCTCGCGCACGAGGTCGGCGACCCGTGAGGCACCGGCGGGGGTCATCACCACGGTGTAGTGGTTGAAACCGTCCCACCGGTGCGCCTCGAACCCGGGGAACAGCGCCAGTTGCCTCGCCAGGTGCTCCGGCGCGTACAGCCCGGGTTCTTCGTTCTGCAGCCCGCGCGAGACCGAGACGAGCACCCGCGGCGCGGTCACCCGACGCAGGGCCTCGGGCACGACGGCGGTCGTGTTGAGGTCGACGGTGTCCTCCGTCGTCGTGGCGAGACTCGTCGCGGGGCACAGCAGGCCGGCGCCGGCCGGAACGAGATCGTAGGCGAGGTATCGCTCCAGCTCGCGCCCCCAGGCATCGGCGAGACCAGGGTGACGCCGCCAGAAGGCGAAGTACTCGTCCTCGCTCGCGAACGTCATCGACAGCCGCTCGGCCGTCGGCCCGAGGACCGCCGCCACGAGCGCATCACCGCTGAGCCCGGCGGGAACCTGCAGGGGCAGCCCACCGTCGAGGAGCACGAGGCGCGCCACGAGAGCGGAATGGCGTGCGGCAAAAACGACCGAGACGAACGCGCCCATCGAGTGCCCCACCACGAGAGCGCGCGGCAGGCGCAGGTGCGCGAACACGGCGGCCAGGTCGTCGGCGTGGGCCGCCATCCCGGCAGGACCCGCGACGGCGTTCGAACGTCCCCGCCCGCGCAGATCGGGCGCGACGATGCGCACCTCGGGCAGGGCGTCGGCGAGCCACTGCCAGGCCAGGTGAGAGGCCGTGATCCCGTGCACCGCGACGATCGTCGCGGTGGGTGGGGCGGTTTCCCCGGCGGCATCCCACACCCCCACCCGCAGCGACCCTCCGGCCACCGGCACCTCTTCTGTCCGATGGCTCCGGGTCACCGCGCCGTCCACCCGCCATCGATCGTGTAGCTGGCACCGGTGACCATGCCGGCGCGATCGGAGACGAGCCACCCGACCAGGGAGGCGACTTCGTCCGCCTCGACGAGGCGCTTGATCGCGGTCTCGGTGAGCATGATCTTCTCGACGACCTCGCTCTCCTCAATTCCGTGCAGGCGGGCCTGGTCGGCGATCTGCTTCTCCACGAGAGGCGTGCGCACGTACGCCGGGTCGATGCAGTTGCTCGTCACCCCGTGCGCGCCGCCCTCCAGCGCCGTGACCTTCGACAGCCCCTCCAGGGCGTGCTTGGCCGTGACGTAGGCGACCTTGAACGGGCTCGCGCGCAGCCCGTGGGCACTGGAGATGTTGACGATGC
>JASGEE010000063.1:0-12977 GCA_047606715.1 Microbacterium sp.
CGGGAAGTTGACCCCCATCGAGTTCGAAGCAATCATGAAGACCACCGCCGACCTGGCGGCATAAGGAAACGAGTCAACCAAAAGCTCAGCATTCCCGATGAACATCTACAGCCACGTCACCCCGACGATGCAGAAGAACGCCGTCGAACAGGTCACGGGCCGCCTCGCCGGAGCCTGAACCCTCGATGGGGCGAACGACGGCGCCTGCCCCATATCTCGCCCCATGGCAACGAAACAGCCCCTCACCTGGATCATGCAATCCCTGGTGAGGGGCTGTTTTTATACTGTGCGCGAGGGGGGACTTGAACCCCCACGCCCTATACGGGCACTAGCACCTCAAGCTAGCGCGTCTACCTATTCCGCCACCCGCGCATGGGTGTGTGGTTGTCACCAACCGAAGATCGACCCTACCACGTCCGGCGAGTGCGGAAGAAACGGCGAGTCATCCGACACCGACGCCGAACAGCAGACCCAGCAGATAGGTGACGGCCGCCGCACCGTACCCGATCGCGAGTTGGCGTAGCCCCCGCCGCAACGGCGGGCCGCCGGAGAGCAGGCCGACCATCGCCCCCGTGGCGACCAGCGCGAAGCCCACCAGCACGAGGGCGAGCACGACGGCCGCGAAACCGCTCAGCCCGAGCAGCCACGGCAGCACGGGGATGACCGCCCCGGACGCGAAGAACAGGAAGCTGGATGCCGCGGCGCTCAGCGCACTGCCCACCGTCTCGTGGTCCGCGCTCTGCATCGCCGGCCGACGGTAGGGACGGGAGCGGTCGGCCTCGTGCGCGGCACTGATCACCCCACGGGCAGCCGCGAGAGCCTCGTCGGGACGCATGCCGCGCGTGCGGTAGACGAGCGCGAGCTCGTTCGCGTCGAGGTCCAGGTCGGGTAGGGCCTCGTCGGCGTAGTTGCTGGGCTCCGTCGCATCCAGCAGCTCTCTCTGAGAGCGCACCGACACGAACTCGCCGGCACCCATCGACAGCGCACCCGCCAACAACCCTGCAATGCCGCTGAACAGCACGAATCTCGGTTCGACGCCGGTCGCACCGATGCCCATCACGAGGGCGAGGTTCGAGACGAGGCCGTCGTTCGCACCGAAGACCGCCGCGCGGAAGGTGCCTGACAGTCGCCTCCGACCCCGCGCGGCGAGTCCGCGCACGACCTCACGGTGGATCTTCTCGTCGGCGACCATCCGCGGCGTTGCGAAGGGCTCGGTGTCGTACGGCGAGCGATCCTCAGCATTCTGCGCGAGAGCGAGCACGAAGATCGAACCGAAGCGGCGCGCCATCCACCCGAGGATGCGAGACTCCAGGCTCGGTGCGGGCAGACGCTCGGGCACGCCACCGAGGAGCTCAACCCAGTGCTCCTCGTGCCGCCTCTCGGCCTCCGCGAGCGCAAGGAGGATCTCGCGCTCCTCCCCCTCGCGCCGATTCGCAAGCTCGCGATACACCTGCCCTTCGGCGCGCTCATCGACGAGGTAGCGCGCCCAGCGGCGGCGGTCGGCAGCGGTCGGCTCTCGGGGGGCGGTGTCGGTCACGGACTCTCCTCGCTCTCGCTCACACGGTACGAGGTCACCGCACGCGACCAAGGCCAGATCTCGCGATTGCCAGCATTTCGGGCTTCCGAACACGTCACGACCGCACGCGAGCGCGCAGCACCTCGATCCGCGACTGCAACTGCGCGACGGTCGCGCGGGCGACCTCAGGGCCGCCGCAGACGCGGCGCAGTTCGGCGTGCACGGCACCGTGCTGCTTGCCGCTCTGCCTGGCGTATAGGCCGACGAGGCTGTTGAGCAGTTGCCGCTGCTCCCGCAGGGTACGGTGCAGCGGTTCGGGCAATGCGGCATCCGCAGCGGAATCCACTCCGGAATCCGCGGCGCTTTCCCGCGCCTGCCGGTGCCGGCTCTGGCGTGCCTGGCGTTGCATGAGCAGCTCGTGCACGTGTTCGGGTTCGAGCAGACCGGGCAGCCCGAGGAACTCCTCCTCCTCGGGTGTGCCCGGCACAGCGAGCTGCCCGAACTCCCTGCCGTCGTAGACCACCCGATCGAAGTGGGCGATCGAACCCAGAGCCTGATAGGAGAACTCCTGCTCGAGCTCGTCCGACGTCTTCTCCTCGCGCTCTGCCGCATCGAGCAGATCGTCATCGAGACCATCGTCGTCGCGTTCGCGATCGAGGGCGTGATCGCGCTCACGCTCCAGCTCCCCCGCGAGCGCCAGCAGCACCGGGACGTTCGGCAGGAAGACGGATGCCGCCTCGCCGCGTCGCCGCGCGCGCACGAAGCGCCCGACCGCCTGCGCGAAGAACAGCGGGGTCGACGCACTCGTGGCATAGACACCAACTGCGAGCCGCGGCACGTCGACGCCCTCCGACACCATCCGCACCGCGACCATCCAGCGGGCGGCCGAGTGTGCAAACTGCTCGATGCGGCCCGAGGCGGCCTTGTCATCGGAGAGGACCACCGTGGGGGCCTCCCCCGTGATCTCCCGCAGGATCGCGGCGTAAGCGCGTGCCGCCGTCTGATCGGTCGCGATGACGAGACCCCCGGCATCCGGAACGTCCTGCCGCACCTCGCTCAAGCGCCGGTCGGCGCTGCGCAACACCGCCGGAATCCAGTCGCCCTCCGGGTCGAGTGCGGTGCGCCAGGCCTGCGCCGTCACGTCTTTTGTGTTGTCCTGCCCGAGGTGGGCCTCCAACTCGTCGCCGGCTTTCGTGCGCCAGCGCATCTTCCCCGCGTAGACGAGAAACAGCACGGGTCGCACGACGCCGTCCGCGAGCGCCCGCCCGTAGCCGTAGCTGTAGTCCGTGCGCGAAAGTCGGATGCCTCTCTCGTTCGGGTAGTACTCCACGAACGGGATCGGCGCCGTGTCACTGCGAAACGGGGTGCCCGAGAGCAGCAACCGGCGCGCCGCCCGCCCGTACGCCTCACGCAGCGCATCGCCCCAGCTGAGCGCATCGCCGCCGTGATGCACCTCGTCGAGCACGACGAGCGTGCGGCGCTCTTCGATCAGCCCACGATGCACCGATGCCTTCGCTGCGACTTGCGCGTACGTCACCGCGACACCGTGGAACTGACGGGCATGGGTGCGCTGGCGGTTGCTGAAACGCGGGTCGAGCCGGATGCCGACGCGCGCCGCCGCATCGGCCCACTGCGTCTTCAGATGCTCGGTGGGGGCGACCACGACGATGCGTTCGACGATGCCGCGGCGCAGCAACTCAGACGCGAGACGCAGCGCGAACGTCGTCTTGCCTGCGCCCGGGGTCGCGGCGGCGAGAAAGTCGCGCGGGCCGGCGCCGAGACCCTCGGGCCCGTCGGAAGCGAAGTAGGTTTCGAGGGCTTCGGCCTGCCACGCGCGCAGGTTCTGCGCGGTGCCCCACGGTGCGCGCTGCGGGAAGGCAGGCGACAGGTGCTCGGCGGCGAAGCTGCCGAAGTGCTCCTGATGCGCGCCCGTCATGAGTGATAACCCTAAACGACCCCGACGACCTCGGCGGGCGGGTAGCCTCGATGCCGGGCCGCGAGAATCTGGCCGTCAGTCAGGAGCGTCATGCGCAAGAACGAACCGACCCCCGACGAGCATCGCTCGCCCTACGTTCCCAACGTGCACGCCCATCCGTGGCGGCGCATGGTCGCCATCGGGGACTCTTTCACAGAGGGCATCGGCGACCCCATCCCGGGAACCGATGAGCACCGCGGCTGGGCGGACCGCGTCGCCGAGGTGCTCGGCTCACAGGTCGACGACTTCGCCTACGCGAATCTGGCTGTGCGCGGCAGGCTCATCGCACAGATCGTCGCCGAGCAGGTCGAACCTGCGCTGGCACTGAATCCCGACCTCATCACCCTGTCGGCGGGCGGTAACGACGTCATCCGTCCGGGCAGCGATCCGGATGCCATCTCCGCCCAGATCGAGGATGCCGTCGCGCGCCTGAGCTCACAGGGTGCGACTGTGGTGGTGTTCACCGCGATCGACACCGATTTCACCCCGGTGTTCCGTGGCATTCGCGGGCGCGTCGCGATCTACAACGAGAACATCCGGGCGATCGCCGACCGCTACGACTGCATCGTCGCGGATCAGTGGGCATTGAAGGAGGTGCAGGACATGCGCTTCTTCGATGATGACCGACTGCACTACAACGCGCTCGGCCACCACGAAGTCGCGCGGATGGTGCTCCGCGCGCTCAACGTCCCGAACGCTCTGCAGCCGATGCAGCCCGACCCACACCCCACCCTGACCTGGCGCGATGCGCGCGCGAACGACCTCGTGTGGGCGCGCACCCACCTCGTCCCGTGGGTGCTGCGACGCCTGCGGCATCAGTCATCGGGCGACAACGTCACCGCGAAGCGCCCGGAGGCCCTGCCGGTGATCACCGAGGCACCCGGCGCCGACCGCACGGCACGGCCGGGGGCTCCGGTCTAGGGCAGAAGCGCAAGCCTTCGCGCGTGCGGGCGGATCATCGCAGCGCCCACAACGCGACAGCAGCGGCCGAAGCGACGTTGAGCGAGTCGACACCGCCGGCCATCGGGATCGTGATGACGGTGTCGGCGGCATCCAGCGCTCGACGCGAGAGCCCGTCGCCTTCCGTGCCCAGCACGAGCGCGATGCGCGGCGGTCGGGCAGCGGCGAACGCGTCGAGCGGCACGGCGTCATCGCGCAGCGCCAGCGCCGCCACGTGCAGCCCGGCTTCGTTCAGCAATCGTCGCCCGGCATCCCAGCCCTCCTCGGGCAAGCGCGTCCACGGCACCTGGAATACCGTGCCCATCGACACCCGGACACTGCGCCGATACAGCGGGTCAGCGCAGCGGGGACTGACCAGCACGGCGTCAGCGCCGAGCCCGGCCGCCGCGCGAAACGCGGCCCCCACATTGGTGTGATCGACGATGTCTTCCAGGACGAGCACGAGGCGAGCACCCGCGACGACCTCGGCGACGGAGGGGAGGAGGGGGCGATGCATCGCGGCCAACGCACCGCGGTGCACTGCGTAGCCGGTGAGCCGCTCTGCGACGCGGTCGTCGACGACGTACACGGTCGCATCCCCCGCCAGAGCTTCGACGTCGGGGAGCCACTTCTCCTGCACGAGCACCGAGCGCGGCCGGTGCCCCGCGGCGATGGCGCGGGCGATGACCTTCGCCGACTCGGCGATGTAAAGACCGCTCTCGGGCTCGAGCACGCGGCGCAGCGCGACGTCGGTCAGGTCGCGATAGTCCGCCAGCCGGGGGTCTGCGGGATCATCGATACGCACCGGAGGATGTCTGCGGGTCGCGGCCATGCCTCCTATGCTCGCACGCGTAACATGCCGGAAAACCGGTGCGCGTATGCTCGGGCCATGTCCGCAGTGGTCGATCAGGTCGCCCTCGACGCCCAGACCGCGTCGGCGGTGGCACGAGCCGCGATCGCGCTTGCCGGACGTCACATCGCCGTGTTGACCGGCGCGGGAGTGTCAACGGACTCGGGCATTCCCGACTACCGCGGTCAGGGCTCGCGTGTCCGCACGCCGATGACGGCACAGCAGTTCCTCTCGTCTGACGCGGCCCGGCGCCGCTACTGGGTCGGCAGCCACCTGGGCTGGCGCGCCTTCGCCGGCGCCGAACCCAACGGTGGACACGCCGCGCTCGCCGAGCTGGAAGAGTCGGGCATCGCAACCGGCGTCGTCACCCAGAACGTCGACGGCCTCCATGTGCGCGCGGGCAGCCGCCGAGTGGTCGAGCTGCACGGCACGATGCGCCGTGTGCAGTGCACGCACTGCGGCCAGGTGTTCGATCGGCGCGATGTGGCCCGACGCGTCGAGACCGACAATCCGTGGATCACCGTGCCGGATGCCGTCGAGCTCGGCCCCGACGGCGACGTGCTGCCGACGTCGAGCGATGGCTTCGTCGTGCCGGACTGCAGCGTGTGCGGCGGCATGCTCAAACCCGACGTCGTGTTCTTCGGCGAATACATCCCCGCCGTGAAGTTCCAGGAGGCGGAGCGGATCGTCGCCTCCAGTGATGCACTGTTGATCGCCGGGTCATCGCTCGTGGTGAACTCCGGCATCCGGCTGCTCGAACGGGCACGCCGACGCCGGCTGCCGATCGTGATCGTCAACCGCGGCGAGACCCGTGCCGATGCCCGGGCGGCCGTGAAGATCGACGGCGGCACGACCGAGGTGCTGCGGGCCCTCGCGACCGCGCTGCGCTCGTAGACTCGTGCGGTGACGACTCTTCTTCTTGTGCGCCACGGCGAGACCGACTGGAACGCGCAGCGCCGCATCCAGGGTTCGACAGACGTTCCCCTCAACGATGTCGGCCGTGCGCAAGCTCGCGGACTCGCTGAGCGGCTCGCCGCACAGTTCGTCGGCATCCGTCCTCTCGTCGTCTCGAGCGACCTGTCGCGGGCGCGCGAGACCGCCGAGATCCTCGCCCGCACACTGCATGCCGACGCTCCGAAAACCTACCGTCACCTGCGCGAGCGCGGCTACGGCGTCGCGGAGGGGATGACCGACGCGGAATACCTCCGGCAGTATCGCGTCTGGAACCGTGACGACGTCCCGGACGCCGAGTCCCGCCCGCATCTGCGACGACGTGCTGTGGCGGGCATCTGCGCGATCGTGCGCGACGCACGACGGCGCAGCGCCCCGCATGATGTCCCCATCATCGCGGTGACGCACGGGGCTCTCATCGGCGAGGTCATCCGTCACGCCAGCGGCGAGACGCTGCCGCTGCCGGGTGAGCGCCTGGCGAACGTGTCGACGCACACGTTTCTCATCGAACGGGACCGCCTCACGCTGCGCGACTATGCCGCCGTGCCGGTGGGCTGAGAGCCCTACTCGTCGGCTTCGAGCTCGGCCTGCACTTCGGCAGTCAGGTCGAAGTTGCTGAACACGTTCTGCACGTCGTCGCTGTCTTCCAGCGCGTCGATGAGGCGGAACACCTTGCGGGCAGTGTCGGCGTCGACCTCGACCTTCAGCGACGGGACGAACTCGACGTCGGCCGACTCGTACTCCAGGCCCGCCTCCTGGATGGCCGAGCGCACCTTGACGAGGTCGGTCGCCTCGGTGATGACCTCGAAACCCTGCGCGTGCGGCTCGATCTCCTCGGCACCGGCCTCGAGGGCGACGAGCATGACGTCGTCTTCGGTCGTTCCCTCGCCGGAGACGACGATGACGCCCTTGCGGTGGAAGTTGTAGGCGACGCTGCCGGGGTCGGCGAGGGTGCCCCCGTTTCGCGAGAGGGCCGTGCGCACCTCGGCGGCAGCACGGTTCTTGTTGTCGGTCAGACACTCGATCATCAGGGCCACACCGTTCGGACCGTAGCCTTCATACAGGATCGACGCGTACTCGACCGACTCGCCGCCGATGCCGGCGCCGCGCTTGATGGCGCGGTCGATGTTGTCCTTGGGGACCGAGGTCTTCTTCGCCTTGAGGACGGCGTCGAACAGGGTCGGGTTGCCGGCCAGGTCGGCGCCGCCGAGCTTGGCGGCGACTTCGATGTTCTTGATGAGCTTGGCCCACGACTTGGCGCGGCGCGCGTCGATGACGGCCTTCTTGTGCTTGGTCGTGGCCCATTTGGAGTGTCCGGACATGCGCTCCAGTTTACGGGGATGCGCCCACGATCTTCGCGAGCGTCCGCAGGTTGCGCGTCGTGGTGGTGGCCTTGTACTTGGCCTTGCCGAGCACCTTCGCGTACCCGGTGTCGAGGGTGCGGCCCTTCTCCGGAGACCAGTAGATGAAGCCGACGCCGTCGCCGTGACCGTCCTGCACCGGGTCTTCGACGGGGTCGACGGATGCCGCGGCCTCCACCAGTTCGCCTCGCACCGCGTCGTCGCTGCAGAAGATCACGTACGGGTGGCGCGACGCGTCACCCGCGTCGAACGGGAAGGCGTCGATCGCGGCCGCGAGCTCGTCGAGGGTCACCAGCACGATCCAGGCGTCGTAGCCGAATCGGTCCCGCAGCGCCTGCTCAATGCGGGCTTTCAGCTCCGCCCGCGCCTTCGTGCCGGCATCCGCGGTGAACCGCACGTTGCCGCTGGCGAGCACGGTCTTCACGGCCGTGTACTCCGACTCGCGGAACAGCGCCGCCAGGTCGGCGCTGCGGACCGTGATGCCGCCGACGTTGACTCCGCGCAGGAGCGCCACCCATTCGGTCATGACGGCACGTTACCGCCACGTCGTCGTGACGTGCAGCCGGACCGGGCTCAGGCCGCGCGCACGCGCCGCAGGAACAGCTCGTGGAACCGCGTCTCGCCCGACACCTCGGGGTGGAAGGCGGTGCCGAGGAGGTTGCCCTGTGTCACGGCCACGACGGCGCCCCCTGCGTCATCGCTCAGGGTCGCGATCGCCCGCGCCGCGGGACCGACCTCGACGACGCGCGGCGCGCGGATGAACGTGGCGTGCGTCGGGGTGTCGAAGCCCTCGACCTCCAGGTCGGTCTCGAACGAGTCGACCTGGCTGCCGAAGGCGTTGCGCTGCACCGTGACGTCGAGGCCGCCGAAGGTCTCCTGCCCGACGATGCCATCGGTGATGCGGTCGGCGAGCAGGATGAGGCCCGCACAGGTGCCGTACACCGGCATCCCGCCCGCGATCGCGTCGCGGATCGGCTGCTGCAGGCCGAACGCCCGCGCGAGCTTGTCGATGACGCTCGACTCGCCGCCGGGGATCACGAGGCCCCCGACAGCCGCCAGTTCCTCCGGGCGTCGCACGAGCACGACGTCGGCGCCCAGCGCCGCCAGTGCCCCGGCGTGCTCCCGCACGTCGCCCTGCAGCGCGAGCACCCCGACCGGCCGCGTCATCGCCGTCGCATCCTTGCGGCGTTCGGTCACCAGCCGCGTTCGGCGAGACGGTGCGGAGCTGGCAGATCGGCGACGTTGATGCCGACCATCGCCTCGCCGAGTCCGCGCGAGACATCCGCGATCACCTTCGCGTCGTCGTAGAACGTCGTGGCCTTCACGATCGCGGCGGCGCGCCGTGCAGGTTTTCCGCTCTTGAAGATGCCCGAGCCGACGAAGACGCCATCGGCGCCCAGCTGCATCATCATGGCGGCGTCCGCCGGAGTGGCCACACCCCCGGCGACGAAGAGCACGACCGGCAGCTTGCCGGTCTCGGCGACCTCGGCGACGAGCTCGTAGGGCGCCTGCAGCTCCTTGGCCGCGACGTACAGCTCGTCCCTCGTCATCGAGCGCAGCGCGCCGATCTCGCCGTTGATCTTGCGGATGTGCTTCGTGGCCTCAGACACGTCTCCCGTGCCGGCCTCCCCCTTGGAGCGGATCATCGCCGCGCCCTCGGTGATGCGTCGCAGCGCCTCGCCGAGGTTGGTCGCGCCGCACACGAACGGCACGGTGAAGCCCCACTTGTCGATGTGGTTGACGTAGTCCGCCGGGGAGAGCACCTCGGACTCGTCGATGTAGTCGACACCGAGCTCCTGCAGCACCTGCGCCTCGACGAAGTGGCCGATGCGCGCCTTCGCCATGACGGGGATCGAGACGGCCTCTGAGATGGCGTCGATCATGTCGGGGTCGCTCATGCGCGACACGCCGCCCTGTGCGCGGATGTCGGCGGGCACGCGTTCGAGCGCCATGACGGCGACGGCCCCGGCGTCCTCGGCGATCTTGGCCTGATCGGGCGTGACGACGTCCATGATGACGCCGCCCTTGAGCATCTCGGCGAGACCGCGCTTGACGCGCGACGATCCGGTGGCGGGAGTGGACACGGGTGCTCCTTCGAGTAGCAAACGATGCGACAGAATGACCTATGCCAAAAATTACCATGATCTGTCACATAGACTGCACGACGTGAGGGAAGCGACGATGACCGTGCGGATCGCCGGTACATCGGCGACTGAGATCGCCGACAGCGTGCGGCGGCAGGTCGAGCAGGGCGCCCTCGCACCGGGTGCCGCACTGCCACCCGTGCGGACGCTCGCCGACGAGCTCGGAGTCAATCGCAACACCGTCGTCGCCGCCTACCGGCTGCTGACGCAGGCGGGCGTCGTCGAGGCCCGCGGCCGTGCCGGCACGCGCATCACCGACCGCACTCCCATCGCTCAGGAAGGCTTCGCGCACGGCACTGTGCTGCGCGACCTCGGCACCGGAAATCCCGACCCGCGACTCATTCCTGATCCCTCCGGCGTGCTCGACCGGATCGTCGGCCGACCGGTGCTCTACGGAGAGCCGGTGGTCGACCGCGACCTTCAGGCGTGGGCGACCGCGTGGATGCGCGACGCCGTCGGCGAAGACCGTCCGTTCCGGCTGACGATCACCGGCGGCGCCTCGGACGCGATCGAGCGGCTGCTCGCGCAGACCCTCACGCGCGACGATGCCGTCGCCCTCGAAGACCCCTGCTTCCTCGCGAGCATCAATACCGTGCGCCTGGGCGGATATCGCCCGATCTCCGTCCCGGTGGATGCCGAGGGCATGACGGTCGAGGGTCTGCGAGTCGCCCTGGATGCCGGGGCCCGTGCCGTGCTCCTCACCCCCCGCGCGCAGAACCCCACCGGCGCCAGCCTGAGCGCGCGGCGCGCCGACCTGCTGCGGGAAGTGCTCGCGGCCCACCCCTACGCCCTCGTCATCGAGGACGATCACTTCTCGCTGCTGTCGGCGCAGCCGTACCGATCGGTGATCCCGCCCGACCACCGGCGCTGGGCGCTGATCCGATCGGTCTCGAAGTTCCTCGGACCCGACATGTGCCTCGCGATCACGGCATCCGATCCCGACACCGCCGACCGCCTGGCCCGGCGCTTGAACCCCGGCGCAACGTGGGTGAGCCACCTGCTGCAGCGCCTCGCTCTCGGACTGCTCACCGATCCTCACACGATATCGGCGGTGGCTGCCGCGGGCGCACACTACGCCGCCCGCAACGCGGCCGCCGCGGCCGCACTCAGCGGGAACGGCATCCCCGCCTCGGCCGGCGACGGCCTCAGCCTGTGGGTTCCCGTGCCGGCGCCGGCGCGAGCGGTGTCCGAACAGCTCATGCGGCGAGGGTGGCTCGCCCGCTCCGGCGACGAGTTCGTCCTCACCGACCCGTCGGCGGCCCGTCACCTCCGTCTGACCGTGCACGACCTCGACAACGCCGAGCTCGCACGTCTGGCATCCGACCTCTCCGACGCGATCGCCGCGTCGGTTGCGAACACGAAAGCAGGATGAACTCCCCGATGAAGATCCTCTCGATCCAGTCCGCCGTCGCCTACGGCCACGTCGGCAACTCGGCCGCCGTCTTCCCGTTGCAGCGCATCGGCGTCGAAGTGCTGCCGGTGTACACCGTGAACTTCTCCAACCACACCGGGTACGGCGCATGGCGTGGGCCTCTCATCTCCCCCGACGATGTCCGCGAGGTCATCACCGGCATCGAGGAGCGCGGTGCGCTCACAGACGTCGACGTCGTGCTGTCGGGGTATCAGGGCAGCGAGGGCATCGCCGATGTCATCCTCGACGCCGTCGCACGCGTCAAGGCAGCCAACCCTTCCGCCGTATACGCGTGCGACCCCGTCATGGGCAATGCGAAGAGCGGATGCTTCGTCGCGCCGGCGATCCCGATCCTGCTGCGCGAGAAGGTCGTGCCGGCCGCCGACATCATCACCCCGAACCAGTTCGAGCTGGGCTTTCTCACGGACACCGAGCCCACCGACCTCGCCTCGACCCTCGCCGCGGCCGATGCCGCACGCGCTCTGGGTCCGCGGGTGCTGCTCGTCACCTCGGTGGAACGTCCCGATGCCCCGACAGAGACGATCGAGATGCTCGCCGTCACCCCAGACGGTGCCTGGATCGTGCAGACTCCCCGCATCCCGATGAAGGCCAACGGCTCGGGTGATGTCACGGCGGCACTGTTCACGGCGCATTACCGCGCAACCGGCGATGCGTCGGATGCCCTGGCCCGCACGGTTTCCAGCGTGTACGACCTGCTGGAGCTGACCCACCAGTCCGGGCAGCGCGAACTGCAGCTCGTGGAGGCGCAGCAGTTCTATGCGCAGCCCCGCCTACAGTTCCCTGTCACCCGCGTCCGCTGACGACACCCGTCACCCGATCCCTCACCCGGTATCCGTCACCGAAGACAGGGGATCGAGCGAAAACAGGACGGCTTGCGCCGCATCCGTCCTGTTGCGGGTGAGTCTCCTGCACTCGGTGACGCGCTCGGCGTCGCGCTCTAGGACGGCCAGGCGGCGGCGAGGGCCTCACGCGCCTCGCCGAGCAGCTGCGGCAGCGCCTTCGTCTTGGCGATGATGGGGAAGAAGTTCGCGTCGGTCGCCCAGCGCGGCACGACGTGCTGGTGCAAATGGCCGTCGACTCCGGCGCCGGCGACGGCGCCCTGATTCATGCCGATGTTGAACCCGTCGCAGCGCGAGACAGTGCGCAACACGCGCATCGCGGTCTGGGTCAGCGCACCCATCTCGGCCACCTCCTCCGCCGTGGCCTCGTCGTACGTCGCAATATGCCGGTAGGGGCATATGAGCAGGTGGCCGGAGTTGTAGGGGAACAGGTTGAGCAACACGTACGCCGTCTCACCACGGGCGACGAGGAGCCCATCGGCATCCGTCTTCTCCGGCGCGGCGCAGAACGGGCATTCGTCGCGCAGCGGCTGCGGGCCGGCCTGGATATAGGCCATCCGGTGCGGCGTCCACAGCCGCTGGAACTCGTCGGGAACACCGCCCAGCGCCGCTGCGTCGTCGAGATCGCTCACGCGAGGTCCGCAGCGGTGTCGACGAGCGCTTTGCTCGCGATCGCGGCGATGATCTTCGCGATCGCCTCGTCGAAGGGGATCCCGTTGGTCTGCGACCCGTCGCGGAAGCGGAACGACACGGTGCCGGCCGAGCGATCCTGCTCCCCCGCGATCAGCTGCAGCGGCACCTTCTGCGTCGTGTGGGTGCGGATCTTCTTCGGCATCCGGTCGGCGGAATGGTCGACCTCGGCGCGCACTCCCTCGGCCCGCAGCCGCGCGACGATGTCGTCGAGGTAGGGCGCGAACTCGTCCGCGACCGGGATGCCGACGACCTGCACGGGCGACAGCCACACCGGGAA
>JASGEE010000064.1:0-7793 GCA_047606715.1 Microbacterium sp.
CGGCTTCGATGAGTGCCCAGATCACGTTCACAAGCGCGTCGTCGTTGGCGAAGACCTCGCGGATGCACTCACTTCGCGGGTGGGGCACCTCAACGCGGCGCTCCCGGACGTCGGTGACGACGCGCTCCACGACCTGCCCCTGGACGGCTCCGTCGCGGTGGGCGCGGCGGTCTTCGTACGCGGCTTTGCGGCAGGCCGGGGAACTGTCTACATCGACCACAACGACGAGATCCAGGCGAACCTCGCCCAACCATTCAGCGTCCTACTCAGCAAAGCACCGACCGAGCCCTGGACACAACCCCAGAAGGAAAAGGAGAGCAAGGCCGCCACTCGCGATCATCATGTCGAAGGTGACAGCCTTGCACAAAATGTGGACCTGAGGGGACTCGAACCCCTGACCCCCTGCATGCCATGCAGGTGCGCTACCAGCTGCGCCACAGGCCCATCGTCGCCGTACGGCAACCACGCAAGCCTACTACACGCGACCATGTGCTCCGAATCCGCTACCCCCGTCACCCGCCTCGGCTCACATCGCGTCGAGGTAATACCAGCAGCCGCCCTCGCGCACGAAACGCGACCGCTCATGCAGAACCTCCACGCCCCCGCCCGGCAGCACGTAGGTCGCACGAAACTCCACGATGCCCGCTTCGTCGTCCCGCCCACCCGCCACGGTGTCGACGATCTGCAGCCCTCGCCAGCGCGGGTTGTCGCTCAGATCGATCGCCGCGGGGCGAGTCGATGGATGCCACGTCTCCCACAGCCACGCCGCATCCCCGTCACGAAAGGCCGCGAACCGCGAACGCATGAGCGCTTCCGCCGTCGACGGCAACACTCGCTCAACGAAGGACGACACGACAGCTCGAGCTACTCGGATGCCGCGGCGGCCGCCGCCGCGATCGGCACGATCGGGCAGTCCTTCCACAGTCGCTCGAGCCCGTAGAAGATCCGCTCCTGCTCGTGGAACACGTGCACGACCAGATCGCCGAAATCCAGCAGCACCCAGCGCGCTTCCTGACGGCCCTCGCGGCGCAGCCGCTTGACCCCGGCGTCGAGCATCGCCTCCTCGACCGCATCGGCGATGGCGGCGACGTTGCGTTCGCTCGACCCCGTGGCGAGCAAGAACGCATCCACGAGCGGCAGGGGCTCCGACACGTCGAAGGCCAGCAGGTCCTCCGCCCCCTTACCGTCCGCGGCGACAGCGGCGAGCCGAACGAGCTCGTGCGTGCGCTCGGTTGCGGTCAACGCAACGCCCCCGTCGTCAGCGCGATGATCAGCACCCCGACGAGTGCCAGTGCGAGGGTGCCGGCGGTGATGCCCAGCACCAGCATGAGCCGGCTGCCCTTTTCGGGCGCGGGCGGCTTGATGATGTCCTCGGCGCTCTTGATCGTGCTGATCGCGGCGCTCGCGGCGATCGGTGCCGGCGATGACGCCGAGGGCAGCTCACCGTCCAGGAGAGCGGCATCGACGTCTTTGCCGTCGGCCGACCCGGGCAGAGTGCCGGTCGAGCCGAGCGACTCGGGCAGTGCGTATGTCCCGGTCACCAGAACCTCACCGGTGGCAGCGACGGGCGACACGAAAGCGCCCGTATCGGGCGTCTGCGACAGGATGAGCGCGTTCGGGGCCGCGATCGACCCGGTCGTGGCGGCGCCGCGCGCAAGCAACCCGTCGAACGACGGCGAGAGCTCGAGCTCGACGCCATCGCCGGCGAGCAGACTCGAACCGAAGTCGGCGGCAACGACAGGGCGTTCCTCCTCGACGGGCGCAACGTCATCGACGGGCGCGGCGTCCGTCACCGGCGCGGTCGCGGCATCCGCCGTCTCGGGCGGCGCGACATCGGCTCCGGGATCGACCGTTTCGTCGGCCGGCGCCGTCGGTTCGGAGTCGGCTTCGACTTCGGCGACGGCCTCCGCCGACACGACCGGCACGGATGCGGTGCGCAGCCGCTCCCGCTGACGCGCCGCGCGGCGCGTGAGCACCGGGGCACTCAGGTCGACGTTCTGCGGCGCCGGCGGCGCCGCCGAGAGCACGACGGGTTCGGCCTCGCTCGCCGGCTGCACCACGACCGGCGCAGCCGGCTCGGCATCCGTTTCGATCGGAATGCCGCCGGTCGTGATGACGGGTGTCGCCGCGGTGTTACGCAGCTCGCGCAGCTGACGCCTGGTCAGCGGGGCGGATTCGGGCTGGTCGGATGTGCTCATGCCTCGCTCCGGTAAAGGTGGTGCTTCGCAATGTATTGGACGACGCCGTCTGGAACCAGGTACCACACGGGGTGTCCCGAACGAACCCGCTCCCGACAGTCCGTCGACGAGATCGCCAACGCCGGCACCTCGAGCTGGCTGACGACGGCGCTGGGCAGACCACCGGTGGTCAGAACATGTCCCGGACGCGACACCGCGACGAAATGCGCCAGTTCCCAGAGCTGGTCATGGTCGCGCCACTCGATGATCTGCGCGATGGCATCTGCACCGGTGATGAAGAACAGGTCGGCGTCGGGACGCGCCGCGCGCAGGTCACGCAGCGTATCGATCGTGTACGTCGGCCCGTCACGGTCGATGTCGACCCTGCTGACCGTGAACCGGGGATTGGAGGCCGTGGCGATGACGGTCATGAGATAGCGGTGCTCACCGCCGGTCACGTCGCTCTTCTGCCATGGCAGACCGGTGGGGACGAAAACGACCTCGTCGAGATCGAACGACTGCGCCACTTCGCTCGCGGCGACGAGGTGACCGTGATGAATCGGGTCGAACGTGCCGCCCATCACCCCGATGCGCGGCGGGCGCAGGGATACCATCATGCGGGCCTCAGTGGTGGCCATGTCCCGTCTGGGCAAGGTCGGCCGGGTGTGCCTTCGCGTACGCCGCGGCCTTGTGCGCGTGACGGTTGGCGACGTTGCGATACGACAGCGTGACCAGGCCCAGCGCCAGGAACGTCACGAAGGCGATGAGACCGAAGATGAAGGTCTCGGCCTGGACGTTGCCGGAGTGCTCGGCCCCCTCTGCGGCGAGGGCGAGAATCGTGGCGAGGGTCATTCGGGCTCCGTTCGATGTCGGTGGTTCCAGCTTAGGCCGTCACGAGCGGATCTGCCCGGTCCCGCGCGCAAGCCACTTCGTACTGGTCAGCTCCGGCAGGCCCATCGGGCCACGCGCGTGCAGCTTCTGGGTCGAGATGCCGACCTCGGCGCCGAAGCCGAACTCTCCCCCGTCGGTGAACCGCGTCGATGCATTGGCCATGACGACGGCCGCATCGACCTCGGCGAGAAACCGCTCGGCTCGCTGCGGGTCTGCCGTGATGATCGACTCGGTGTGGTGTGTCGAGTATCGCCGGATGTGGGCGAGCGCGGCATCGAGATCGTCGACGACCTTCATCGACAGGTCGAGGCTCATGTGCTCGATCGCCCAGTCGGCGTCGGTCGCCGGCACCGCCGCGGCCACGAGCGCCCGCACGGTCTCGTCGCCGTGGATCGTGACCCCCGCATCCGTCAGCGCCGCCGCTACCGGCGGAATCAGCCGCTCGGCGGCGTCGCGCAGCACCAACACGGTCTCCACCGCGTTGCAGACGCTCGGGCGCTGGGTCTTCGCGTTGACGACGATCTGCTCGGCCCACTCCAGCGGAGCGGAGGCATCGAGCACGATGTGCACGACGCCGGCCCCGGTCTCGATCACCGGCACCGTCGACTCGGTCACGACCGTCTCGATGAGCTCGGCACTGCCGCGGGGAACCAGCACGTCGACCAGGCCACGCGCTTGCATGAGCGCGTGCGCGCCGTCGCGGCCGAAGTCGTCGACAGTCTGGATCGCCTCGGGGTCAATGCCACGAGTGGCAAGCGCGGTACGCATGATCGCGACCAGCGCCGCGTTCGACGACTGCGCCGCCGAGCCGCCGCGCAGCACGACGGCATTGCCCGCGCGCAGGGCGAGCGCGGCGATGTCGACCGTGACGTTGGGGCGGGCCTCGTAGATGGATCCGACGACGCCGAAGGGGACCGACACCTTCTGCAGCTCGACGCCGCTCGGCAGTGTCCGTTCGTCGAGGACGCGGCCGACCGGGTCGGGCAGCTCGGCGACGTCGCGCACGGCGGCCGCCAGCGCGGCGATGCGCGTGGCATCCAGCCTCAGGCGGTCTTGCAGACCGTCCGACAGCCCGCTCTCCCGCCCGCGCTGGAGGTCTTCGGCGTTCGCGGCGACGATCTGATCGGTCGCCGCCTCGATCGCGTCGGCGATCGCGCGCAGTGCGTCGGCCTTCTCGACATCGCTCAACAGACCCACCGAGCGTGCGGCGTCGTGCGCGAGTTCGAGGCGCTCCTGGGCGGTCGCGGCGATCGTCGTGGTCATCCGCCGATTCTAGCGAGCCGGCACGGCGCACGGGCCGGCAGACGTGTCGGCATCCGCCACTCCCCGCGCCCCGAGGGGCGGATCATGACACATCTGCGCCGCGCGCGAGGCGGCGCTCAGGCGTTCGCGGCGGTGTGCACGGGGGCGGGCGCCTCGAGGCTCGGGGCGAACCAGGTGCCGATGTCGGCGCCGTTCAGCGCCGCGTCGACGAGGTCGGCGCTCGTGACGAGCACGCCGATACCGGATGCCGCAGCCAGCCGCGCCGCGGAGACCTTGGTGGCCGCTCCCCCGGTGCCGACGCTGTTGACGACGACGGAGCCGAACTCGAAGCCGGCGAGGTCGTCGCCGTAGGCGACCGTGCGGATGGGGACGGCTCCGGGCTCGCTCGGCGGGCGCGTGTACAGCGCCTCGATGTCGCTGAGCAGCACGAGAGCGTCGGCATCGATGAGGGCGGCCACGAGCGCGGCGAGGCGGTCGTTGTCGCCGAAGCGGATCTCGTGCGTGGCGACCGTGTCGTTCTCGTTGACGATCGGCAGGATGCGCAACCCCAGCAGACGCTCCATGGCGCGCCGCGCGTTGGAACGATGCGTCGGGTTCTCCAGGTCACCCGCCGTCAGCAGCACCTGGCCGGCGACGATCGCGAACGGAGTAAGAGCGTCCTGGTAGCGGTAGATGAGCACGTTCTGCCCCACGGCCGCGGCCGCCTGCTGCGTGGCCAGATCGACGGGCCGCTCATCGAGGGCGAGATACGGCATGCCCGTCGCGATGGCCCCCGACGAGACCAGCACGACCTCGGTGCCGCGCGCGTGTGCCGCGGCGAGGGCCTCGACGATCGTCTGGATCTTGTCGGCGTTCTCACCGCTGATCGACGACGAGCCGACCTTCACGACCACCCGTCGCGCGCCGGGCAGCGCCGACCGTTCCTGCACACTCACGATTGTTCGCCGTCCTCCTGCTCGACCTCGTCCCAGTCCCCGCCGGCGAGGCGCTGGGCCTCCAGCTCGGCGCGCGCCTGCGCCTTGGCATCCATGCGGTCGTGATAGCGCTCGCGGCGCTGCGAGGTCGTGCGCCGCGGGTTCAGATCGAGGCGGGGGTCGGTGCCGCGCGGTGCCGTCATGAGCTCGGCCGCCGACGACAGCGACGGATGCCAGTCGAACACGATGCCATCGCCCGGGCCGATCACGACCGTCGAACCGGCTTCGGCGCCGTGCCGGAACAGTTCGTCTTCGACACCGAGCTTCTCCAGGCGGTCGGCGAGGAATCCGACGGCCTCTTCGTTCTGGAAGTCGGTCTGCGCCACCCAGCGCACCGGCTTGTCGCCGAGGATGCGGTAGACATTGCCGTAGGTGCCACCCTCGACCCGGATCTCGAAGTCCTTCTCCGCACCCTTCGGGCGGATCACGATCCGCTCGGGCGCAGGCGCAGCGGCCTGCTCGGCGCGGTGGCGCGCGACGATGTCGCCGAGCGCGAAGGTGAGCGCGCGCAGTCCTTCGTGGCTCACGGTGGAGATCTCGAACACGCGGTAGCCGCGGGCTTCGAGCTCGGGGCGGACGAGATCGGCGAGGTCTTTGCCTTCGGGCACGTCGACCTTGTTCAAGGCGACCAGCTGCGGCCGCTCCAACAGCGGCGTCTGCCCCTCGGGCACCGGATAGTTCGCCAGTTCGTCACGGATGACGTCGAGATCGCTGAGGGGATCGCGTCCGGGCTCGAGAGTGGCGCAGTCGAGCACGTGCACGAGCGCCGTGCAGCGTTCGACGTGGCGCAGGAACTCCAGCCCCAGCCCCTTGCCCTCACTCGCACCCTCGATGAGGCCCGGGACGTCGGCGACCGTGTAGCGGTTCTCGCCGGCCTGCACGACTCCGAGGTTCGGATGCAGGGTCGTGAACGGGTAGTCGGCGATCTTCGGACGCGCCGCCGAGATCGCGGCGATGAGGCTCGACTTGCCCGCCGAAGGGAACCCGACCAGTGCGACGTCGGCGACGGTCTTCAGCTCCAGGAGGATGTCGCCCTCCCAGCCGGGAGTGCCGAGCAGGGCGAAGCCGGGGGCCTTGCGCTTGGGGTTCGCCAGCGCCGCGTTGCCGAGGCCGCCCTGGCCGCCGGGTGCGACGACGAAGCGCGTGCCGGGAGTGATCAGGTCGATGAGGGTCTGGCCGTCGGCATCCTTCACGACCGTGCCGACGGGCACGGTCAGCTCGACGTCTTCGCCCGCGGCGCCCGAACGGTGGTCGCCCATCCCGAAACCGCCGTTGCCGGCCGTGCGGTGCGGCGAGTGGTGGTAGGACAGCAGCGTCGTCACCTGCGGGTCGGCGACCAGCACGATATCGCCGCCGTGTCCGCCGTTGCCGCCGTCGGGGCCGGCGAGCGGCTTGAACTTCTCGCGGCGCACCGAGACGCAGCCGTTGCCGCCCTTGCCGGCACGCAGGTGCAGCGTGACGCGGTCAACGAAGGTCACCATGGCGGGCTCCTGTCGAGAAGGGGACGTGCGGAAAAAGAGCGAGGGGCGAGCCGAAGCCCGCCCCTCACGCTGCTGATCGGTCCGTCGCGCGGGTCACTCCGCGGCGACGATGTTGACGACCTTGCGGCCGCCCTTCGTGCCGAACTCGACGGCACCGGCGGACAGGGCGAACAGCGTGTCGTCCCCACCGCGGCCGACGTTCACGCCGGGGTGGAAGTGGGTGCCGCGCTGGCGGACGATGATCTCGCCGGCGAGGACCTGCTGGCCGCCGAAACGCTTCACGCCCAGTCGCTGGGCATTGGAGTCACGACCGTTGCGGGTAGAGCTTGCGCCCTTCTTGTGTGCCATCTCAGCGTCTCCTCAGGCTTACTTGATGCCGGTGATCTTGACGCGCGTGAGGTCCTGACGGTGGCCCTGGCGCTTCTTGTAACCGGTCTTGTTCTTGAACTTCTGGATCACAATCTTCGGGCCACGCTCCTCGCCGAGCACCTCAGCGGTGACGGTCACCTTCGCGAGCGTGTCGGCGTCGGTCGTGACGGCATCCCCGTCGACGAGCAGCACGGCGGGCAGCTCGAGCGTTTCGCCGATCTTGGCCTGCTGGCGGTCGAGAACGACGATCGTGCCGACCTCCACCTTCTCCTGGCGGCCACCGGCGCGCACTACTGCGTAAACCACTTCACACCTGATTTCTTCTGTGGAGCTCACGGCTCCGGTTGTCCACACGAGACGGGGAGGTCTCGGAAGTTGTCCGGTGCGGAGGGGGAACTCGACGCACCAAGGGTCCACCTTACCGGATGCCGCGATGCTGAGCAAAGCGAGCGGGCTCAGCGGGATTGCGCAGCCGCGCGGGCGGCGGCGGGGAGCACCTCGACGATGCGGGCGATCACGGCGTCGTCGTGGGCGGCGGTGACGAACCAGGCCTCGAACGCCGACGGCGGCAGCGACACCCCGGCATCCAGCATCGCGTGGAAGAACCGGCCGTACGCGGCGGCATCCTGCGCCTGCGC